>JAZQFP010000001.1:0-22333 GCA_045539555.1 Candidatus Ornithomonoglobus sp.
GTTGACGGCGTAAGCCATACCCACGATACGATATTAAGCGGTCGTACAAACGGCGGTAAGCTTGTAAACTTTAAGGGCGATAAGTCCCTTGAAGGGGAATATGTGAAAGTGAGGATTACAAATCCAAAACAATTCAGTTTAGAAGGAGAATTAGTAGAATGACAATATTTGAAAAGACCCGCGAACTTGGACAAATGATTCAGGACAGCGAGGAAATGAAAGCATATAAAGAGGCCGAGGAGGCACAGAAGAATGACGAGGCAACACAGGAGGCGATGAGTGAGTTTAATCTTAATCGCTTAAACCTTGCCCGTGATATGCAGAATGGTAAAATCAGCCGCGAGGATGCGGTTGAGGCAAACAACAAGGCATTTGAGGAGCTTTGCGAGAAAGCACCTCTTATCCGTGATTATGTGGCTAAAAAAGAAGCCTTTGATAAAATGGTAAATCAAATAAATACAATTATTAATTTTTATATTACAGGGTCAACAGGTGATTGCACACACGATTGTAGCACCTGTGGAGGATGTCACTAATTCGGGGGAGAAAAAATGGCTGGAAAACTGTCTCCTATGATGGAGCATTATCTAAAAGTAAAAGAAGAATATAAAGACTGCGTAGTTTTCTACCGTCTTGGAGATTTCTATGAAATGTTCTTTGACGATGCGGTAACGGTATCCCGTGAATTAGAGCTTACTTTAACGGGACGCGATTGTGGATTAGAGGAACGCGCACCCATGTGCGGTGTTCCGTTCCATTCTGCGGATGTGTATATTTCCCGACTTATTGCATTGGGGTACAAGGTTGCAATTTGTGAGCAGATAGAGGACCCTAAGGAAGCAAAGGGAATGGTAGAACGTGCAGTAGTAAGAATTATTACTCCTGGTACAACTGTAAGTGAAGCAATTTTGGATGAGGGCAGTAACAATTACCTTGTAACCCTTAGTTATGGCGAAAAGAGTATGGGACTTTGCGCGGCGGATACATCAACAGGTGAGGTTCTTGCAACGGAGTTTTCAAACCGTCATTCTGTTATAGACGAACTTGCAAGTTATTCACCTAAGGAAATTGTAGTTAATTCTAATTTCCCCGAGAAGCTTCGCCGTGAGATTGAAACCAATATCCGAATAAAGTGTACAGTAAAAGAGGATGTCTTTTCCGATAACCCTGCTGAGCTTATTGAGGCGCAGTTTGGCCAGAATATGGATCAGCTTGAAATTATAACAAAGAAAAACTGCCAGAATGCCATTGCGGCGGCTCTCAATTACATCCGTTACGCCAGAAAATGTGAGATTAAGTACATAAATAAAATCACAATATACCGTGCAGATAATTATGTAGAGCTTGATTATGCAACACGCCGTAATCTTGAAATTACAGAGATTATGCGAGACAAGAGTAAGATAGGCTCACTTTTCTGGGTACTCGACAAAACCCGTACATCTATGGGCAGACGCCGACTGAAACGTTGGATAGAAAGACCTTTAAGAGACAGTAAGGATATTAATTTACGCCTTATGTCAGTTAAAGAGCTTGTCGATGATGTTATGGTCCGTGATGATATCCGAGAGGCTTTGAATAAGACTTATGATATATCGAGAATTATAAGCCGAATTGCACTTCACACGGTAACTCCAAAGGATATGGTATCCTTAAAGCAGACATTAAAACAGTTGCCACAGCTTCAATATATTTTATCAGGGCTTAAAGCGCCTTTGTTTAAGGCTATGTATACAAGGCTTGATATACTTGAAGATGTCAGAGATTTAATTGAGGCAGCCATTGATGAGGAGAATGCAACTGCGATTGTCCGCGACGGCGGAATGATTAAGGACGGCTTTAATGATGAGGTAGACCGTCTTAGAAATGCCAAGGCGAGTGGTAACCAATGGATAGATGAGCTTCTTGAAGAGGAGAGGGAGAGAACGGGTATAACCAAGCTTAAAAAAGGTTATAACCGAGTATTCGGCTACTATCTTGAAGTTACAAATTCCTACAAGGAATTAGTGCCTGATGAATGGATAAGAAAACAGACATTAACTAATGCAGAGCGTTATGTAACACCAAAGTTAAAGGAAATAGAAAACACAGTTTTAGGTGCAGACGAGAGACTAAAAGCCCTTGAAATTGAATTGTTTAATGCTTTAAGAGACACATTAGAGGGTGAACTTGAAAGACTTAAATCTGCGGCTGAGATTATTTCTGTTACTGACGTTTTAGCATCTCTTGCAACAGTTGCCCACAGAAACAACTATGTAATGCCTGAGATTTCAGATGACAAGGTGATTGATATTAAAGAGGGCAGACATCCTGTTGTGGAACTTCTATCACGGGACAACATATTTGTTCCCAATGATACGTACCTTGATACAGATGATAGCAGACTTATGATACTTACAGGTCCTAATATGGCAGGTAAGTCAACATATATGCGCCAGACCGCCATAATAACCCTTATGGCACAGATAGGCAGTTTTGTTCCTGCAAAGTATGCGAGAATAGGTGTTGTTGACAGAATATTCACACGTGTTGGTGCAAGTGATGATATTGCGTCAGGTCAAAGTACATTTATGCTTGAAATGACAGAGGTTACAAATATCTTAAAACATGCTACAAACCGCTCGTTGATTATACTTGATGAGATAGGCAGAGGCACCAGTACATTTGACGGTTTGTCAATTGCGTGGGCAGTAGCAGAATATATTAACGACAAAAAGGTAATTGGTGCAAAGACGATGTTTGCAACCCATTACCATGAAATGACACAGCTTGAAGGAAAACTTGACGGAGTTAAGAACTTTCGTGTTGCCGTTAACAAAGAGGGGGATGATATAACATTCCTTCGCAGAATTGTCCGCGGCGGTGCAGATGAGAGCTACGGTATTGAGGTTGCGGCTCTGGCGGGTGTTCCAAAAGCAGTAATCGTTCGTGCCAAAGAAATCTTGAATTCCATTGCTGATGGTGAGGAGATTACCTTGCAGGAAGCACAGGCAAGAGAGACAGTTGTATCTCCGCAGATGGGACTTGATGATTTGGAAAGCCGTGAGATTATTCGTGAATTACAGACAATGGATGTTACAACAATGAATGCCATTGATGCTATGAACAGACTGTATAAATTATCCCAGAGAGCAAAGGAAATATAAGAGGTAAACGATATGGGTAAGATACATATCCTTGATAAGTCAGTTTCAAATATGATTGCAGCGGGTGAGGTAGTAGAACGCCCTCTTTCAATTGTTAAGGAACTGGTAGAAAACAGCATTGATGCAGGGGCAACCACCATAACAGTAACTATTGCTGATGGCGGTGTATCCCTTATTCGTGTTGCAGATAATGGTTCAGGTATGAGCGAAGAAGATGCACAAATTTGTTTTCTTCGCCATGCAACAAGTAAAATCAGAACAGGTGAGGACTTAGATGCCATATTCACCCTTGGTTTTCGTGGTGAGGCATTATCGTCAATAGGTGCTGTATCGAAAGCTAAGATTTACACAAAGCGTCCCGAAGATACAGATGGTATATGTGTAACATGTGAGGGTGGAAAGATTGTCTCATCCAAGGATATGGGAACGCCTAACGGTACGATTGTTGAAGTTAAAGACTTGTTCTTTAATACCCCCGCAAGAAAGAAATTCTTAAAAAAGCCCCAGACAGAGGGTGCATATGTGGGAGACATAATTGAGAGATATACTCTTTCATATCCCCAGATTTCCTTTAAGTTTATCCGCGATGGAAAAGAGGTTATTTTCTCATCAGGTGATAACCGACTAAAAAATGCGGTTTATGCAGTTTATGGCAAAGATTATGCTACAAAGCTTATTGATGTAGATTATAATTTTGATGATATTCATATAACGGGTGTTATAGGGCCTGGAACAGTGAGCCGACCCAACCGAAATTATGAATCATTCTTTGTTAATCGCAGATATATAAAGAGTGCTCTTATATGCCGTGCAGTAGAGGAAGCATATAAGAATCAGGTTATGATAGGCAAGTTCCCTATGGCGGTTCTTAATATTGAAATAGAGCCACACAAGGTGGATATAAATGTTCATCCTACAAAACTTGAATGTAAATTTTCTAATGATGAACTAATTTATAAAGCAGTATATTCAGCGGTCAAGGAAGCACTTTATAAAGTCCCTAATGTTCCGACCATTGAACGCGACACTAAGAAGGAAGCAAGACTTTCAATTGAGAATTTCAAAACCTTTGGCGGTGAGCAGGAGACACTTTTATGGTCAACATCTAAGGAGACATCAAAGGCAGAAATCTTAACAGCAAGAACGACAAGTTATAACCCCCAGATTATTGAAAGACCTCAGCCTGTTAAGACAGTTAAGCATGAAAGGGTAGAAGAGACACCTCGGAGAGAAGAGGTTAATATAAATGATGTTCCTCAGTATTTCCATATTGTATCCGTTGATGTAAATCACAAAACAGAAGCGGAAATGACGGAAAAGGAAAAAGCAGATTTCAAACGCCGTAAGAGAAAATATTTTAAGACAGACGGAACGCCTAATCAGGCGTTTATAACGCTGTACTGTGATAAATATAAAGATATTGCAAGAAAACTTCAAGAAGCGAGATTGTTCAACCGTCCCATTAAGCTTTTGGGGTATAATGAGGATATGAACACCCGTGGAGATGAGTTTAAGTGTTTTATGCATTGCATACACGAAATAGCGGATGAAACGGGATATTTCATCTCTGATAATACTCCGTATGAGCTTTTAATAGCAAGAACAAAGGCCATGAAGAGTATGGACGAGGTAACGGTTAACGACAGCGAAAACGATATTCATAATAATCTTTTCAGTGGCGACGATTTCATTGTTATAGGTCAGTTGTTTAACACATATATAATTGTTGAAAAAGGCGAGGAAATGCTTATAATTGACCAACATGCCGCTCACGAAAGATTAAACTTTGAGGCCCTTAAAAAAGAGCTTACAGAAAGCGGAGTAACATCACAGATGGTGCTTATGCCTGTGGAGTTTGCTATTACCGCAGCCGAGGCCGAAACGGCACAGGAAAACTATGAGCTTTTGACTAAAATGGGTTTTGAATTTACCATAGACGGAGTTAATGTATCCCTTAGCGCTATTCCGTCAGGAGTGGGTTGGAGTGATTGTGAAGATTTATTCCTTGAACTCGTTGACGAAATTGCGTCAAACCGTCAGGAAATTATTGACGAAAAGAAAGAGCGTATGCTTTATTCTATTTCCTGTAAGGCATCAATAAAAGCAAATATGCACATAACCCATACAGAAATGGAAAAACTTGTGGAGAAAGTATTTGCTTTGGAAAACATTAATTCTTGTCCGCACGGCAGACCTATTGTTATTTCTATGAGCAAGAAAGAAATTGAAAAGGATTTTAAGAGAATAGTATGAAAATTCCTATAATTGTAGTGGCAGGGCCTACGGCATCAGGCAAAACTGACCTTGCCATTGACATTGCAAACACTATTGGTGGAGAGATAGTATCTGCCGACAGTATGCAGATATATAAATATATGGATATTGGCACGGCAAAGCCAACAAAAGAGGAAAGAGAAAAATGTCCTCATTATCTTATTGATTTTGTAGACCCGAGGATAGAATTCTCTGTTGCTGATTATGTAGGTGTTGCCCATACAAGAATTGCTGACATTGTAAGCCGTGGGAAAATTCCTGTTATGTGTGGTGGCACAGGCTTATATATCAATAGTGTTATCGATGATGTAGAGTTTGGTGAATTTGAAAATGACTATAAGCTTCGTGAGGAATTGCGAACTCTTGCAGAAAATGAGGGCGGAGAAAAGCTTATAGAAATACTTCGTGAGTTTGACCCCGTGTCGGCGGAGAGATTACACCCAAACAACTTAAAACGAGTTATTAGGGCTATTGAGTTTTTTAAGATAAGCGGTGTCCCCATATCCGAGCATCAGGAAGAAACAAAGAAAAAAGAAAGCCGATACGAGCCTGTAATGTTTCTTATTGACCGTCCCCGCGAGGAGTTATATGAGAGAATTAACAGTCGCGTTGATTTAATGGTTAAGGCAGGGCTTATTGATGAAGTGAAGTCTCTTTTAGATAAGGGTTATACCCGTGATTTGAATTCTATGCAGGGTATAGGCTACAAGGAGATTATAGCATATCTTATGGGTGAGGTAACCTTAGATGAGGCACTTGACGCCGTTAAGCAAAATTCCCGACACTATGCAAAGCGTCAGCTTACATGGTTCAGAAGAGACGAAAGAATTATAAATTTAAGCTATAAAAATGCCTTGGATGAGGCGCTTGATATAATAAATAAAAACCCGCATTTTAACCGTTAAATGCGGGTTTTTTATTTTTCCATATAACCTGATAAAAACACATATACCAAGGCTATTAAGAGAAGCTTGTCATCGCAGTTGCACATAAGAAGAATAAAAATAACGAGAATCAGAATAAGGTCATCGTCGTTTATTCCTTTTATAATCTGCGGCGGTGGTGTGGGTTTTTGCGGTACAGGTTTTGGCGGGGGAGCAGTAGCAGGTTTAGGTGGAACGGGCCGAGGCATATCATTTACACTGTACGACCTATACATTTAGATTACCCCCTTGAAAAATTCGCTGAATTGTGATAAGTTAAGCATTCTTATGGCGCTGTCAATGGTAGATTGCCGATTTTCTCCCATGTAAGGCTTTAAGGACATGAGAAGTTTTGTACGGTCGTCTTTTATGCCATTTCCCATTTTGGACATAGCTGATTTTAACATATTAATCATTTCGGGTGAAATCTCACTTTGTTCATTAAAACTTTCATTAGTTTGTACGGACGGAGAGGGTGCGCCGTCAGGGTTAATTATTTTCATGATTCCATCAAGCTTTTCGTCTGCATTATCACCTAAAAGCCCTTTGAGTGTGTCTAACATATCTGACATTTGTATCACCCCTTATTTAAGAAAGCGCAATATATCCTCTTTGGAAATACCATTCAGCTTTGATTTTATAATGTCAGGATCAAGGCTCATAAACTGACGGAACAGTTCGTCCTTTTTCTGCGGAGTAAGGCCATTAGCAAAGTTCTTGCCTTGTTCAGATTTAAGGAAATCATTTATTTGCTTCATTTGATTTTCATTGAAATTATTAAGCATATCATTTAAGTTCATAATACCACTCCTTTGTAATATATTATGCAAAGACTACGTTAAAGTGAACAAAAAAACAACCCGAAAGGGTTGTTTTTATTCCTGAGTATATGTTACGAACTTAAACTTGTATCCTTTTTCTTCGAATTCTTCACTCTCGTCGGTGATTTTCCATTTAGGGTCATTATCAAGGTTTACCATAAATGCATCTGCGTTCTCTGCCTCTGCATCAACCTTGGTTACATAAGCTTTTGAACAATAGGGGGCAAGTTCTTTGTATATGCTTTCGCCACCTATTACATAAGTATCAAAGCTCTCGACAATACCAATGTTTTGCAATAACTCCTCAATAGAGTGATATACCGTAACACCATCTTTTTTGAAGTTTTCATCACGGGTAAGAACTATATTTTGTCTGTTGGGTAAGGGGTTGCTACCAGGAAGTGATTCCAATGTCTTTCTTCCCATAACAACGGTTTTTTCCTGAGTATGACTCTTAAAGAATTTCATATCCTGAGATATGTGGAACAAAAGCCCGTTATCTTTGCCAATGGCCCAGCTCTTAGATACGTTTACTATTATATTCATTTAGTTCTCCTCATCAATAAGGTCAGCATTACGGGCGGTGTTCAAGAAGCTTTCAATTCCTGCTTTTGCTGTTGCCTCATCAACATCATATTCTGCAAGAATATCGGCTAAAAGACTATCTTCGGTTGCACCTTTTTGTAATCTTTCCCATAAGAAAGCACCTGTTTCATTAAGGGTGATAAGACCGTTAAATTCAACAGAAGCCTTGCCAATGGGTACGACGATATGTTTATCTGCCACTTTTCTTAGCATAAAACCTCTTTTTGTTTTCATAATTATTTATCCTCTTTCATTCCGTTATAAGAAACCTCTGCCGCTTCAAGCTCCATATTACAGTATAGTCTGTAAACGGGGACCTCACGAAGAACAGTATCCAATGTTACTAAAAGCTTGTCCATAACCTCTTCTTTATCAGGACGAACTGTCTGGTTAAGAATATTAAACAATGCTTCCTCGGCAGAAATCTTTTCGATATGGTTTGTTGTATCACGCCCTATCACGCATATTCCACCGATTTTAACGCCATTATTTACATTCAGATCAGTTTTACCTGAAAAAGGTGTGCCGTATGCGTAAACTCCGTCAGGAGTTATACGGATAGCGGGTTTATCATCATTAAGGATGTATGCACCGGGGAAACGTTTTAACCATATCTGTGTATGGGTTGATTTACCCGTTCCGCAGGGGGCGGAAAAAAGATATGCACGGTCATTATAAACGACACATGATGAATGGAGCAAAAGACCGTCATAGTGAATAAGGGTATTGTAATACTCAGCGCCCATAAATATGTATTCAATCATATCATAGTCCAGATGCGGATTTTCGCTTTGTCGGGCTTCAAAAAACTCCTCGCTTAATTCAATTGACACATTAGTGGGCTCGTCTCCCTCATATATGTAATCTTTCGCCTGACGGCTAAGACGAGGAAGATGTACATTCATTTCCACAACAATGTCAGCTATTTTATATCTCATTTGAAATAATCTCCCATAGGTTTTTACAGTAATATTATACACAAACAGTGCTCAAAATGCAAGATATTTTGAGAATATTTATAAAAAGATATGGACAATTTAGTTGAAATAGTGTATAATGGGGTTATAATATAATTAGTATGAAAGGAACAAGAAAATGAAGAAGACAAAGATTATTTCAATTATATCAGCCTTTGCCATTGCAATGGGAATTACTGTAAGTGCAAATGCATTTTCAGATATGCCCACAGGTGAAATTGGTGTGGCTATGCAGCACGCAGTAGATGCAGGACTTATTAATGGTTATGATGATGGCACAGTAAAGCCTGATAACCTAATTACAAGAGCTGAAATGGCAGCTATTATTACACGTGCATTTGGTGCAACAGAAACAACAGGAAAGTTATACAGCGATGTCCCCTTGGACTCATGGTATTTTGATGCAGTATCAAAGTCAGTTGCAATGGGTGCTTTTGAGGGTGATAACGACTCAACTTTCTCACCTGAGCGTAATATTACATTCCAGGAGACATATATTGTTCTATCAAGAGTTTTTGCTTTTGAGCCCTATGAGGTTTCAAACACAGGTATGTTGTTAGGCGATGTAGATGAGGCAGTACTTAACACATTTGCTGATAAGGGCGAAATTGCAGCTTGGGCAGTTAATGGTGCCAAGTACATAGTAGGCAACGGCGGTTGGACAGGTATTGACGGTAAGTTAAAGCCTACATCATATATTACACGTGGTGAGTTTGCACTACTTATGGACTCAATCGTAGACCGTTATATTGACGAGCCAGGTACATATGCAGGTATAGGTGATGAATTTGTTATGGTTCGTTCAGGCGGTGTTGTAATTGATGGCATGAAGTCAAACAAGAGTCTTGTAATTGCATATAGCGTAGACACAAGAGGCGTTGAGGTTAAAAACTCAGTTATCAATGGTGTAACATTGATATTAGGCGGTGCAGATCCCACACCTAAGAGAGTGGAAAATGAAATAGGCGCGGTTAAATATCAGCCCGATGATTCGTATGTTAAGCTTGACGGTAATATTTATGATGTGAGAATAAGCGGTCAGTATATTTATGTTGACGCTTCAACTGCTAAGGTTGAGTACGCAAAATCAAATCCTTCAAACCTTATCTCATTAATGTTTAACTTAGGTTAATGGGAGGGCGCTTATGAAGATGAAATATAAGAGAGTATTACTTAAAGTCAGTGGCGAGGCAATGGCAGGAGAGCAGGGCTTTGGCATTGATGAAAAGACTGTAAATGACATTTCAGAGTACATTAAAAAGATAGTTGAAATGGGTTGTGAGGTTTCAATCGTTGTTGGCGGTGGTAACATCTGGCGTGGTCGTTCAAGCGAGAATATGGACCGTACCCGTGCCGACCATATGGGTATGCTTGCAACTGCTATAAACTCACTTGCCCTATGCTCTGCATTAGAGGCAGTTGGGGTAGAAACAAGAGTTGAAACTGCTATTGAAATGAGACAGATTGCAGAGCCATATATAAGAGGCCGTGCAGTACGTCATCTGGAAAAGGGCAGAGTCGTAATCTTTGGTTGTGGAACAGGTAACCCGTTTATGTCAACAGATACAGCTGCTGCGCTTCGTGCAGTAGAAATGGATGTTGATGTAATCTTACTTGCTAAAAAGGTTGATGCGGTGTACGACAGCGACCCCAATATTAATCCTGATGCAAAGAGATATTCAAATCTTTCATTCTCTGATATTTTATCAAAGAACTTAGGCGTTATGGACTCAACGGCAGCATCACTTTGCCGTGATAATAATATGCCAATTCTTGTATTTGGCCTTAATGATCCCGAGAACATTGTTCGTGCGGTTAAGGGCGAAAAGATAGGCACCCTTGTGAACTTAAAGGGCGAATAATTTACACCTTAGGAGGAGATTAAAAATGGGAAAATATCCTGAAATAGAAGAAAAAATGGAAAAACGCATTAACGGACTTGTTTCAGAGTTTAAGACTATCCGTGCAGGTCGTGCTAATGCAGCTGTATTGGATAAGATTGCCATTGATTACTATGGTACAATGACACCTATCCAGCAGGTTGGTTCAATTTCAACACCTGAGCCCAGATCACTTGTTATTCAGCCTTGGGATGCATCAGTTCTTAAAGAGATTGAGAAGGCTATTAATGCATCAGAGCTTGGCATTACTCCTCAGAATGACGGTAAAGTTATAAGACTTAACTTCCCGCCTCTTACAGAAGAGCGTCGTCGTGAACTTGTTAAACAGGTTAAGAAATATGCTGAGGAAGCAAAAGTGCAGATTCGTAATGCACGTCGTGATGGTATTGAAGCTTACAAGAAGCAGAAGAAGGACGGCGAGATTACCGAGGACGATTTGAAGACAATTGAGAAAGATATCCAGAACCTGACAGACAAATACATCAAGGAAATTGATGATATTACTGCTGATAAGGAAAAGGAAATCACAGAAATCTAAACTGAAAAATAAACAGTATCATATTTTGGGTATGATACTGTTTTTCGCATTATTGAGGGAGGGTTGGTACTATGTTTTTCAAAAAAACCAAGGCAAACGACATTGACTTAAATAATCTGCCCCAACATATTGGAGTTATAATGGACGGTAACGGCAGATGGGCAAAACGTCGTGGTTTACCGCGTTCTGCGGGTCATAAAGCAGGTGCCGATGCTCTTAAAAAGGTAGTTACAGAGGCAAATAATTTAGGAGTTAAGTATATAACTGTATATGCTTTCTCAACGGAAAACTGGAAACGCCCTCAGGCAGAGGTTGATTACTTAATGAATCTTCTGATGGACTATCTTATTAACGCCGAGAAAACTCTCGCAGGAGAAAATGTCCGTATCCGTGCTATCGGCTCACGAAAAGAACTTAGCGACGAAATGTGCAGACAGATTGAAAAGACGGAGAAGCTAACTGCAAATCGTAGCGGCATTGTTATGAACATTGCCTTAAACTATGGTGGTCGTGAGGAGATTACAAATGCCGTTAAAACAATTTGTGAAGATGTTAAAAACGGTAGTATGGATGTGTCAGACGTTACAGAGGACACAATAGAGAGCCGTCTTTATACGGCGGGGCAGCCTGATGTAGATTTACTTATAAGAACAAGCGGTGAGGTGAGACTATCAAACTTCATGCTTTGGCAGGTCAGCTATGCAGAAATGGTTTTTGTTAAAAAGGCGTGGCCAGATTTCAAACCCCGCGATTTACACGAATGTATAAGAATATTCCAGGGCAGAGGCAGACGCTTCGGCGGAATATAAGGAGAGAGATTATGCTTACGAGAATTATAACTGCCGTTGTGGCATTAATTGTTTTTATCGGAGTTTTGCTTTTAGGTGAGGTTCCTTTTACTGTTGCAATGGGACTTGTGATTTTATTTATGTTATACGAGGCATATGGGGCAATTACGAAAAACTGTGCCGTTAAGGTTTCAGGCTACATAACAGGGCTAATTTTAATGGCAGGAATTGTTTTTTCACAGTTTGCCTTGGCAATGGCAATGTCCATAACAATTGCCATGGTATTTCTTGTTTTTCTACACGGAAAGACTGATTATAAGGAGATATTTTCAACCCAGCTTATGACTGTATATGTAGTGCTTTTTATGAGCTATATTCCACGCCTTTACAGTGAAATGGGAATTGCAGTTATGGCAATTATCTTTATAATTGCATGGGGTAGTGATACGGCGGCATATTTCTGCGGAACATTTTTAGGAAAACACAAGCTTATTCCTCATGTTAGTCCCAAGAAAACCGTTGAGGGTGCAGTAGGTGCGGTTATTATAACTGCTCTGTTGTGCGTCTTATATGCTTATATTTTGGCTAAATGCGATTACCCATTGCTAAAAGTAGGTCCCCAGACAATAGACTATATCATGTATGCATTAATCGGATTTGTAGCATCCGCATTATCTCAACTTGGTGATTTAGCGGCGTCTGCAATTAAGCGTGATGCGGGAATTAAGGACTATGGATGGATATTCCCTGGACACGGCGGGTTTATGGATAGATTTGACAGTGTAATGTTTATTGCACCCATCGTTTATTATTTGTTCTTATTTGTAGTTGCATAATAGGGGCGATACAAAAACACATCCTTTTGAAAAGGAGAGAAAGTTATGAATATATCCATTTTAGGTTCTACGGGCTCTATCGGTACACAGACCCTTGATATTGTCCGCGACCATAGTGATAAATTTAAGGTTGATGCCATTTGTGCCAATTCCAATGTTGAAATGTTAGAGGCACAGGCAAGGGAATTTAACCCTAAGCTTGTGGCGGTGGCAGATGAGAATTGTGCAAAAGATTTAAGGGCAAGATTAAGCGACACTTCAATTCGCGTAACAGGCGGAATGGAGGGTGTAATTGAATGTGCGGCGTTGCCCTCAGCTGATGCGGTTATTGCGGCGGTTGTGGGAATGGCAGGAATTGAGCCTACCATTGCGGCAATTAAAGAGAGAAAAAGAGTTGCCTTAGCAAACAAGGAGACCTTGGTTGCGGCGGGTAATGTTATAAAGGAACTTGAAGCGGAGTATGGCAAAGCAATTATACCCGTTGATAGTGAGCATTCTGCTATTTTTCAGTCAATGGAGTCAATGGCAGATAAAGATGAATTAAAGAGAATTATACTAACTGCATCAGGCGGTACATTTTATGGCAAGAAAAAGTCAGACTTGGAGAATGTAACATTAGAGGATGCTTTGCATAATCCTAACTGGGATATGGGAGCTAAGGTTACAATAGACTCTTCAACTCTTGTTAACAAAGGCCTTGAAATAATTGAGGCGAAATGGTTGTTTGATGTACCTGTTGACAAAATAGAGGTTTTGGTTCACCGACAGAGTGTTGTTCATTCTGCCGTTGAGTACCGCGATAACGGGGTTATTGCACAGCTTGGAGCACCTGATATGAGGTTACCCATTCAGTATGCTTTGACATATCCAAATCGTTTATCAATTCCAAAGAACGAGCTTGATTTAACGAAATACGGTGCATTGACGTTTGAGAAGCCCGATACGGAAACATTCTATGCTCTTGAACTTGCAAAACGTGCGGGACGAGAGGGCGGAACTCTGGCAACTGTATTTAACGGTGCAGATGAGGAAGCGGTAAAACTCTTTATGTCTGGCAAGATAAAATATTTAGAAATTACAGAAGCGATAGAATATGCAATGAATATGCATAATAATATTATTAACCCGACCCTTTCGGATATTTACAATGCAGACCGCGAGGCGAGGGAGAGGGTTAGAGGCAAGTTCATATAATCAGGAGGTAATGGCGGTTGGTTACAGCTATTGTTACAATTCTTATATTCTTAGTGATGATTTCGCTCCATGAGTTTGGTCATTTCATAACCGCAAAGCTTTTGGGAATAAAAGTACTGGAATATGCCATAGGCTTTGGTCTTGTACTTTTTAAGAGTAAGAAAACGGAGACACAGTATTCTCTTCGACTTATACCCTTTGGCGGATACTGCAAGTTTGAGGGAGAAGATGAAGAGTCAAAGGACCCGAGAGCTTTTTGTAATCAAAAGGTCTGGAAAAGAATAATTGTAGTGGTTGCAGGTGGTGTTGCCAATATTATTCTTGGTTTTATACTGTTCCTTGCAATTATCCCTGGTAGCGGTGATATTGTAACAAATTATGTTGCAAAGCCCGTTGAGGGAAGTTATGCAATAGAGGCAGGACTTATGCCAGGTGATGAGATTGTTAAGATTAACGGCAAGAACGTCAGCACATATTCCGATATTACTTTATATACGGAGGAATTCACGGCAGATAGTGAATGCAAGATTGTTGTAAAAAGAGATGACGGCAAACACGAGCTGAGCTTTAAGCCCAGCACAAGCAAGGTTGTATATAACTACACCAATACAGATATTCGCTTGAATGAATACGTAAATGGCACACTTATCAGTGATAGTGTGGTAGAGTATAGCGAAACTGTACCAAAGGATGAAAGCCTTGTTGGTAAGTCCCGTACAGTTGACAGGCTCATAATTGGCTTTACTCCTGAAAGAGAGGAAGTAACATTCTTAAACATCTGGGGTGAGGCATGGCACCAGACAAAGTTTGTGGTGAAGCTTGTATATCATTCCTTGTGGGATCTTATAACGGGTGATGCAGGAATGGAAAGCGTTTCAGGCCCCGTAGGAGTAGTAACGGTAGTAAATGATGCAGTAAATTCAGGAAGCAAGAGTTGGCTGTACGTTTTGAATTTAACGGCGTTATTAACTATTAACTTAGGTGTATTTAACTTGTTACCAATACCTGCTCTTGACGGCGGACGGCTATTCTTTATGGTTGTGGAGTTAATAACCCGCAAGAGAATACCCGCAGAGAAAGAAGGACTTGTTCACGCCATAGGCTTTGCTTTGTTTATTGCATTGGCGGTGTTTGTATCATTTAATGATATTATGCGACTTTTAGGGAAGTGATAATATGAGAAAAACAAGAGAAGTACAGGTTGGAAATGTTAAAATAGGCGGCGGAAACCCTGTATCAATTCAGTCCATGTGTAATACTGACACTCGTGATGTAAAGGGAACAGTCAAGCAGATACTTGACCTTGAACACGCGGGATGTGAGATTATCCGTGTGGCGGTGCCTGATATGGAAGCGGCAGAGGCCATAAAGGAGATAAAAAAGCAAATTCATATTCCTCTTGTTGCAGACATTCACTTTGACTACCGACTTGCTCTCAGGAGTATGGAAAACGGCATTGACAAGGTGAGAATAAACCCAGGCAACATTGGTGATATGGATAGGGTTAAACTTGTAGCGGATATGGCTAAGGACCGCGGAATTCCCATTCGCATAGGAGTGAATGGGGGTTCTCTTGACAAGACAAAACTTAAAAAGTTCGGTGGTGTTACGGCAGATGCATTGGTAGAGAGTGCGATGGAGCATGTGGAACTACTGCATCGTGTTGATTTTAATGATATTGTAGTATCAATTAAAGTTTCAAATGTTCCAACAATGCTTGAAGCATATCGTAAATTTGCAGAAATTTCCGATATCCCGCTCCATGTTGGTGTAACGGAATCGGGAACGGAGAGAATGGGCACAATAAAATCGAGTGTTGGAATTGGTGCTTTGCTATCACAGGGGATAGGAGATACAATGCGAGTATCTTTGACGGCAGACCCCGTTCGTGAGATTTATCTTGCAAAGGACATCCTCAAAGTCTTAGGTTTAAGAAAAGGCGGAGTTGAGCTTGTATCGTGTCCTACCTGCGGAAGAACGCAGATAGATTTAATATCTATTGCAAACGAGGTTGAGGATAAACTAAAAGATATTGACAAACCCTTAAAGGTAGCAGTTATGGGTTGTGTTGTAAACGGCCCAGGTGAAGCCCGTGATGCAGACATTGGCATTGCAGGTGGAAAAGGCGAGGGCCTTATATTCCGTAAAGGTGAGATAGTTCGCAAGGTTAAAGAGAACGAAATAGTAAGTGAATTATTTAAGGAGATAGAAAGCTTATGAAGAAGATACTTGTAATAAACGGAGTAAATCTTAATATGTTAGGTGTTCGAGAGCCTGAAATTTACGGCGGTAATACTCTGGCTGACTTGGAGGCACAGATTAAAGCAAAAGCAGATGCACTTGGTTGCGAGGTTGATTTTTATCAAAGTAACTGTGAGGGTGAGATTTGCACAAAAATTCAGGATGCATTAGGTGTTTACGATGGTTTGATTATTAACCCAGGTGCTTTTACCCATTATTCCTATGCTATCCGAGACGCATTAGGCTCAGTTAAAATTCCCACAATAGAGGTACATATCTCAAACATTCATAAGCGTGAGGAGTTCCGCCATAATTCGGTTACAGTTGCAGAATGTGTAGGACAAATCTGCGGTCTTGGTTTTGAGGGATATAACTATGCTTTGGAGGCGTTGGTAAATGCTTGACCGCATCGAGAAGCTGTTTAGTAAGACTGGCGAGGACTGTGCTGTCTTTATTAAGGGCTTCAATAATGTATTTTATTACAGTGGCTTCACATCGGACGACGCATATCTTTTGATAACGCCTGATAGGAAGTTTATCATAACTGATTCAAGATATTTTGTTCAGGCGGGAATTGAAGCTCCTGATTTCGCTCTTGTGGATATTCGAAAAGGATGGGGCGAAATATTCAGTCTTGTGGACAATGATGTTATTAAATTTACCGACGGAGCATTTTCGGTCAGGGAATATAATTCTGTAAAGAGCAAAGTTAATAAAACCTTTGTAACCGCACAGGATGAGATAGATTTCCCGAGAAGAAATAAGGACAAGGTTGAGATTAAAATAATTGCCGAGGCTGAGGCAATAGGAGATCAAGCATTTTCATATATTCTACCTAAATTAAGGACGGGAATGACAGAACTTGAAGTTGCCACGGAGATTGAGAACTTTATGCGTCGTGAGGGTGCAACAAGGACATCCTTTGACACTATCTGCGCTTCGGGTGTAAGGTCATGTATGCCTCACGGTATAGCAACCGACAAGGTTATCGAAAAAGGTGATTTTCTCACAATAGACTTTGGATGTGTCTATAAAGGATACTGTTCCGATATGACAAGAACTGTTATTTTCGGTGAACCCACACAAAAACAGCGTGAGGTTTATAATACAGTTTTAAGAGCACAGAATGAGGTTTTAGAAAAGGTTTCGGTTGGTATGAAATGTGTTGATGTTGACACCATTGCACGTAAAGTCATTTTAGATTCAGGTTATGGTGATAACTTTACTCATGCCTTAGGACATAGCGTGGGAATTGATATTCATGAGAGCCCTGTGTTCTCGCCAAAGAGTAGTGATACCTTAGAGGTGGGAAATGTTTTAAGTGTTGAGCCGGGCATTTATATTGACGGTGAGTTTGGTGTAAGAATTGAAGATTTAATTGCAGTTACAGAGGATGGAATTCTAAATCTCACACATTCACCTAAGGAACTTATTATAATCTAAAACAAGACTTGCATTTTAGTGGGTTTTTTGGTAGAATATATATGTATATAAAGAAAATAAGGATAAACCCCTCGTGAGAGGGTGGAAAGGAAATGATATTATGGTAACAGCAGGTGATTTCAGAAACGGTGTTACATTCGAAATGGATGGCGGAGATTGGCAGGTACTTGAATTCCAGCACGTAAAGCCTGGTAAGGGTGCAGCTTTTGTAAGAACAAAGATGAAGAACGTTATTACAGGCGGCGTAGTTGAAAAGTCATTTAGACCCACAGAGAAGTTCGAGAACGCATTCGTTGAGAGACGTGATATGCAGTATTCATACAATGATGGCGATTTGTACTATTTCATGGATCAGGAGACATTTGATATGCTTCCCATCGCTATGGGTGATATTGCTGACAAGATGAAGTTTGTTAAGGAAAACGACGTATGTAAGATTTTATCATACAAGGGCAATGTATTTGATATTGAGCCCCCCACATTCGTTGAACTTGCAATCGCTGAGACAGAGCCTGGTTTTGCAGGTAACACTGCAACAGGTGCTACAAAACCTGCAACATTAGAGACAGGTGCCGTTGTTCAGGTTCCCTTGTTCGTTGACGGCTCAGATATTATCCGTGTTGACACAAGAACAGGTGAGTACATGGAGCGTGTAACAAAATAAGATAGCAGATGTAATAGAGAAAATCATAGATTTTCTCTATTGTCTTAATTGAAAGGAGTTAACACTATGAGTGGAATTTCTAAAGAGGTAGCATACTTAAAAGGCTTAGTTGAGGGTATGAATTTATCCGAGAAGTCAGAGGAAGGTAAGCTTATCGAAAAGCTAATCGAGGTCCTTGCAGAAGCTGCTGACGAAATTGATGCACTATGGGCAAGAAATGATGAGCTTGAAGCACGACTTGATGAAATGGACGAGGAAATATATGCAGCGGAGATGGATATTGAGGATATCTATGATGAGGTTGCGGATCTTCTTGATGATGGCGATGTTGAGTACGATTTCGATGATGAAGAAGATTATTACGAGGATGATGAGGACGACTTGTTCGATTTTATGGATGATGAGGACGATTTATTCGAGATTACCTGCCCTGAGTGTGGCGAGGATGTAGTCGTTGATTTTGATATGCTCGATGAGGACCATAACATTGTTTGTCCCAACTGCAATCAGGAGATTGAACTTGACATAGAAATGGACGACGATCAGGATTGATGTTTTTAGTGCAGACCACAAAGGAACTTCTTATAAGAAGTTCCTTTTTTGTTACGAACGAGGAGCACCGCTCGGAGTATAAGTATACGCCGTCGGGTACTCCTCGTCCGTTCTGCATCTAAAACTATACAATCCTGTGGTGTGTGGGTCCCTTCTGCAACAAAAATTATCCCGTAGACAGACCGTTTCTTTTTGCTTATAACAATAAAAAAGCCACTTTTTAAGTGGCTTTTTTATTTACGGCTTAAATACAGGCATGAGTTGAAGTTTGAATTGGTTTATTCTATGCAAATGGTCAATTCGTGCCTTTGTTTCAGGCTCTGGCTCAATGCCCTCTCTTATATATTTGTCCAATGTGTCATAACTAAAACCTAAATTATCTTCATCTGTTCTGCCACATAGTCCGTCAATAGGTGTTTTTTCCACTAACTCCTCAGGTAGACCTAAGTATTTGCCTATCGCCTTAACCTCCGTTACTGTGAGGTTTGACAGAGGTGAAAAATCGCCTACTGAATCACCGTAGCGGGTTGAGTAGCCTACCCAGTCCTCGGATAAGTTACAGGTGTTTGCCACTCTGCCGTTTACACTCTGGGATACTGCGTAAAGGGTTGACATTCTTATTCTCGGTGCAAGATTCACCTTTGTCTGCTCTGATATTTCCAAGTCATTGGGAATATTACTTAACACTCCATCAATGGCGTCTTTTACATTTACAACATAATGTTTAATACCCAAATGGTTGCATAATAGATATGAACAATCTATATCAAATTGCTCACCGCATGGCATAAGAACACCTATAACCCTGTCTTTTCCCAAAGCTTCAACGCAAAGGGCTGCCACAACGGAGCTGTCTTTACCGCCTGAAATCCCAACGACAGCATTACAACCCTCGCCGTTCTCATGGAAGAAATTTCTTATCCATTCTATACAATCTTTTGTGGTCTTTTCCACATCAAACATTTTTATCTCTCCTTAATATGTGCAATAAACTCTTGTTCCAACTGGAATAGTTCTGTCAATAAAGTCAATGTCATTTTTCTTTAATCTTATACACCCGTGAGAAATACCGACTCCCACTCTGCCGTCATGTTCTGTGTTGTCGTAGTTCAGAAGAACGGAGTGCAAAGCATAATTGCCGTGGAATACAAGGCATGGACCTACATAGTATGTGTTATAGTACCAACCTGCCATTCTGTACTGATATTCATAAGAGCCAACTATTGAAGGCGACCACGGAGCACCGATTGCGCAGGTTGCTTCATATATGGGTGTCCATTGATATTGTTTACCCTCATAGACGCGGACTTTATATTCACCCAATGATACCCAGACCATATAATTGGTACGGCTTGAAATACCCCATTGGTTTACAGGAAGAAGAGAGAAAAACTCTTTTGCTTTCTGCGACTCGCCAAGATAAATATCCATATATGTGTATTTATCATCAACAGTTATTTCTGAGCCGATAGCGTCTGCAAAGGTACGAAGTGATACATACACAACCCCGTCGATTAAAAGGGTGGGACACTGTGCCTCAATATCTTTCCCAAACACTGTTGTGTAGCGTGTACCTACATTAAAAAACATATATTCATTATTAAGAGAGATTGCCTCTGAATTATATGTGCTGTCGTAGTATGCGTTAAAACCGATGTGCTTTGCAAGAGCCTCAACGGGCACCATAGCATCTTCACCAACAATTCTGCCACCTTCAATGCTGGTAGCTTTACCATTATAGAAAAGATTTATGCTCTTTGTAAATTTGGGGCGTAGTGAAATTGCAATATCTGTTGAAAGAACAGTTTCGCCCTCGGGGTTAACATATGTATATATAGGAAATTTTAAGTCTTTATTAGGAAAATAACGATCATTATAGTATAGAATACTGTCAAAGCCTGACAAACCTCTTACAATAAAATCATCAGTAGAGTCGGCCTCGGGGACAGTAAAATCAAACACTATTGTTTCTGTGTCCCCTGATAATGATTTTTTTGAGGTTGCTAAAAACTCGCCGTCTTCTGTGTATAATGCCATAGTAACATCCTCATAAACGGGGTAGGGCATTTTATCAACAGTTGCCGTAACGGTAAGAGTTGATGTTTTTTGTAATGGAGTTTCTGTTGCGGTTTCTGTTGCAACAGGCTTTGGTGAGATTAAAACACCCTCAGGAATATTATCAGGAATATCGTAAGCACTCGCAGGTAATGCAGAGAGCATAGATGATACTGCAATTAATAATGCAACAAGCTTTTTCATATAAAAAAATCCCCCTTGATATCTATGGTATAATTTTACCATTTCAAAGGGGTGTTTGTCAATATTATTTATGGTAGCCTGTGTTGGCGTTTATCATAAAAGAACGATAAATCTGCTCTGTTAAAACTACCCGCATAAGCTGGTGTGGAAGCGTCATTCTTCCAAATGAAAGCATAAGGTTTGCTTTTTTCTTTACTTCGTCAGAAAGGCCTAACGAACCACCGATTATAAATGCAATGTGAGATGTTGTCTGTGTGGCATCGGCCATTGTTTTTGCAAGGTCCTCGGATGATAAGGTTTTGCCTTCAATACAAAGTGCAACTGTAAAGGGGTTGCCTTTAAGCTTATCTAAGATTTTCTCACCCTCACGGGTTTTGATTTGCTCCTTTTCTGCCTCTGATGCATTATCGGGGATAGAAAGGTCGGGTATTTCTGTGATTTCAAAATCGCAAAATCTTGACAGCCTTTTTTTGTATTCCGCTATTGCATCAGTAAAAAACTTTTCTTTAATCTTACCAATGCAAATTATTGATACTTTCATATTATTATTCCATTTCTGTTATTTTATATCTTTCTGCTACCTGTAATGTCATATCTTCGCCAACCTTGATGCCATTATCGGTTAAAGCATTAAATGTCTCCATTTTTGCAATTTCAGGTAGATTATTCTTATCACTCAGGTGTCCCAACATAATGTGCTTTGTGCCGTTTTTTATTAAATGCACCGCCGTCTGAGCAGCCATTCTGTTGGATAAATGACCCACATCGCTTAATATTCTGCGTTTTAAGGCATAGGGATAGTTTCCTAATTGAAGCATATCAATATCGTGATTGCTCTCTAAGAGAACGCTTTCACATCCGTAGAGCCGTGAGATGATATCTCCCCGCATAATACCAATATCGGTTGCGGTTGCAACCTTTGTTACGCCGTCAGACACTACAAACCCACAAGGGTCCAGCGCGTCATGTGGAATAGCAAAAGGGGTTACACCAAAACCTGCAATATCAAATGTAACATCAGGAGTAATCTCCCGAATGAGATTATCATCAATCTTGTCAAGAGCCATTTTTTTGTGAGTACCAAAGGTGGCATAGACAGGAATATTATGCTTCTTTGCCAGTATTCCGACGCCACGGGTGTGGTCAATATGCTCATGGCTTACAAGAATTGCATTAAGGCGGGTAGGCGGA
>JAZQFP010000002.1:0-6290 GCA_045539555.1 Candidatus Ornithomonoglobus sp.
CCTTCAAGAAGAATTTTTGCACCAATAAGGATAAGAATAATTCCACCTGCAAGTTCTGCCTTAGACTTAAACCGTGCACCAAAAACATTTCCTACCCATATACCAACGGCAGACAAAATAAATGTAGTAATACCGATAGCAAAAACTGCAAATATAAGATTTAAGATATTTTTTATCATAAGGGCAAAAGTAACGCCTACGGCCAATGCATCAATACTTGTTGCAACGGCAAGAACTGCCATAGCCTTTGGTGCAAGAGAGGCGTCTGTATCCTCGCCTTTTTCATTTGATTCTTTAATCATTCCAATACCTATTATAGAAAGGAGAATAAAGGCAACCCAATGGTCGACGGATGTAATATATTTCTGAAAGGTTGTACCAAGAAAATATCCGATTAGTGGCATTAATGCCTGAAAGCCACCAAACCACATACCTACCGTAAGAAAGTGTTTAAGTTGTAACTTTTTTGTGGCAAGACCCTTGCAAACAGACACAGCAAAGGCGTCCATAGAAAGACCAAACCCAATTAAAAGAACATCAATTATTCCCATTATTTTTCTCCTTGAAATTTCTATATTTAATATTATCATATTTTCCTTTTTAATGCAATAGTCCCCAAAACATTAATGTTCTACCAGGGATGTTGTCCTAATATAATAGAACATAAAGCATTAAGGAGATGTGATTATGTATATTGCAACGGCGGAGCCGAAAAGAGCATATGGTGAGATAATAAGCATATTTCCGCCAGAGATTAAGAGATGTTTGTTTTCAATAAACCTTCAAGAAGCACAGGAAATAAGAATTATCCTTGGACAACCATTAATAATTCATTATTGCGACGGCGATTACTTTATTAGTAAAAAAGGTGTTTTATCCATGACATCCTCGAATTGTGTTGCTATAAATAAAAAGGATATTGAATACATAACAGAAAGAATTTCTTTATCATCCTTGTATTCTGTTAAGGACGAGCTTAAAAAAGGCTATATTACCATATCAGGCGGACACAGAATAGGTATTGTAGGAACGGCTGTTCTTAATAATAACGAGGTCGAATTTATTAAGGATATATCTGCAATGACCGTGAGAATTGCAAATGAGGTTGTCGGTTGTGGACAAAAACTTGCCAAAAAAATTATGGAAGACGGGTTAAAGAATGCCCTGATTATCTCACCTCCCGCCTGTGGAAAGACAACTTTGTTGCGGGATATTATAAGGGAGATATCGGAGACGGGATACTATGTAGGTGTTGCAGATGAGAGATGTGAGGTTGCAGGTATGTATAAGGGCATATCAGGGTTTAATATAGGGTCTAAGACTTTTGTGATGGAAGGGTGTCAGAAAGCGTATGCAATGGAGTGTCTTTTAAGGACAATGGCACCTGATGTTATTGCAACGGATGAACTTGGACAAGACGAGGACATAAAGGCTGTATATAACGCTATAAACAGCGGTGTTGGAGTAATTGCAACGGCTCATGGCAGGGATAAGGAGCAGTTATTAAAGAAGGATGTTTTTAAGAGTCTCATACCTTTATTTGATATTATAATAACTTTATCCCGTAAAAAAGGAGTGGGGACAGTAGAAAATGTTGAGTGTTAGGTTTTTAGGAGGGTTAATGGTTGCAACGGGGATTTCATGGTGGGGGATGAGCGAAGCAAAAAAGCTAAAAGACCGCGTGGAATTTCTAAAAGCCGTATTATCAGGTCTTACAAGAACTAAAACACAGATTGAGTTTGGTCGGTTTGACATTGGTTATATTTTTAGAAAACTCAATATTAAAAACGACAGGAACCTCTTTTCATTATGTGCAGAGCACATAAAAAAGGAGGGGATAAGGGGAGCATGGGAAAAATCAGTAAATTCTGTTTGTGATGATGGAATTATAAAAGAGGATGAGAAAAATGTGATTTTACAGTTGGGAAACTCATTGGGAATGAGTGATATTGAGGGACAGAAAAATAATATTGATATGGTGGTAACGGAATTGAAAAAATGTATTACAATGGCTGAGGATGAAAATATAAGGCTGGGGAAGGTGTATCGGGGGTGCGGTGTGCTTTTAGGGGTATTTATAATGATAATACTTATATAGAGGTCAGATAAATGAACGTAGATTTAATTTTTCAGATTGCAGGAGTTGGCATTGTTGTAGCAGTAATAAATCAGCTTTTGTCCCGCGCGGGACGGGATGAACAGGCACTTCTGATTACTATTGCGGGACTTGTTGTTGTGCTTTTTATGTTGACGGAGCAGATAGGTGCTCTCTTTGCGTCCATAAAAAATATTTTTAACCTATGAATGACATTGTTAAGGTTGCGGGTATAGGGTTTATGGGTGGAATTCTTGCCCTGATGGTTAAAAAGGACAAGCCAGAGTTTGCTATTATAGTTTCCCTCGCATGTGCCATTATGATTTCCTTTGATGTAATTGCGGGGGTCAGAGGTGTAATAGATGAAATAAATAATATCATATCCCGCTGTGGCATGGATATTAAATATATATCAGTATCTGTTAAGGCCATAGGAATTGCCTATGTATCGCAATTTGCGGCGGAAATTTTAAGAGACGGCGGAGAGGGGGCCATAGCCTCAAAAGTAGAAATGGCTGGAAAGGTTTCAATATTAATTATAACCGTTCCGCTGTTGGGTGCCTTTTTGGATATGTGCACTAAGGTGGTACAAGGCATATGAGGAATAAGATAGTATTTATAATATTGTTAATCTTTATTTTTAGTGTCCCCGTAAATGCATTGGAGATACCAGAAATTGAGGGGTATGATGCTTTTGGAGATATGGTAGGAGAGATATCTGCGGGGAAGCTGTCTTTGACCCCCTCGGGAATATTAAACAACATAATTTCAACAATAGGTCGTGAGATTAAAAGTTTTTCTGCCATAGCCATAGGAATACTTATAATGACAATGCTATCCTCAACAATAGGGACACTAAATAATGCAATAGGAGAACGAGCATCCCAGACCGCTGCATTTTTTACGTTCTTTGTTACTATTGCTTCAATGACTTTGGGGTGCTTTGTTGAGGCATTGGGATATTTGCAGGATGTTGTATATACAATGACTGATTTTATGGGAAAGTTTACACCTGTTTTAATTGTTACTCTTTTTGCATGTTCAAAGTCTGTTTCTGCTGCCGCCTTTGAGCCCGTTCTGTCTGCTGCCGTAGTGGTGATATCGGAGATTATAAGACATTGCATGGTACCTCTCATTGCCTTTTCAGGAGTATTGTCTGTTGCAGGGCATATAGGAGATAAAGGGAGAATTTCAGGGTTTGTGAAAATCATAAAGTCAGCGTCAAAGTGGATAATGGCGTTAATCATAACAGTGTTTACGGGAATAAATACTGTATATGGTTTTACATCTCCTGCTCTTGACGCAGTAGCTGTAAAAACGGCAAAGTTTGCAGTGGGATCATTGGTGCCAGTAGTGGGGTCTTTCTTATCCGATACTTTTGACACTGTTACAACCTCTGCCGCCATAATGAAAAATGCCGTAGGTGTTACGGGAATAATCTTAATATGTATAATTTGTGTTACCCCCGTAATTAAAATTGGAATTATGCAAATTATGTTAAAGCTTATTTCTGCTATAACAGAGCCTATTGCAGATAAAAGAATATCTGATATGTTATGGGATATGGGTGAGGCAATGACGGCAATATTCGGTGTCGCGGTGCTTACGGCGGTATTGTTTATTATAAACATTTGCATAATACTTCGTCTCACGGCGTAGAAAGGATACATAATGGGTGCATACATTTTAGGAATCGTGGGGGCGACAGTAATAGGGGCAGTTATATCTGTTCTCACTCCTGATAAATGGGATAAATATGTGGGAGTGGTAACGGGAATAGTGATAACCATATGCATTGCAAGTCCCCTTATTAGCCTTATAGATAACGACTTTTTTGTGGAATTTGGGGATACAGATAACAGAAGTGTAGCAGAGGGACCTGCAATTTTTGCTCAGGAAATAAAAACAGAAATGGAATCAAAGATTGCTATGGATGTAAAGGATAGATTAAAGACAGAATTTGGAAGAGATTGTGTTGCCCGTGTGGAAGTTAATGTGTCTCCGCAGGGTGAAGTTTTGGGAGTAGATTTAATATCTGTTCGGGGTGATAAAATTGATGCCGTGGCAAAGTCGCGGTTACGGGAGATATATGGAGCCAGGGAGGTAAATTATGCCGGACCTTAGGAAACTGTTGAAAAATCGGAATAATCGGCTTGTTTTTGTAATATCTATAATTGGAATAGTTATTATTCTTCTCTCGGGGGTATCCTCGGGTGGAGATAAAACAACCGCGGGGAAGGGAGAGGAGACAGGAGAGGAAGAACGGCTTGTTGAGATATTGCAAAAGATAGACGGAGCAGGTAGGGTTGATGTTATGATAACCTACGAGGAAAAGGAAAAAAACGGTGGAATAGGTTACGGAGACAGGGAATATATTAAAACACCCAAGGGTGTTATTGTCGTGGCAGATGGGGCGGATATACCTTCTGTGAGGCTTAGCCTTAAAGAAGCTGCAACGGCTGTTATGGGGGTAGGCGCAAACCGCGTTTGCGTATATAAAAGGGAAGAATAAATAATAAATGGGAGTTGGTAAAATGATATTAAAAAAGAAAGAGATAATTGCGGCATCATTGGTGGTGCTTATAGGACTTGCGGGATATCTTAACTGGTCATATCAGGATACTATTGAAGTACGGGACAATGATAGCTATGTAACCACGGGTAAAATATTAGGTGAGGCAGAAATGGTAAATTCAAACAATGAAAAAACCGAGGATGCTTCGGGCATGGAAAAGACAGCATATTTTGAGGATGCAAAAGCAAACCGCGAGGCAGCACGGGCTGCGGCAATGGAAACATTAAAGGCTACAAGTCAGGACACCACAGTAGATGAGGCAACCCGCACTCTTGCAGGTGAAAAGCTTGTAAAATGCGCCGAAAACATAGAGCTTGAAAATGCCGTTGAGAGCATTGTTCAGGCCAAGGGCTTTAATGATATATGTGTATACATAAACGAGGGAAAGGCAATCGTTACAGTTCGCTGTGATGGACTCGATGATACAAAGGCAAAGACCATTTGTGAAGCTGTAATGGAAACGGCGGGGATAGGAATGGAGAATATAAAGATAATAGAGGTTAAATAAAATTCTGTGCAGACCGCATTGCTACAAACGAAACAGACCACTCGGAGTACACAAGTACGCCGTCGGGCAAGGTGCAACGCTCCGCATTGCACTCTGTTTCGTCCGTTCTGCATCAGAATTTGTGATTCCGTGCAGACCGCATTGCTATGAACGGAACAGATCAAAAAAAAGCAAGGCTTTCGCCTTGCTTTTTATCTTCTTCGTCTTATTCTTTTCTCTCGTGGGTTTCTGCCGTACTCGTTTGTTTCAGCTTCTCCCTCGCATAGCATAAAGCATAGCGTTACTAATGTTCCTACGCCAGGGACAAGGTTAAGCCATAACCATTTGCCTGTTCTTCCTAAGTCGTGCCAACGTCTTACGGTTGCTGCAAGGGTGGGGCAGGTTGTTATTACAATATAAATAATCAAAACGGCAGTTGACAGGTTTTGAGATGTATCCGTCTTTGCTGTAAGATAGAAATAAATCATTATACCAAGAATAATGGAATTTACTATTGTATAGCCCCAGAATTCGCGGCGTCTTGAACGACCGCTGAATGTTGCATATTTTCCTAAACAACTGAAATATGAGCCCATTTTATTTTCCTTTCTATAACCACTCGTCAATCATTTTTGTAAATACGGGAGAGCCTACATCGTAGTTAAGGTGGCCCGTATCGTAGAAATATTCTGTGCCTAAGCTATCCTCTAAATTAAGTGATAGAACGCCGTGTTTTTGAAGTATCTTGTCTGTCTTAACGTGAACATCCTCTACAAGCTGAGGTTTATCAAAATCTGGGTTCCACGGCATATGAACAACACGGACACGGATATTGTTATCTTTACAATATTCTATAACCTTTTCCAATGCCTCAAAGTTTTTCTCGTAATCATCGAGAGACTTGTTAAAGAACTGTTCTTCGTATTCTTTGAACTTTTCTCTTAATGCACTATCCTCAATCTTGCCGTGATATACCGCCTTATCCTGATATGTATAGGTCATAGGCGGTACACTCTCGCCATTAATAAGTCTTTCGAAACATCCCGTTATTAAGGGATAGAATCGGTCGCGTTCAAAGTATGCATAAGGTTGATACCATTCTTTATGCCAAGTCGGATCGTAGCCATGTCGTT
>JAZQFP010000003.1:0-13983 GCA_045539555.1 Candidatus Ornithomonoglobus sp.
CATTGACTGTATCTGGAATGGTATGACAATCACACCTGAGAGAGCAGAGAATATGTCAATTTCAACACCCTATCTTGAAAACAGACAGGTACTTGTTGTAAGAGCAGAGGATGCAGAGAAGTACGCTGAGGCAATTGATGGTGCAAAGGTAGTTGCAGAGGCAGGTTCAGCAGGTGAGGAGTTGGCAACAACATCAGAGGACTTTGCAACAGCAGAGTTTACACCCGTTGCATCAATGGCAACTGCACTTATGGAAGTTAAGTCAGGTACAGCTGATGTTGCAGTTATCGACTATGTAATGGCAGGTAGCTCAACAGGTGAGGGTACAGACTTTGCTGACCTTTCAATCGTTGACAATGGCTACGAGTCAGAGGAGTACGGTATCGCATTCAGAAAGGGCTCAGATGTAACTGCTGAGGTTAATGCAGCTATCACAAAGCTAATGGAAGACGGTACACTAACAGCAATCGCAAACAAGTACGGCTTAACAGAAATTCTAATCGCAAAATAATTACAAAAGATATTTGGAGTTAGTTAAATGGAAAAATGGGAAGCGCTCTTTGAGGGTTTTGGTTACAACTTAATAATATTTTTCGGGACATTACTTGCAGCAATTCCCCTGGGACTGATTATTATGTTTTGTTCCACATCAAAGTTCAAGCCCCTTGCTTATTTATCCAAGACTTTTGTATGGATAATACGCGGAACACCTTTGATGTTACAACTGTTCGTGTTCCTTTATGGTCCTGGTTTACTTTTGGGTATTCCTATGCAGTCAAGACTTACTGCCGCGTTTATTGCATTTATCGTAAACTATGCTGCGTATTTTTCGGAGATTTACCGAGGTGGCTTAGAGAGCATACCCCGCGGTCAGTACGAGGCGGGACAGGTGCTTGGTATGAAAAAGAGTCAGGTATTTTCAAAGGTTGTTTTGTTCCAGGTTGTAAAGAATATCGTTCCTCCTATGGGTAACGAGATTATGACCTTGGTAAAAGATACATCACTTGTAAGAATTATCGGCGTTGCTGAGATTATTATGAGTGCAGAACGTTTTTCAAAGCAGGGCTTTATATGGCCGTTATTCTCAACTGGTCTTTTCTTCCTTGCAATGTGCGGACTGTTGACACTTCTCTTTAACTATATTGAGAAGAAGCTCAACTATTACCACTCATAAGGGGGATAGACTATGGCAATTTTAGAGGTAAAAAACATCTGGAAGAACTTTGGGAAGACCGAGGTTCTAAAAGGTATAGACTTCTCAATGGAGAAAGGCGAAATTATCGCCATTATCGGCTCCTCAGGAAGCGGAAAGACAACATTGTTACGTTGTATGAACTTTCTTGAAAAAGCCACAAAAGGCCAGATTTTCGTTGATGGCGAATGTATCTTTGATGCAGAGGATAAAACCAAGATATCTGCTGATGAAATGCGAAGAAGACAGCTTAATTTCGGGCTTGTATTCCAGTCATTTAATTTGTTCCCCCAGTACAGCGTATTGGAGAATGTAACACTTGCCCCTAAGCTATTGGCAAAGGACAGAGAAGATTACAAAGAGAACAAAAAGCAGATTTTACAGGAAATTGAGGATACTGCAATTAAGCTTCTTGACCGAGTAGGTCTTAGCGATAAGCTTGACCAGTACCCCTGCACATTATCAGGCGGTCAGCAACAGAGAGTGTCAATTGCACGTGCATTGGCATTAAACCCGAAGATTTTGTTTTTTGACGAGCCAACATCGGCACTTGACCCTGAGATAACTAACGAAATATTAAAGGTTATAAAGGACCTTGCAAAGAAGAGAATTACAATGATAATTGTAACTCACGAAATCGAGTTTGCAAGAAGCGTAGCTGACAGAATTATATTTATGGACGAGGGTGTTGTTTTAGAGGACGGCACACCTGATGAGGTTATAAATAACCCTGTCCACGACAGAACAAAGGCATTCTTATCAAAGATGTTATAATTAAAAAAGCACCCGCAAGGGTGCTTTTTTTGTGTGCTCTTTCATATACTCTACGGGGTGATAGAATGAATTATATATGGAGTGGTATGGTAATAATCTCATTTATATGTGCTATTGCAACAGGCAGGGTTGATGCAACGGTAAATGCCATATTTGAGGGAGCACAGACGGCAGTGTCTGTTATGATATCCTTTGCAGGTGCAATGTGTTTCTGGACAGGAATAATGAAAATTGCAGAGACATCAGGCGTGTCGGAGAAAATAAGTAAGCTGTTGTCTCCGTTAGTAAAAAAGCTTTTCCCTAATGCAACGGAAAAGGCACGGGAATATGCTACTCTTAACATAACGGCAAACCTTTTAGGAATGGGCAATGCTGCAACGCCCATGGGCATAATGGCGGCACAGGAGATGGATAAGGCAAACCCGACACCACATAAACCCTCAAAGGATATGTGTATGTTAGTCGCACTAAACACCACGGCATTTCAGCTTATTCCGTCAACTATAATAGCTCTCCGTGCAGGAGCCATGAGCCATGACCCAACATCAATAATTGTGCCAATATGGTTTGCGTCGGGAGTAGGGGTAATATGTGCAATTTTATCAGTAAATCTAATACACAAAATAAAAAGGCTATCCTGAGATAGCCTTAATTTTTTAATCAAGTATAGCCTTTGCTTTCAAAATACCGATTGCAGTTTTACAGTCGTGAATTTCATTGTTCAAAACCATTTCGTACAATTTATCAAGAGGATATTTTTCCACATTTAAGAATTCGCCCTCATCAAGATTTTGACCTACAAATTCCAAATCGGTTGCCATATAAATAATAAGCTTTTCACCGCAGTAGCCAGGAGTTGCATAGTATTCACCAAGCTCAATTAACTTGTTTGTTTTATAACCCGTCTCCTCTTGAAGCTCACGCATTGCCGCATCATAGGGGTCCTCATTAAGTTCAAGCTTACCTGCGGGAATTTCAAGCATCATTGTATCTGCCGCAATTCTGTACTGTGTTACCATAAAGACTTCACGCTCGGGTGTAACTGCAACAATACCAACGCCACCCGTATGATAGATAACCTCGCGACTTGCTTCTTTGCCGTCAGGAAGCTCTACTGTGTGAAGCTTAACATCAATTATATGCCCTTTGAAAATATCTTTTGTACCAATTATTTTTTCTTTGAATTCCATAATATCCTCACAGACTAAGTGTAATTGTGTCGCCTGTCATTTCATACTGACGGTATGTAATGCCAACCATATCAAACATTTTCTTCGCTGCCTTTGTGCCATCGGTGTCAGCATACTTGTCGGACATATAGATAACTTCCTTAACACCGCTCTGGATAATAGCCTTTGCACACTCGTTGCAGGGGAACAATGTAACATAAATCTTTGAGCCCTTTAATGTGGGGGCGGGGGAGTTTAATATTGCATTAAATTCCGCGTGGCATACATACATATATTTTGTTTCAATGGGTGCACCTGTACGCTTCCAGGGCATATCCTTATCGTTACAACCGATAGGCATACCGTTATAGCCTAATGATAAGATTTTATTCTCATCATTTACAATACATGCACCAACCTGTGTATTCTCGTCCTTTGAACGCTTTGCACTAAGAAGTGCAATACCCATAAAATATTCGTCCCATGAAATATAATCAAGTCTCATTATTTTACACCTATATCATTTCTGTGGAATTCATCTTTCCAACTAATCTTTGAAACTGCCTCATAAGCCTTTTTAATTGCTTTATCAAGATTATCGTCCATTGCAGTAACGCCAAGAACACGGCCACCGTTATTGGTAAAGCCCTCGGGAGTAAGCTTTGTTCCAGCGTGGAAAACTGTTACATCTTCCATTTCCTCTGCCTTATCAATGCCTGAAATAACGTGTCCCTTTTCATAAGACATAGGATAACCGCCTGATGCCATAACGACACATACTGCGGCATTATCTGCCCATTCGATGGTAAGATCAGCTAATTTCTCATCAACAACCGCTTCCATAATCTCAACCAGATCAGTCTTTAATCTGGGCAATACAACCTGTGTTTCAGGGTCGCCGAAACGTGCGTTATATTCAATTACCTTAACGCCCTTTTCTGTCATCATAAGACCGAAATATAGAACACCCTTAAAAGGTCTGCCCTCGGCATTCATTGCATTGATTGTGGGAATAAAGATATTTTCCATACATTCCTTAGCCTTAGCCTCATCATACAAGCGTGAGGGTGAGAATGTACCCATACCGCCTGTGTTAGGGCCTTTGTCATTGTCATAAGCGCGTTTATGGTCCTGAGCTGAAACCATAGGCTTAACACACTTGCCGTCGGTAAAGGCAAGAACAGAAACCTCGGGACCTGTTAAGAATTCTTCAATAACAACGCGGTTACCGCTGTCGCCGAACTTTTTATCATCCATAATCTCATGGATGCCGTCTACTGCCTCTGCTTCATTCTGAGCAATAATAACGCCCTTACCAAGAGCCAAGCCTTCTGCTTTAATAACTGCGGGGTAGGAGTTCTGTGCCTTTATGTATGAAATAGCAGACTCGGAGTCTGTAAATACCTCATAACCCGCTGTGGGAATATTGTATTTTTTCATAAGGTCTTTTGAGAATACCTTACTACCCTCAATGATAGCCGCATTTGCACGGGGACCGAAAGCACGGATGCCCTCTTTCTCCATTGCATCAACCATACCAAGAACAAGGGGGTCATCAGGTGCTACCATAACCAAGTCAATGGCGTTTGTCTTTGCAAACTCAACCATTTTGGGAATATCAGTAGCAGAAATATCAACACACTCGGCAAGTTGTGAAATACCGCCGTTACCAGGTGCACAATAAATTTTATCTACCTTGGGGGACTGGGCAATTTTCCATACAATAGTATGTTCTCTGCCGCCACCGCCTACAACTAATATTTTCATTTCTAATCGTTCCTTTCAGGTATTAGTGATGGAATAGACGAATTTTTGTAAAGCTCATCGCCATACCATACTTGTTACAAGTCTCAATAACATTATCATCACGAACTGAGCCGCCTGGCTGGGCAATGTACTTAACGCCTGACTTATAAGCTCTCTCAATGTTATCACCAAAGGGGAAGAATGCATCAGAGCCCAACGCAACGTCTGAGTTCTTCTTTAACCATTCTTTCTGCTCTTCCTTTGTAAATACGGGGGGCTTTACCTTAAAGAACTTCTGCCATGTACCTTCTTTTAGTACATCCTCATACTCATCTGAGATATATACATCAATGGTATTATCGCGGTCTGCACGGCGGATACCGTCAACAAACTGCAAGTTAAGTACCTGAGGAGCCTGACGAAGCCACCAGATGTCTGCCTTGTTACCTGCAAGGCGTGTGCAGTGAATTCTTGACTGCTGACCTGCACCGATACCGATAGCCTGACCGTCCTTTACATAGCAAACACTGTTTGACTGTGTATATTTAAGAGTAATAAGTGATATTAAAAGGTCGCGCTTAGCACTCTCGGGCATATCTTTGTTATCTGTAACAACATCTGCTAATAACTCGTTTGTTATGGGCAATTCATTTCTGCCCTGCTCAAAAGTGATACCATAAACCTGCTTTGACTCAACGGGTGCGGGTTTATATGCGGGGTCAATTTTAAGTATGCAGTAATTGCCGTTTTTCTTAGCTTTAAGAATTTCCAAAGCCTCATCTGAATATGAGGGGGCAATAACGCCGTCAGAAACTTCTTTCTTGATTAAAAGTGCAGTTGCCTTATCGCACTCGTCTGACAATGCTATAAAATCACCGAATGATGACATTCTGTCAGCACCTCTTGCACGGGCATAAGCATTTGCCATAGGTGTAAGCTCAACATCATCTGTGAAATATATCTTTTTAAGTGTATCTGTCAAGGGAAGACCTACTGCCGCACCTGCGGGGGATACATGCTTAAATGATGTTGCCGCGGGAAGACCTGTTGCTTCTTTTAACTCCTTAACTAACTGCCAACCGTTTAGAGCATCCAAAAGGTTAATATAACCTGGTCTGCCACTTATAACCTCAAAGGGAAGTTCGCCATTTTCAAGATAAACTCTTGAAGGTGTCTGGTTGGGGTTACAACCGTACTTTAACTGTAATTCTTTCATTGGTTTGTCTCCTGACTTAGTTATTTTTATTTATTATTCTTGTATCAATATTACCTGTTTTAAGGTCAATAAAACGAACAAAAAGTGAAACCTTGTTATCCTCGTTTAAGCTTTCCCAAAGTCCCTTTGTAAACTCCTCAATATCATTGGGAATTGCAACGCGCTTTGGCTCACCCTCAAATGAGGGTAGGGGGTTACCGTCGCCCATATATGTATGGATAAATCTGCCCTCACCATTAAGGGGGTTACCATAGGTAAATGTATGTCTCTCACAACAGTCGGGGTTTCCGTTACTGCTTTTTAATATTGACATAGCATAGTTAAAACCGCCATCCTCAGTTTTAATAATACCTGAAATTCGGGGGGTGAAGTTAGGAGCGTCGTCCTCATACTCACGGGTGCGAAGAGACTCCTCAAAAGTCTTTCCCTCTTTCATAAGGTCATAAACTGTGTCTGTCTGGTCGCCGTTTGTAACGATAGTGTAATTGTGGAGCACTCTTACGGGTGCATAAATAATTAAATGGGGGTCTTCAAGAAGTGAGGGGTCATGTGCCTCTGTTCTTATACCGTCGCCCTCTGTTACAAACACGCGGTTACGGCTGTTTGTGCTTCTGCCCATAATAAAGTAGGCAGTAACGGCACTCTTGCCGTCTTCGCTCTTACCGATTACAATACCGCGGCCAGGGTATGCGTTATTTTTTAATTCCTCATATATGTTTTTGATTTCCATAATGTTGTCCTTTCCTTAGTCAAGAGATTTACAAATCATTTCAACTGCCTCAGGCAAGATTATCCATTCTGCCTGTTCCATAACACGCTTTTGTAAAATCTCGGGAGTATCTCCGTCCTCAATAGCAACGGCTTTCTGTAAAAGAATTTTACCGCCGTCTGTGATTTCGTTAACAAGGTGGGCGGTTGCGCCCGTAACCTTAACACCGTAGCTTAAAGCTTCCTCATGTACCTTTAAGCCGTAGTATCCGTCGCCACAGAAAGAGGGGATAAGGGATGGGTGAATGTTAATAATTCTGTCGGCATATTCTTCTAAGAGCTCACCGCCCAAGATTGCAAGATAACCTGCAAGGACAATAACGTCAACCTGCATTTCTTTCATATACTCACAAATCTGACGGTTCATTTCCATTATATCACCGCCACAGTCGGCATTTTTGCGAATTACCTTTGTGGGAATACCCGCATTTTTGGCTCTTGTAAGACCGTAGGCATTAGCAGAGTTTGAGCAAACACAAACAATCTTACCGCTTTTTATTACATCACCTTGTTTATCAATAAGGGCTTGAAGGTTAGTACCTCCGCCTGAAATCAGAACACCGATGTTTTTCATATAACCTCAACGTCCTTTTCGCCCTCTACCAATTCACCAATAATTGTAGCCTTTTCTCCTGCCTCTGTTAAGCACTTAACGGCTGCCTCTGCCTTATCGGCGTCTACTGCAACAATCATACCGATACCCATATTAAATGTGTTATACATATCAGCCTCGGGAATATTACCCTTTTCCTGCATAATCTCAAATATGGGAAGAACATCCCATGTACCCTTATGTATAACCGCCTTTAAGCCGTCAGGTAACATTCTGGGAACGTTTTCTACAAAGCCACCGCCTGTAATATGTGAAACTGTGTTAATACCAACCTCATCAATCAGCTTTAACAGGGGCTTAACATAAATTCTTGTGGGAGTAAGCAGAGCCTCACCGATTGTCATACCAAGCTTGTCGCTGTATTCCATAAGGTTAGCTTTTGCATTATCGCCGTTTAAGTCAAACAATGTTCTTACAAGTGAATAGCCGTTTGAATGAACACCGCTTGATGCGATACCGATTAGCTTATCACCTGCTTTTGCACGGTTACCGTCAGTAATCTTGTCCTTATCAACAATACCAACGCTGAAACCTGCAAGGTCATATTCATCCTCGGGATAGAAACCAGGCATCTCGGCAGTCTCACCGCCAACCAAAGCACAACCTGCCTTAACACAACCGTCAGCAACACCCTTAACAATTTCTGCAATTCTTTCAGGGTAGTTTTTGCCAACTGCTAAGTAGTCAAGAAAAAACAGGGGCTTTGCACCTGAACATGCAACGTCATTAACACACATTGCAACACAGTCTTGACCGATTGTATCGTGCTTGTCCATTAAAAATGCAATTCTAAGCTTTGTACCAACACCGTCTGTGCCTGATACAAGAACGGGGTTAGTATAGCCCTGGGGAATTTCAAATAAACCGCCGAAACCGCCGATTCCACCAAGAACGCCCTCGATTGCAGTTCTCTTAACATCATCCTTAATTAGTCTTACTGACTCATAACCGGCTTCAACATTAACTCCGGCTTTCTTATATGCATCTGTTGCCATAGTAATATTCTCCTTTGTAAATTATAGTGCTGCTGCTTTTTCTTTAATAATAGCATCCTTGGCATAAACTGCCTCTGCCATTTTTTTTCTTGCATCCTTTAACATAGGCTTAATGTAGTCGTATTTAAGTGCAAGAATTTCCGCTGCCAGTATTCCTGCATTTGTGCCGTTATTAAGACCTACTGTTGCAACGGGGATACCTGGGGGCATCTGAACGGTTGCAAGTAATGCATCCATACCGTCAAAGGTTGATTCAATGGGAATACCAATAACGGGAAGAGTTGTGTTTGCGGCAACAACGCCGCCTAAGTGTGCCGCCATACCTGCCGCACAGATTATAATATCAATGCCGTTATCCTCGGCATTTTTAGCATATTCCATTGCTCTTTCGGGAGTACGGTGAGCAGAGATAACATTAGTCTCAACCTCTACATCGAACTCTTTAAGCTTTGTGATACAGCCCTTAACCTTGTCAAAGTCTGAATCAGAACCCATAATAAGGGCAACCTTAGGTTTAGTCATAATTATAAAGTCCTTTCTTAAATAGTAAAATCAAGTCTTTTAAGACAATATTCAGATACATTATATTATACAATGAAACGACCTTTTTTTCAAGCTTTTTTTAGAAGTTTTTGGAACATTATAAAAAGACGGGAAAACCCCGCCTTTATTTTAGGAAAAAGTAATAAATAACCCCACATATCATTGATGAGAGTGTACCAAAAAGAATAACAGGTCCCGCAATGGTAAAAATCTTTGCACCAACGCCTAAAACGAACCCCTCAGTCCGTGATTCAATGGCAGGAGCCGTTACGGCATTTGCAAAGCCTGTAACGGGGACAAGAGTACCTGCACCTGCATACTTTGCAAGTTTGGGATACAGGTTAAGACCCGTAAAGAGTGCGCTTAAAAATATAAGTGTAACGGTTGCAAGAGTAGATGCCGTTTCTTGCTCTAACCCGAGGTATTTGTATAAATTCAAAAACCCTTGACCGACAGCGCATATTGTCCCGCCAACAAGAAAGGCAAAAAGAGAGTTTCTTACTACTTTTGACTTGGGCGATTTACTCTCTGTATACTTAACATATTCATTGTTTGTCATATCCATAAAAACTCACTCCTTTGACCTTATTATGTACAAATTATGAATTTTTATAAAATTCAAAAAAAACAGTTGAGATTTACAGATACTTATGATATAATTATCGTGAATCTTTGTGATTTCAAAGAGGAAAGTGATTTTATGTTTGGTTATGTAAGTATAAATAAGGCTAAATTAACCGAGGAAGAATATGAGGCGTTTACTTCATATTATTGCGGGGTGTGTAAAGCAACGGGCGATGTTGCAACCCATACTGCACGGTTAGGTTTAAGCTATGATATAACATTTCTTGCACTCCTTTTAGGCTCTGTTTTTTGTGATGGAGAGGAAAGGGAAATAAGATGTCCCGTTCATCCGCAGAAAAAACGTAAATGCAGATTTAATGACAGAGTGGTGGACTATGCCGCAGGTGTTGGGGTAATGTTAAGCTACCTTAAACTTGCAGATGACTGGCATGACGAGAAAAGCATAAAGGCACTTATGGGCATGGCGGTTTTTCGCCGTGGATATAAAAAAGTATTAAAGGAACTGCCTTATGAATATGAAATAATATCACGGCAGTTAAGGGAATTATCCCGCCTTGAAAAAGAAAAAAGCAATTCTCCTGATGATGTGGCGGAAGCTTTTGGAAAAATCTTGGAAGCCCTTTTTGCCCCGCATTTTGTGGAGGACATAGCATTAAGGCGAAAACTTCAATGGTTAGGGCTTAACCTTGGACGGTGGATATACTTAATTGACGCCGTAAATGATTTGGAGACAGACTTTAAGAAAAGGAATTATAACCCCTTTATTGAAATGGGTTATAAAACAAAGGACGAATGTGTGGGGGACACCGAGCTTAGTCTCACATTGAATTTAGAGGGTGTTGCCTCAGCATTTGAACTGATTGACTTTAAGGGAAACATGAGCCTTATCGGTAAAATAATATATATTGGCTTAAAGGAAAAGCAACAACTGATTTTAAGAGGTCAGGGAAAGGATAACAAATGAATCCATACGAGGTCCTCGGTGTCAGCCCTACGGCTGATGAGGAGACTGTAAAAAAAGCATATAAGGAGCTTGTAAAAAAGTATCATCCCGATAAGTATGTCAATAACCCTCTTGCAGATTTAGCTGCGGAGAAGATGAAAGAGATAAATCAGGCATACGATATGATTATCAATAAAAAGACATCCACGGGTACAAATACAGGCTATAATAATACAGGCTACGGCGGTTTTGGCGGCTTTGGCGGATACCAGAATGCAAAGCCCACATTTTCAACAGTACGCAGTCTGATACAGATGAATAACATTATGCAGGCGTTAATGATGTTACAGCAGTTGCCTAAAACGGCAGAATGGTATTACCTTTCAGGCCTTGCCAACATAAAGGCGGGAAGATATACTGACGGTATTCGTTTTATGGAACAGGCAGTAGCAATGGAGCCTAATAACAGTGAATACCAAGACACGCTCAACAGCGTAAAAAACAGGTCAACCCAGTACAACACAGGCGGTGGAATGTACGGCGGAGGAATGGACTGTTGTCCGTTGCCTTGCTGGTGTTTCCCATGTTTGTGCGACTGTAACCCCTGTTGTTAAAGAGAGTGAGGAAATATGGCAGAAGAGAAACATAAAACCTCAATCGGCGGTCAGGCGGTAATGGAAGGCGTAATGATGCGCGGTCCCTACAAAACCGCAGTAGCGGTCAGAAAGCCTGACGGTGAAATCGAAATGAGGGTGGACGATAACGGCACCAAGAAAAAGCCTCAGTTTATGAAGCTTCCCATAATTCGCGGATGTGTAAACTTTGTAGAAAGCCTTGTAATAGGTATGAAAGCTCTTATGTGGAGTGCAGAGTTTGTTGATTTGGAGGAAGAGGAGGCAACGGAGAGTAAGTTTGACAAATGGCTTGAAGATAAGCTTGGCGATAAGATAAAGGATGTAGTAATCTATGTTGCCGTAGCATTGTCAATAGTAATAAGTATTGGTTTATTTATACTTCTTCCGTCGGTTTTATCAGGTGCAGTTGAGGCAATACCAGGGCTTCAATGGCTTACAGGAACAAAGACCTTCACAAGTGTATTTGAGGGAATAATGCGAATGCTGATATTTTTAGGATATATGATATTAGTATCGCAAATGGAAGACATAAAGCGTGTGTTTGAATACCACGGTGCAGAACACAAGACAATAGCCTGTTATGAAGCGGGTGAGGAACTAACGGTAGAGAATGTTAAAAAACATAGTCGTTATCATCCCCGTTGCGGAACAAGTTTCTTGTTGTTCGTAATGATTATAAGCATTATCGTATACGCATTCCTGCCAAGGTTTGACGAATACGGGAAAATAATAGCAATACTTTTAAGAATGGGCACAAGACTTCTGTGTTTACCCATAGTCGCAGGTTTATCCTACGAGGTAATCAAGTGGGCAGGTAGAAGTAAGAGTAAATTGGTTGGTACATTTTCAAAGCCGGGATTATGGTTACAGAGAGTTACAACCCGAGAGCCTGATGAGAGTCAGATAGAGGTTGCAATAGCATCAATGAAACCCTGTATACCCGAGAACAAAGAGGAGGACAAATGGTAGAGGACAGTTTACGCTGTAAAGTGCGTAGAGAATTAGGCGAGAATGAACATGAGGCAGACTGGATAATTTCTCATGTTACAAAACTTACACAAGAGGAGTTAATTCTAAAACCCCGAAAAATCACAGAGGCAGAGGAAGCTGAGATAATGAACATTGTTGCCCGTCGTAATGCGGGTGAGCCCTTGCAGTATATTCTGGGTGAGACGGAGTTTATGGGTTTAACTTTTAAGGTAACGGAGGACACTTTAATTCCCCGTCAGGATACAGAAACACTTGTTGAGACTGTAATTGAGAAGATTAAGGATAAAGACAAGGAAATCCGTGTTCTTGACATTGGTACAGGTACGGGTTGTATTGGTATTTCCATTGCAAAGCTATGCCCCAATGCAAAGGTTACTCTTCTTGATTATTCAGATGCAATACTTGATGTTGCAAGGGAGAATGCAGAGCTTAACGGTGTTAATGTAGATATTATCCGTTGCGACATATTAGAGGAAATTCCCGAGGGCAAGTACGATATAATCGTATCAAACCCGCCCTATATTGAAACAGATACCATTTTCAGTCTTGACAATATTGTAAAGAGCTATGAGCCTCCCGAGGCACTTGACGGTGGCTTTGACGGTCTGCTTTTCTATCAGAGAATAGTTGAGGACTTAGTTGAAACTATCCTTGAAGAGAATGGCTTAATTGCCTTTGAGATAGGATATAATCAGGGAGAGGCAGTTGAGGAAATTCTTGATGAGGGAGACTTCTCAGGCATTAAGGTTATTAAAGACCCTTGCGATAATGACAGAGTTGTTATAGGAAAGTATAAGGCTTCATTGTTCTCATAAGAGGTAAATTATGGACAGAGTTACAAGAGCAGAGGAATTGTTTAAGTCAGGTTATAACTGTGCACAGTCTGTCATTGGTGCATTCTGTGATGATTTAGGACTTGATTTTGATACAGCTATGAAAATATCCGAGGGTTTCGGCGGCGGTTTTGGCAGAATGCGTCTTACTTGCGGTGCCGTGTCATCAATGGCAATGGTTGCAGGAATGCTTTTATCCCGTGGTGCAGACGATGGCGATACCCGCGGGGTTGTATATGAAAAAGTACATAAAATGGCAGATGAATTCAAGGAGCTTAACGGCGCTATAATTTGTGGTGATTTGTTAGGCTTAAATGAGTCATCAAAATACAATTCCACGCCCGAGGCACGAACAGAAACATATTATAAAAAGCGTCCTTGCCTGGAATATGTAAAAGACTGCGTGAGAATTGTAGAGAAAAATTTCAAATTTGATTAAAAGAAACCGAAATTCGGTTTCTTTTTTATTGACAATGGTTGGGAAATAGTGTAGAATTAGGGTATAATGTGAGCATCGGAGGATAAAAGTATGAGCAAAAAATATGATGTTGCTGCATATATCTGGCCTGCATATACAGGCGATGAAAAGCGTACACGAATTTTCTGGCCCGAGGGCTATGGTGAGTGGCAGACAGTAAAGAACCACAAGAAGAAGTATGAGGGTGATACATGGCCGAGAAAACCTCTTTGGGGCTATCAGAACGAGGCAGACCCTTATGTAATGGAGATGCAGATTGAAGCGGCGGTTGACCACGGCGTAAATGTGTTTATTTATGACTGGTACTGGTATGACGGCAGACCTTTCTTGGAGCAGTGCTTAAATGACGGCTTCTTAAAGGCAAAGAATAATAAGAAAATGAAGTTCTACATAATGTGGGCTAACCATGATGCAAACAGCTTGTGGGATAAGCGTACATCAGGCGACCCTGAGGTTGTATGGCGTGGTGCTATCGACGAGGCAGAATTTAGAAAAGTTGGTAC
>JAZQFP010000004.1:0-14906 GCA_045539555.1 Candidatus Ornithomonoglobus sp.
TATCCGTATCAGGTATAGCAGAAACGGCACATCCTCAGCTTATTTCTTCTGTGGGAGGAAATAAAACACCTAAGCTTGTTGTAACCTATTCCGATATGGAATCACAGACGGTTTTGAGAGATTTAAGGCTTTACACCGACAAGGCAGTAATGTTTCCCTCAAAGGACTACACATTTTATAATATTGAATCAATGGGCCGTGGAAAAGAAAATTCACGGCTTTTGGTGTTGGATAAAATACTTACTGACCCTGAAACGGTCGTTGTTGCATCCGTTGAGGCATTGCTCACATATACTGCACAAAAAGATAAGTTCAGAGAGGCTGTAATTGAGCTTGTATCAGGAAGTGAGATAAGCACGGATGATTTTACAAAGTCCCTTGTGGAGATGGGTTATAAGCGTGAGGAAATGATAGAGGGCGTAGGCCAGTTCTCTTTGCGTGGCGGAATTTTAGATGTGTTCCCTCCCAACTGTGAAAACCCCGTGAGAATTGAGTTCTGGGGGGACGAGGTTGATTCTATCCGTGAGTTTGAGGTAGAGTCCCAGAGAACTATTGAAAATATTGACAGTGTGCGAATTATTCCCGCCACAGAGGCACTTTATACTCCTAAACGCCGAGATGAGATTATACTTGAATTGGAACGGAGATTGGAGAGTGCAAAAAAGAGCAAAAAAGCAAATGACGAGTATATAAAAAATCTTGAAACGGACATTGAACTGTTTCGTGAGAATTTTCTGTTCCCGTCAGTTGATAAATATATATCTCTTATCTACGGCAGAATACCCCGTCTTACAGATTATTTCAGTAGCGACAGCGTTGTGTTTATTCCTGACCCAAAGCGAATTTGTGAGGGTATAAAAACTACTTTGTGGGCACGGGAGGAAGCCGTTACTGCTTTACAGGAAAGCGGAATTTTAGGCGAGGGCAGAGCAGATTATTATGTAGCAGAGGATGAGATAATAAAGGACTTATCGAAAATGAAACTCGTTGCCCTTGAAGTATTATCTCATACAAAGAATGCTTTTACTTATAAGCATTTGGAAAGCTTTGTGTCAAAGACTACTGTGTCTTTCCATGGAAAGCTTGAATATCTTTACGAAGATTTAGAGAACTGGCAGAAGAACGGCTATACGGTGGTAATTCTTGCACAAACACGGGGCAGATGTGAAAATCTGTGCGGTGTTTTTAATGACCGCGGAATAAAGGCAAGAATTTGTGATAACGGCGAGTTTAATAAGGGCGAGACCGTTATTATGCGGGGTAATGGCTCGGGCGGATATGAGTATCCTGATATTAAATTTGTTCTTGTATGCGAGGATGAGATTTTCAGAAGCGGAAAGTCCCGCGAGAGACGAAGAAAAGACAACGCCAACAGAATTAAGTCATATAACGATATAAATGTAGGCGATTATGTTGTTCATGCGGGGCATGGCATTGGTGAATATGTAGGTTTACAGAAAATGACCGTAGACGGCATTTCCAAGGACTACCTGAAAGTCCAGTACCGTGGCTCAGATGTTTTATATGTGCCCGTTGACCAGCTTGATTTATTATACAAGTACGGCGGTAAGAGTGAGGATAAGACGGTTAAATTAAACCGCTTAGGCACTCAGGAATGGACACGGCAGAAACGCAAGGTAAAAGAGTCAACAGATAAACTTGCAAAAGAGCTTATAAGTCTTTATGCTCAGCGTGAAGAGGTGGTTGGCCACGCCTTTTCAGAGGATACACCCTGGCAGAGAGAGTTTGAGGATACATTCTCATTTAATGAAACTACCGACCAGTTACGGAGTATTGAAGAGGTTAAGGCGGACATGGAAAAAAGAACGCCTATGGACAGACTTCTATGCGGTGATGTTGGTTTTGGTAAAACGGAGATTGCATTACGCGCAGCTTTTAAGGCAGTGTGCGACAGTAAGCAGGTGGCATACCTTTGCCCCACAACCATCCTTGCAATGCAACATTATGAGACCTTTGTAAGCAGAATGGCAGATTTTCCCGTAACAGTAGAAATGCTTTCCCGTTTCCGTACTCCCAGGGAGCAAAAGGAAATCATAAAGAAGCTTAAAGAGGGCATAATTGACATTGTAATCGGTACACACCGATTGCTTTCAGAGGATATAAAGTTCAAAGATTTAGGGCTTTTAATAGTTGACGAGGAGCAACGCTTTGGCGTGGCACACAAGGAGAGAATCAAGGCATTAAAAACCAATGTTGATGTTCTTACAATGACGGCAACTCCCATTCCAAGAACGCTTCATATGGCAATGACATCAATAAGGGATATGAGTGTCTTAACAGAGCCTCCCCAGAACAGATATCCTGTGCAGACCTATGCATTGGAATTTAATGAGGCTATTGTTTTAGATGCAATTAAAAAGGAGTTGTCCCGCGGCGGTCAGGTGTTCTATCTCTATAATCGTGTTCAGGGAATTTACCATAAGGCACAATGGCTTAAAGAGAAATTCCCTGATGTAAATGTTGCGGTGGGCCACGGCAAAATGAACGAAACCGAGCTTGAAGATATAATGTATGATATGGTAAACGGTACAACACAAATTCTTGTTTGCACTACCATAATCGAAACGGGGCTTGATATCCCCAATGCCAATACAATTATAATTGAAAACGCTGACCGTATGGGTCTTGCACAACTTTATCAGTTGCGGGGCAGAGTAGGTCGTTCCAATCGTACAGCGTATGCATATTTAACATATCAGCGGGACAAGATTTTAAGTCCTGAGGCACAGAAAAGGTTAAGTGCTATCCGTGAATTTACAGAGTTTGGCTCAGGCTTCAAAATTGCTATGCGGGACCTTGAAATACGCGGTGCAGGTAATATGTTAGGCTCGGAGCAACATGGACACATGGATAACGTTGGTTATGATATGTATTGTAAAATTCTTAGCGAGAGTGTTAAGGAAGCAAAGGGAATTAAGGTCTCTGGTAAAGACACCGTAGCGGTTGATATAACCATAAATGCATATATACCTGAGAGTTATATCCCCTCGGCAAATCAGAGAATCGATATGTATAAACGAATTGCGGCAATCGAAACAGAGGATGACGAGTTTGAGGTACAGGATGAGCTTACCGACCGCTTTGGCGATATGCCAAAATCGGTGCTTAACCTTATTTCTGTTGCAGGGTTAAAGCCTGTGGCGGCGGACATAGGTTGTAATGAGATTATTGAGAAGGGCAGAACGGTAACATTAAAATTTAACGAGGGAATACTATCTCCTGAAATTGTATTTGGGCTTGATAATAAGTTTCCGTCAAGAGTTAAAGTGCTGTCAGGCGATGTTCCCGCCCTTACCGTTACAATGAAAGATAATGACGGTACGCCCCTCCAATTTGTAAAAAAATTATTAACTTTAATAAAAGAATTGCAAAATCGTTCTGAATGATGTATAATGTATATGTTATTATAAAAACACATAAAGAAAGAAGGAATAAACAATGAAGAAAATTAGTCTTTTGGCAATAGTAACAGCAATGGCTCTTGCGTTGTCATCATGTGGCGTAAATGCAGGTTTAACAAAGACTGCTATGAAGATTGGCGATGTAAAGGTTTCAACAGGAGATGTTGCAGTTATTGCAGATATGATGTCAGGCGGTGCTGATTTTGATTCAGCTAAGAATTCATTTAAGGACCAGATTGAAATGAGTTTCAAGTACGGTGAGCTTGGTGAGGCTCTTGACATTGAGCTTACAGACGAGGATGAAAAATCAGCAGTTCAGATAAGAGCTCAGTATGCTCAGCAGATGGGCGGTCTTTCAGCTCTTGAAGATTATTTAGCAGATAACGGCTCATCAGTTGAGTTTTTGGATAATCTTTTCTTAGCTTCAATGTATCAGACACAGATAAACGAAATGATTAAGACAGAGTTAGAGGGTAAAGAGGTAACTCCTGAGGAGGTTAATGCATACTACAACGAGAAGTATTTGTGTGCAAAGCATATCCTTATCGAAAAGGGTGAAGATGCAGAAGCTTCAAAGAAACTTGCAGAAGAGATTTTAGAACGTGCAAAGGGTGGCGAGGACTTTGACAAGATGGCACAGGAGTACTCAACAGACCCTGGTCTTGAATCAAATCCTCAGGGTTATGTATTCACAGACGGCGAAATGGTTGCACCCTTTGAGAACGGTGTAAAGGCACTTGATTTCGGTGGTTTTGGTATTTGCGAGTCAGACTATGGTTACCACGTATTGCTAAGACTTGAACTTCCTGAATTAACAGAGGAAATGAACACAACTGTTACATCAGCATACGACAGAAAGCGTGTTGAAATAAGACTTGACGAGATGCTTGAAGAGAATGGCATTAAGGTTGAGGTTGACGATGCGGCAATAGATGCTATATCAGTTGATATGATTAAGAAAACAGAGACAGACGACACAGCTGAATAATTTATAAAAAAGACTGCATTTTGCAGTCTTTTTTTATTGACACTTGTGTAGGCTTTTGGTATAATTAGGATAAAGTAAAGGAGGGTTTTTTATGATTCAATTAAAACAGGTATCCTCATTGGAAAAGATACTTCCCGAGGTTACACTTAATGCGCGTGAAATCACATCTGTAACTGCCCTTAAAGGCGAAAGATGTGCTTATCAGGTTGCTTATAAAACAACAAAACAGAGAAGAATTTATGATATTAAGATGAGCTCTGATATTGCAGAGTATGTTACAGTATCTAAGGTTAATAATGTTCCTGTATGTTTCCCTGACGGACCTGAAAATACTGACGATACAAACTACATAACTCACGGTTGTGCAATTATACCCGATGTTTTAGAACCCGATATAAAAAGACTTTGGTCATGGCCTTTCTATAACTGTCTATGGGTAAGTATCAGTGAAGATGCACCCGCGGGTTTGCACGAGATTGAAATCACATTTGAGGACCTTGAATATAAGGAATCAATAAAGTGTCAGGTAGAGATTTTAGACGTTGAGCTTCCCAAACAGGACCTTATTTATACAAACTGGTTCCATGCAGACTGTATTGCAACACATTACGGCGTTGAGCTGATGTCTGAGAGACACTGGGACTTGATTAAAAAGTTTATGGAAATGGCTGTAAAAACAGGTATGAATATGATTTTAACACCCATATTCACACTTCCTCTTGATACAGAGGTTGGCGGTGAGAGACCTACATTCCAGCTTGTTGATATTGAGAAAAGAGAGGATACATATTTATTCGACTTCACTAATTTGAAGAAATGGATGGATATGGCAAAAAGTGTTGGAATCAAGTACTTTGAGATGGCACACCTGTTCTCTCAGTGGGGCGTAAAAACTCCTCCCAAAATTGTTGTTACAGAGAATTACAACGAGAAGAAATTATTCGGTTGGCACGAGAGTGCAACAGGTGATTTGTACCGTAATTTCTTAAATCAGTTCTTACCTGCTATTGATAAGTTCTTAGAGGAGACAGGCTATAAGGAAGTTACATATTTCCATGTATCTGACGAGCCCAATATGGACTTTTACGACAACTATGTTGCAGCAAAGGAAATGGTATCGGAGCATCTTAAAGATTATCACATTATTGAGGCTTTGTCAGATTACGATTTCTATGAGAAAGGACTTGTTTCAAGCCCTGTACCTGCAACTAATCATATTAAGCCTTTCCTTGAAAACAAGGTTCCAAACCTTTGGACATATTATTGCAGCGGTCAGCAAAAAGATGTAAGTAACAGACTTCTTGCAATGCCCTCATGGCGTACCCGTTGCCTTGGTATGCAGTTGTTTAAGTATAACATTGTAGGCTTCTTGCATTGGGGCTTTAACTTCTATTACACAGCATTTTCAAAACGCGCTCTTGACCCGTTTACAGAGACAGATTCAGGCGGTGCATTCCCATCAGGTGATGCATTCTGTGTATACCCTGGCCCTGACGGCCCCTGGTCATCAGTAAGAGCTGAGGTATTCTTAGAGGGTTTACAAGATTTGAGACTTCTGAGACTTCTTGAAACAAAGATGTCCCATGATGAGATTGTAGCAATGCTTGAAGAGACAAAGGCAATCGAGTTTGATATTTGCCCCGAGTCAGAGTCAGAATTCATGGCAATGAGAAATGCTATGATTAACAAGGTTAAAGAATTATTCTAAGATTGGAGGAAAATAAAAATGAGTATACCCAAACCATTAAAGAGAATTGCAGATTTTGAACAGCTTGGCTTTGGTATGTTTGTTCACTGGGGTTTATATTCACAGCTTGAAAGAGCAGAGTGGATAAGACACTATGAAGATATTCCTTATGAGGAGTATAAAAAGCTTTTTAATACATTTACAGCGGAAGATTTTGACGCGGAAAAACTTGTGCTTATGGCAAAGAATGCAGGTTGTAAGTACATAACTCTTACAACACGCCATCACGAGGGTTTTTCCCTTTATGACACCTGCGGTCTTAACGAATTTGATGCACCCCATTCACCTGCAAAGCGTGATTTGGTGCGTGAGTTTGTTGACGCTTGTAACAAGTATGATATTATTCCATTCTTCTATCAGGCAACTCTTGACTGGTATGACAGCGATAACTTTGACAATGATTTTGATGCATACCTTGAATACATAAGACAGCATGTTGAAATTCTTTCAAAGAATTACGGTAAAATCGGCGGTTTCTGGTTTGACGGAAACTGGGCAAAGCCTGGTGCTGACTGGAAAGAGACAGAGCTTTACGGTACAATAAGAAAGTATCAGCCCGATGCTATTATAATTAACAATACAGGCCTTAGTGCAAGAGGTGAGACAGGTCATCCTGAGATTGACTCTGTAACCTTTGAAAACGGTAAGGTTGAGCCCGTAAACCGTGAGGGACATCCCAAATACATTGCGGGTGAGATGTGCCATACAATTAACAGACACTGGGGTTATGCAAAGAACGATTTCCATTACAAGAGCCCGAAAGAGCTTATTGAAAGCCTTTGTGCATGTCGTAGAGCAGGTGCAAACTATCTTTTGAATATCGGACCTGAGGCTCAGGGTGCGATTAACCCGTTCCAGACAGAGTTATTTAAGGTAGTGGGCAGATGGATGGACATCTTCGGCGAGGCTATCTATAACGGCAGACCTTGTGGTGCAGGTACAGACGGAGACGCGTTTATCTTAAAGAGTATTGATGGTAAATATCTATACATTTTTGCCTACGATTTACAGACCCTTGGAGATGAAAATGTTACCCTTGGGGGAGGTCGTCTTGGCAACCACTCATTCAATAAAGTAACAGATAAAATTGAGTCAATAGAGTGGATGGATAATGGTGAGAAATTAGACTTCATTCAGGACCGCGGAATGTTCTGTGTAAACCTTACGGGAACACCCTATGGAACTGATTACTGTGTCCGCGTTGCAAAGGCAAAAATAGCTGAATAAACAAGGAGAAATTACACTGTTTCGACAGTGTAATTTTTTTGCATTTTTTGGGCAAAAATTTGGCATATTTACTTGCAATTTTTTGGAATTTATGGTATAATTATATATATACATGACAAGAGCCGAAACAGTGGCTCACAGGAGGAAAATATGGCTAAAAAGTCAAAGGAATTGCCCTTCGATAAATCTGCGTTAGACAACCAGACGATAGTGGGTGTTGAACTTAATAATGAAATGAAAAAGGCGTATATTGACTACGCCATGAGTGTTATAGTAAGCCGTGCTTTACCTGATGTCCGCGATGGCTTAAAACCCGTTCACAGACGAATTCTTTATAACATGTATGAGGACGGTCTTCTTTACGAGGCAGATTTCAGAAAGTCCGCGACAACCGTCGGCGACGTTCTTGGTCGTTACCATCCTCACGGCGATGCGTCAGTTTATGATGCAATGGTGCGTTTGGGACAGGACTTTTCATTGAGATATCCCCTTGTTCAGGGTAAAGGTAACTTCGGTTCAATAGACGGCGACCCCGCAGCTGCATACAGATATACAGAGGCAAAGATGTCAAAGATATCTGCAAGTATGCTTACGGATATTGAAAAGGAAACGGTTGATTTTGTCCCCAACTTTGACGATACAAGAAAAGAGCCTGATGTATTACCATCACGCTTCCCGAATCTTCTTGTAAATGGCTCAAACGGTATTGCTGTTGGTATGGCGACAAATATCCCGCCCCATAACCTGACAGAGACAATAGATGCAATTATTGCGGCTATTGATGACCCTGTGATTACCATTGACGAGCTTATGCAATATATTCCAGGCCCTGATTTCCCCACAGGCGGTGTTATTATGGGCAAGAGCGGAATTCGTCAGGCTTATCAGACAGGACGCGGTAAGATAGTTCTTCGTGCTCATGCTGAGATTGAAGAATATGACAACGGTAAGCAGAGAATTGTCGTTACAGAAATTCCCTACAAGGTAAATAAGGCAGAAATGGAAAAGCGTATCAATGAATTGATGCGTGATGGCAAGATTGACGGCATTTCGTCAACACGAGATGAATCGTCGGAGGATATCCGCCTTGTAATCGAATTAAAGCGTGATGCCAATGCAAATGTGGTATTAAATAACCTGTATAAGTTTACAGAGATGCAGGTATCCTTTGGTATTATCCTTATTGCATTGGTTGACAAGGTGCCAAAGGTACTTAACTTAAAGCAGATAATTGATTATTATATTGCTCATCAGGAGGATGTAATAACACGCCGTACACGCTTTGAGCTTCGCAAGGCTCAGGAACGTGCACACTTGCTTGAAGGTTATAAGATAGTTATTGATAATGTTGACGAGGTTATCCGCATTATCCGTGCATCAAAATCAATCGCAGATGCCAAGGAGCGGTTATGCGCAAGATTTGAGCTTGACGATATCCAGGCTACTGCAATCGTACAGATGCCGTTGGGCCGTTTATCAGGTCTTGAAAGAGAAAAGATTGAGACTGAGTATGATGGCGTATTAAAGAAAATCGGCGAGTACGAGGGCATTTTAGCAGACCCCACAAAAGTATCTGCGATTATTAAAGAGGACCTAACAAACCTTAAAAATAAGTTCGGTGATACACGCCGTACAGAGATTGCTATGGATTACAGCGACCTTGAAGACGAGGACTTGATTGAGGAAGAGGAGTGTATTATAACTCTTACTCATAATGGTTACACAAAGCGTATGCCCGTTGACACCTATCGTTCACAGAACAGAGGCGGACGCGGTATTACAGGTGTAACAACCCGTGATGAGGACTTCGTAGAGCATATATTTACGGCATCTACTCATGATAACATTTTGTTCTTTACAACAAAGGGTGTTGTATACAGATTAAAGGGATACCAGATTCCTGAATCATCAAGAATTGCCAAGGGTATGGCGATAGTAAACTTGCTTCCCTTAGAAAGTGATGAGAAGATAAGTGCAATGATACCCGTTCGTGAATTTAATAACGGTGAATACCTGACATTCGTAACCCGCGACGGTCTTGTTAAGAGAACTGACATTATGGACTATGCAAGAATTCGCCAGAACGGTTTAAGAGCTATTGACCTTGTTGAGGGTGATGAGCTTATCAGTGTAAACCTGACTGACGGTGAGCAGGAGATAATGGTTGCAACCCGTAATGGTCTTGCAATTAAGTTCAAGGAAAAGGATGCCCGTGCAATGGGAAGAACTACCCGCGGTGTTAAGGCTATTGAGTTAAATGATGGCGACTATGTGATTTCAGCTCTTATTGCAGAAGAAGGTAAAACAGTTCTTGCAATTACAGACGGCGGTTACGGTAAACGTACAGAGGCAGAGGAATACAGATGCCAGACAAGAGGCGGTAAGGGTGTTCTTACCTACAAGATTACTGAAAAGACAGGCTTGCTTGCAGGTGTTGTATCGGCTTCTGATGATGAGGATGTAATGTTAATCACATCCGAGGGTGTAGTAATAAGAATGCACGTTGACGGCATTAGTAAGTTTGGCCGTCAGACTCAGGGTGTAAGAGTGGTTAAAATGGAAGAGGGCACATCTGTTGTATCAATCGCATTGACAGAGCGATACAAGGAAGAGGAAATGCCTGATGAGATGGAAACCGAAGCTGATAAAACAACGGAGGAATAAAGCAAAATGAATATTAAAATTGAAATGGAAAACGGTAAGGTGATGCGCGGTGAGTTATATCCCGAGGTTGCACCCATAACCGTAGAAAACTTTGTGAAACTAATTGAAAATAAGTTCTTTGACGGACTTGTTTTCCACAGAGTAATTGAGAACTTTATGATTCAGGGCGGCGGTTTTGACGCCGTAGGTAACCACAAGGAGACAGACTCAATAAAGGGTGAGTTTGACAGTAATGGTGTTAAGAATGACTTGAAGCATACAAGAGGTGTACTTTCAATGGCGAGAACAATGTTCCCCAACAGTGCATCAAGCCAGTTCTTTATTATGCACAAGGACGCACCTCACCTTGACGGACAGTATGCAGCATTTGGTAAAATCACAGAGGGACTTGATGTTGTCGATGAGATTGCAACATGTGAGACTGATTACAATGACCAGCCAGTAGTACCCCAGGTAATAAAAACCATAGTATTAGACTGATAAAAAGCGCAGGACAAACAAGACACCCTCAATGGGTGTCTTGTTTTATAAACGAAACGGACCACTCGGAGTATAAGCATACGCCGTCGGGTCCGTTTCGTTCATCCTGCATCTTTTTCTCAGCCTAATCATTTGAAAAAATAGATAAAAAGGGAGTATAAAATTCGTAATGTTTTTCAAAACCCCATTGACTAAACCGACACAATATGATAAAATGATACAAGTTTTTGGAAAAGAGGAGAGAGTTTAATTGAAGACGCTATATTTGGATTGCAGAATGGGCGCATCAGGTGCAAAAATAATGGGTGCATTAGTTGATCTATTGGAAAATCCGGATAAATTTATATATGAATTCAACAGGATAGGTCTGGATGGTGTATCCGTAAGACGTACTCCTGAGGCAATGAAAGGAATTGCAGGTTCACAGCTTGAATTCAGCCGAACATCTTCATCAAAAGAGGACCCTTATGCTGACGAGATAGACGATAGTGAGCCTATTGAAAAAGTACGAGTAAAACACGTACGAAGAAATCTTGAAATTGTGAAAAGCATGATAATGGGTCTGGGAGTCTCAGACAAGGTTAAGGAGAATGCCATAAAGGTATATTCTCATATTGCAGGTGAGGCATCTAAGTCGTACAACAAGGATATGAATACTATGACTTTGCACCGTACAGGTTCAAGGGATGTCATTGCCGCTGTTGTAGGCGTATGTATGCTTCTTGAAATGCTAAACCCAGATGATATTGTTGTATCAACAGTAACGGTAGGTGCGGGATATACAAGAACTGCCCGTGGCAGAGTGCCTGTTCCCAGTGCTGAGCTACAACGTATCCTTGGAAATATTTCCTATGTAAACGGCGAGGAAGAGAGCGAGATTTGCTCCCTTGAAGGTGCTGCAATCCTTGCAGTATTTGCCCAGAGAAGTGCTTCTATGCCTGAACTTACAAATATTAAAAAGGGCGCAGGTTTTGGTTTGAGAACTTTTAAGAACGGCATTAACTGTGTCCGTGCATATATAGGCGATAATGTAGCTGTTGCTGCGGATACTCTTGTAGAGCTAAGAGCGCAGATTTTCAACACAAGCGATGAGGAGATTGGGGCAATCAAGAAACACCTTGTTAGTTTGGGATGTATGGATGTTGCAACAGCAATTATAACAGACAGCGAGGGGAACTTTGGATATGCTTTAAGATGTGTTGTTGAGGATGAAAAGGCAAATCCCATTGCAACAGAGATTATGGCAAAAACAAATGCTCAGTGTGTATACAGAGTAAATTGTTCAGTTTATAGTAAATAAAAGAGGCGACAACGCCTCTTTTTTTGTGTTATCATGGGAATTTGTGCTTGATTATTATTATGTTTTATGATAAAATAAAATAGTATTAGTTTAGGCAACAAATTGAGGAGTATAAATATGAAACCAATAGTAGCTGTTGTTGGCAGACCCAATGTGGGAAAGTCAACACTGTTTAATAAAATATCAGGTGCAAGAATAAGTATTGTTGAGGATATACCAGGCGTAACCCGCGACCGTATTTATTCAGATGTTTCATGGCTTGATAAACATTTCACCCTTATTGACACGGGAGGTATTGAGCCTATGTCAAAGGATGAGATTTTGTCAAAGATGCGTGAACAGGCACAGATAGCAATAGAAATGGCAGATGTAGTAGTACTTATGACCAATGTCAAGGAAGGTGTTACTGCCAATGACCATGAAGTAGCACAGATGCTCTTAAAGGCAAGAAAGAAAATTGTTCTTGCAGTTAACAAGGTAGACAACATAGGTGAACCGCCTATGGAGTTTTACGAGTTCTATAATCTTGGGCTTGGCGACCCTATTGCAATATCATCAACCAATGGCTTGGGCATAGGTGATTTACTTGACGCGGTAACTGCAAAGTTCCCCGAAGATGCCGACACAACTCCTGATGATGATATTATAAAGGTTGCAGTAATCGGCAGACCCAATGCGGGTAAGTCATCTCTTATAAACAACCTTATGGGTGAGGAGCGTGTAATCGTTTCTGACATTGCAGGTACAACACGTGATGCTATTGACACTCATTACGAGAAAGACGGGGACAAGTTCCTCTTTATTGATACGGCAGGTATACGCCGTAAGAGTAAGGTTAATGAGGCCATTGAGAAATTCAGTGTACTTCGTTCCTATGCCGCCGTTGACAGAAGTGATGTATGTATCATTATGATTGACGGCACAGAGGGCATTGCCGAGCAGGATACTAAGATTGCAGGTTATGCCAATGAGCAGGGCAAGGCATGTATTTTTGTAATTAACAAGTGGGATATTGTCAAGAAAAATGACAAGACCATGAATGAGTTTAAGTACAAAGTAAGAGAAACTTTTGCCTTTATGTCCTACGCATCAATTATGTTTACATCTGCAAAGACGGGCAGAAATATTCCTGCTCTTATTGATGAGATTAAAAAAGTAAACGAACAGCATAAACGTCGTATTACAACGGGTATGCTCAATGATGTAATAAATGAGGCAGTAAACAAACAACAACCGCCATCCGATAAGGGCAAGAGATTACGAATTTATTACGGTACTCAGGCGAGTGTTGCACCCCCCACATTTGTGTTATTCGTAAACGACAAGGACTTGTTCCATTTCTCATACAAGAGATTTATCGAAAACCAGATTCGTGAGAACTTCGGTTTTGAGGGAACACCTATAAATATAATTATCCGTGAAAGGAATAAAAAGGACCAATAAAGGAGACCGATATGGGAATTTTATGGACAGTAGTTTTGGCAGTTGTATGCTACCTTATAGGCAGTATAAACTCATCTATTCTGATTTCAAGAATAGTATCAGGTAAGGATATAAGAGAAAGCGGTTCAGGTAATGCGGGTGCAACAAATATGCTTCGTACAATGGGTAAGAAGTATGCCATAATCACCCTTGTAATTGATATATTAAAGGGCGTTGTTGCAATTATACTTGCAAACCTTGCAGTTAAACTGGGTGCAAGTAATGTCAGTTCATATATAGCAGGTGTTGCGGTTGTTCTTGGACACAACTTCCCCATATTTTTTGGTTTCCGCGGCGGAAAAGGCGTTGCAACATCATTGGGTGTTGTATTATTGCTTGACTGGAAGATAGGCCTTGCAGTTCTTCTTATTGCCTTGGCGATTATGGTGGCAACCCGTTATGTATCATTAGGCTCAGTTGTGGCGGCGGTTGTGTTTATTTTAATACAGACTGCTGTTATGTTTATAACTAATTCCTTTGATGTTGTAAGATTTATATGTGTTTTAATTCTGGGAGTGTTGCTTATTGTACGCCATCGCTCAAACATTATAAGACTTATCAAGGGCGAGGAGAATAAGCTTGGCTCCAAGAAAAAGGAGGAAAGCGTATGAAGATTGCAGTCATAGGCTCAGGAAGCTGGGGAACTGCCATTGCATTGCTTCTTGCTAAAAAGGGAAACACTGTTTATTTGTGGTCATGGATACAGGAAGAAACTGACAGACTTAACCGCGACCGTGAAAACAAGGAATTTTTGGCGGGAATAAAATTTCCCGATAATATTGTTTGCACACATGATATGGGTGAATGTATTGAAGATGCAGAGGTAGTTGTTACCGCTGCACCGTCTCCTGCAACCCGTGTTACTGCAAAAGGTATGGCACCCTATGTTAAAGAGGGACAGAAGATAGTAAACATTTCAAAAGGTCTTGAAGGAGATTTGAGACTTTCTCAGGTTTATAGCGAGGAAATTCCTCAGGCGGATATATCTGTTTTAAGCGGCCCGTCTCACGCCGAGGAGGTAAGCCGTGGTGTTCCCACCACCGTCGTTGTAGCCTCAAAGGACATTAAAACGGCACAGTTTTTACAGGATGTATTTATGGATAAGACATTCCGTGTATATACATCAGAGGATATAATAGGCGTTGAACTTGGCGGTGCCTTGAAAAATGTTATTGCCCTTTGCGCTGGAATTTCTGACGGCTTAGGTTATGGCGATAATACAAAGGCGGCGTTAATTACGCGAGGCATTGCAGAGATTACCCGTTTAGGTGTTGCGATGGGTGCAGAAGCGTCAACCTTTGCAGGTCTTTCGGGGCTTGGCGATTTGATTGTAACAGGTACAAGTACACTTTCCCGTAATCATACGGCAGGTGAGTTATTAGGCAAGGGAATGAAACTTCCTGAGGTGTTGGAAAAGGTACATATGGTAGTAGAGGGTGTAAATACATCAACTGCCGCTTATGGCCTTGGCAAAAAGTATAATGTAGTAACACCCATTATTGATGAAGCCTATAATGTACTTTACTGTGATGTTGACCCCAGAGATGCGGTTAACAACCTTATGACAAGAGAGAAAACATCAGAATAAATTTTGAT
>JAZQFP010000005.1:0-10577 GCA_045539555.1 Candidatus Ornithomonoglobus sp.
GGGCGCTGCTGTATTTGAATATTAATTTTGGAGTACAAAAATGAAAAACAGAATTTGTGATTTATTAGGAATAGAATATCCCATAATTCAGGGGGGAATGGCATGGGTTGCAACGGCAGAACTTGCAGCGGCAGTCTCAAACGGCGGTGGACTTGGTTTAATTGCCGCAGGTGGTGCCCCCGCGGAAGTTGTAAGGGAACAGATTATTAAATGCCGTGAGCTTACTGATAAACCTTTTGGCGTTAATGTAATGCTTATGTCTCCTTTTGCAGAGGATGTTATGCAGGTAATAATTGAGGAGAAACCCGCAGTTGTTGCGACAGGTGCAGGTAATCCTGGTAAATATATGGAACCTCTTAAAGCGGCGGGTATAAAAGTTATGCCTGTGATTGCAAGTGTTGCAATGGCACAGAAAATGGAAAAACAAGGTGCAGATGCTGTAATTGCAGAGGGAACAGAGGCAGGTGGCCATATAGGTGAGATTACTACTATGTGCTTGACACCTCAGGTTGCAGATGCTGTAAGTATTCCTGTTATATGTGCAGGAGGTATTGCAGATGTAAGAGGTGCTGCGGCAGCTTTTGCATTAGGTGCAGATGGAATTCAGGTAGGAACAAGATTTATATGTTCAGACGAGTGTTTAGCTCATGATAACTATAAACAGGCAGTTATAAAGGCAAAAGACAGAGATGCAGTAGTAACAGGCAGAAGCACTGGTGCACCTGTAAGAGCTCTTAAAAACAAATTAACAAAGGAATATCAGCGTCTTGAAAAGGAAAATGCATCCGCTGAGGAGATTGAAGAGCTTGGCGTTGGCGGACTTCGTCGTGCATTTTTAGAGGGAGACACACAAATGGGCTCACTTATGGCAGGACAAAGTGCTGCTATGGTAAAGAAGATAGAGCCTTGTGCTGATATTATTAAGAGCTATTTTGCCGATATTGATATGATTTTATCTAATATTAAGAGTAAAACATCATTCTAATCAAGGGAGAAAAGATTGTAATGGGTAAAATTGCATTTTTATTTGCTGGTCAGGGCTCTCAGGCTCCTGGAATGGGAAAAGAACTCGCTGAGAATTTTCCCTGTGCAGATAAAGTATTTGATGAAGCAAGTGAAGCATTAGGTTTTGATATTAAAGATATGATTTTTAACGGAGATAAAGAAACCTTAATGATAACAGAGAACACACAACCCACAATAGTTACAATGAGTGTTGCAGCGTTGCGTGTTCTTGAAGAAAAAGGCATAAAGGCAGATGTTGTTGCGGGTTTAAGCCTGGGTGAATATACGGCTCATGTTGCGGCAGGTTCATTAAATTTTAAGGACGCGGTAAAATTAGTCCGTAAACGCGGTAAGTATATGCAGGAGGAAGTACCAGTAGGAAAGGGTGCTATGGCTGCAATACTTGGTCTTCATGCAGATACGGTCCGTGAGGCTGCAAAAAAAGCCTCTGAGTTTGGTATATGCACGGGTGCAAACTTTAACTGTCCTGGACAGATTGTTGTCTCAGGTGAGGTTGATGCAGTGTTAGAGTGTTGTAAGATCGCAACAGAGATGGGTGCAAAACGTGCAATTATGCTTGATGTTTCAGCTCCGTTCCATTGCAAATTGCTTGTTGGAGCAGGAGAGAAACTTGCAAAGGAAATGGAAAATGTTACAGTTAATGATATGAAAATTCCTGTCATAACAAATGTAACTGCCGATTATATAAAAAATAAAGAAGATATAAAAGGTCTTTTGAAGGATCAGGTCTCAAACTCTGTTTTATGGGAAGAGTCCATCCGAAGAATGATAAACGATGGTGTTGATACCTTTATTGAAATTGGACCAGGTAAAGCACTTACAGGCTTTATGAAAAAGATAGATAAGAGCGTACGAGTGTTCAATGTAGAAGATATGGCTTCATTAGAAAAGACATTAGAGGGGCTTAATCAATAAGGAGAAGAGAGATGCTAAAAGGAAAAACAGCAATTGTAACAGGCTCAGGCAGAGGAATTGGAAAGGCTATTGCCTTAAAACTTGCATCACTTGGTGCAAATGTTGTAATAAATGATATTCCTCAGTCAGAGGATGCTGATATTACATGTAATGAGATAAAGGCAATGGGTGTGGGCCCAATTTGTGTCAAGGGCGATGTTCGCAACATAGAAGATGTTAAGGCATTGGTTGAGAGCACTGTAAATGAGTTTGGCACAGTAGATATTTTTGTAAACAATGCAGGAGTAACACGAGACGGCTTAATGCTTCGTATGACAGAAGAAGACTGGGATCTTGTTATGGACATTAACCTTAAAGGTGCATTTAACTGTATCAAGACAGTTGCGCGTCCGATGATGAAGGCAAGAGGCGGCTCCATTATAAACATTGCATCAGTAGTTGGTGTTATGGGAAATGCAGGTCAGGCAAACTATGTTGCATCAAAGGCGGGTTTAATTGGCCTTACAAAGACGACTGCAAAGGAGTTTTCATCAAGAGGTATTCGTTGTAATGCAGTTGCTCCTGGCTTCATTGAGTCTGCAATGACAGATAAGTTGCCTGATGATGTTAAAAAGCAGTATTTTGATGCTATACCTTTGGGTAAGTTTGGAACTGTTGATAATATCGCTGACACAGTTGCATTTCTTGCATCTGATATGTCATCATATATAACAGGTCAGGTTATCTGTGTAGACGGTGGTCTTGTAATGTAAATTTGATATATGATTAGCCCGTAGAGGGTATTACATATATATGTCGTATTATCTGTGAAAGGAGGTGCACAAAAAATGGAGGAATTTGAGAGAGTAAAATCAGTTATCGTTGATCAGCTTGGTGTTGACGAGGATACTGTAACAGCTGAGGCATCATTCGTTGACGATCTTGGCGCTGATTCATTGGATATCGTTGAGCTTATCATGGGTCTTGAAACAGAGTTCGACCTTGAGATCCCCGACGAGGAGGCAGAAAAGATTCGTACAGTAGGTGATGCTGTAAATTATATTAAGGAAAATGCGTAAGCATTAAAGCATGTAAGAGGAATTCTCTTAGAGTTCCTCTTACTTAAATTCAAACAATATCATTTTTGATTTATATATAAGGAGAAAAACATGAAAAGAGTTGTAGTAACAGGAATTGGTGCAGTTACTCCTATCGGTAACGACGCTAAAACCTTTTGGGAAAACATCAAAGCCGGTGTAAACGGTGTTGATTATGTTACAGCTTTTGATGTAAGTGAAATGAAGACAAAGATTGCGGGAGAAATCAAAGGCCTTGATGTTTTAGAGCATATTGATAAAAAAGACGCCCGTAAGATGGACAGATTTACTCAGTTTGCTTTAATTGCAGCAACTGAGGCAGTAAAAGATTCAGGGCTTGATATGGAAAAGGAAGACCCGTGGAGAATAGGCTGTATAACAGGTTCTGGTATTGGTGGTATTTTGACATTTGAAGAGCAGAACAGAAACTATATTGAAAAAGGCCCTGGACGCGTTAGCCCGTTCTTTATTCCAATGATGATAGGTAATATTGCACCATGTCATATTGCAATCAAGTTTAACGCAAGAGGTGTTAATGAGAATGTTGTAACAGCCTGTGCATCAGCTTCAAATGCTTTGGGCACTGCATTCAGACACATTCAGTATGGTGATTGTGATGCAATTATCGCAGGTGGATGTGAAGCAACAGTATCACCAACAGCATTTTCAGGATTCTGTAATATGAAAGCTATGTCCACAAACAATGATGACCCCAAACATGCATCAAAGCCTTTTGACAAAAACCGTGATGGTTTTGTTTTGAGCGAGGGTGCAGCGTTTCTTATTCTTGAAGAGTTAGAACATGCAAAAGCGAGAGGTGCAAATATCATTTGTGAAATGGTAGGCTACGGTGCAACTGATGATGCATATCATATCACAAGCCCCATTCCAGGTGGCGAAGGCGGCGCAAAAGCAATGGAACTTGCTATTCGTGATGCAGGTGCAAAACCTGAGGACATTGATTATATCAATGCTCACGGTACATCAACATACTATAATGACTTGTTTGAGACACAGGCAATTAAGAAAGTATTTGGTGATTATGCGTATAATGTTCCTGTCAGCTCAACGAAGTCAATGACAGGACATATGTTAGGTGCTGCGGGTGCAGTTGAAGCGGCGGTTTGTGCATATTCTATCCGTGATGGATATATTCCTGCTACTATCAACTATGAGACGCCCGACCCTGAATGTGATTTGGATATTGTTCCAAATGAGGGTCGTAATGCAGACGTTACTTATGCAATGTCTAACTCATTGGGTTTTGGCGGACATAATGCAACATTGGTGTTCAAAAAGTACACAGATTAAGAATTTTATAAGGGGCTGAAATTTCAGCCCCTTGTATGGCATAACAAGATAATATGGAAAGGCTGTGATTTTTATGAAAGAAATTGAAAAGCAAATCGGCTACGAATTTTCTGATAAACAGCTTCTTAAAACTGCATTGTCTCATAGTTCCTATGCCAATGAAAACCATACACGCAACAATGAACGCCTTGAATTTTTAGGTGATTCGGTTTTAAGTATTATTGTAAGTGATTACATTTTCAAAAAAATGGAGAATGTAAATGAGGGCGATTTGTCAAAATTCAGAGCAACTCTCGTTTGCGAACAATCACTTGCAGAGATTTCAAAGAAGATAAATTTAAGCGAATTGGTTTTCCTGGGCAGAGGGGAAGAGAAAATGGGCGGCCGTCGTCGTCCGTCTATAATATCGGATGCATTTGAAGCATTATTAGGTGCTATTTATCTTGATTCGGGAATAGAATCAGCGCGTAAATGGGTTTTGTCTCTTATGGAAGACCGTATTGTAGATACATTGGATGGTAAGCTTTACAGAGACTATAAAACAACTTTACAGGAAATAGTTCAGCGGGACGGAAAAAGCTCTGTTTCATATAAGACCATAGGTGAGGTCGGCAAGGAACATAACAAGTGTTTTGAAGTTCAGGTTTATATAAACGGTGATGCTAAATGCAAGGCTCAGGGTCGAAGTAAGAAAGAAGCTGAGCAACAGGCGGCAAAGGCAACCATAGAAAAATACTATGAAGCGTAATTATAACATACCAATATTTGTTCCACATAAAGGATGTCCTTTTGACTGTGTATTTTGCAATCAAAGGAAGATAACGGGCAGTATAAAAGAAATTACGCCTGATGATGTAGAAAATACAATAGAACAATATTTAAGGACTCTGCCAAAGACAGATTGCAATATTGAGGTTGCATTTTTCGGGGGTAGTTTTACTGGTATTCCAATGGATGAGCAGAGTGCTATGATGGCAAAAGTAACTCCATACATTGAGAGTGGCAGAATCAAGGGCATAAGGCTATCTACACGCCCCGATTATATCAATCGCGACATACTTGATAACTTAAAGAAGTACGGCGTTACAACAATAGAATTGGGCGTTCAGTCTATGGTTGACGATGTATTAAAATCGGCTAATCGCGGACACAGCTCACAAGATGTAAGACAAGCAGTATCTCTTATTCGTGAATATGATTTTAATTTAGGTCTGCAAATGATGACGGGACTGCCTGGGGATACTCCTGATTTTTCTGTAAGAACGGCGAAAGAGATTATAAAACTTATGCCTGATATGGTCAGGATATATCCGACTCTTACAATAAAGGATACTTATCTTGAAAAAATGTACCAAAATGGTAAATATACACCTCAAACTCTTAATGAATCAATAGAATTGTCAAAAAAGCTTATTATAATGTTTGAGAGTGCAGGAATAAATGTAATAAGGGTAGGGTTGCAACCCACAGAGGAAATTTCCCCTGATGCAAGTGTTGTTGCAGGACCCTTTCATAGTTCATATCGTGAGCTTGTTGAGAGTAGCATATATTTTGATATAATCTCAAAAGAAATAAAAGAGGGAAAAGGCATTATATATGTTAACCCCTCAGAGATTTCAAAAGCTACTGGGAACAGAAAAGAAAATATAAGAAAAATAAAAGAGCAATATAATGCAGAGGTCGTAATTAAAGGCGACAATAACTTAAAGAAGAGAGAGGTGAGATATGTATGCTGTTAAAAAGACTTGAACTACAAGGCTTCAAATCATTTGCAGATAAAACAGTTCTTGACTTTACAGATGGTGCAACTGCGGTAGTTGGTCCAAATGGTAGCGGTAAGAGTAACATTTCTGATGCTATCCGCTGGGTTATAGGTGAGACCAGTGCAAAGAGTTTGCGTGGTGCCAACATGCAGGATGTTATTTTTACGGGAACAGCTACACGAAAGGGACTTAACTATGCAGAGGTAAGTCTTATTCTGGATAATTCAAATAAAGATTTCAGTGTTGATTATGAAGAAATCAAGGTAACAAGACGTTTATTCAGAAGTGGTGAAAGTGTATATAAGATTAACGATGTTCAGTGCAGATTAAAAGATGTTCATGAACTATTTATGGATACAGGTCTTGGCCGTGATGGTTATTCAATAATTGGTCAGGGTAATGTGTCGCAGATTTTATCAACCAAGGCAGAGGACAGAAGAAGTCTTTTCGAGGAAGCAGCGGGTGTTTCAAAGTATAAATACAAGAAAGAGGATGCTTTAAGACGACTTGTTAAAGTTGATGAAAATCTTGTAAGAATAAACGACATTTCAACAGAGCTTGAAGGGCAGTTAGGACCTTTGGAGAGACAGTCGGAAAAGGCGAGAAAATATCTTGGTCTTTACGGCGATATGAAAAAGCTTGATATTAGTCTTAGTGTTATTTCGCTGGATAAGAATAAAGCCGAAGCAGAGAAAACGGAAGAACTATATAACAGCGTAGAAGAGCAGTTGGCAGATGTTCGTTCAAAGGAGACGGAGAACGAGCGCTTAATGAACAATCTTTATGAAGAGAGCCGCAAGTCAGATGAAGAAAAGAACGAAATCAATGAACGACTTGCAGAAAACGAATCAAAGATTGCGGTTATAAATAACGAAATCAGCCTTGCAGAGAACAATATCAAGAATAATACAGAGAACATAAACCGTATTACTGACCAGATAAATGACATTAATAAAAAGAATGACGAAAGAAATATTGTTATATCTGAAAAACAAAATGAAATTGATGCTAAAAAGAAAGAAATAGACGAAATTTCAAAAGAGTTAAATACTACTCGTGAAGAGGTAGAAAAGTTTGATGAAACGGTTGCTATTACTGATGAGGAGATTTCACAGTTAAGAACGGAATATTTCTCTCACGAAAATGAAATTGCATCTGAAAATGAGAGAGTAAACGGTATTGAGACTCTTAGAAACAGCTTTATTGAGCGTCGCGAGGCAGTATATACTGAACTTGCAACTCATAAAGAGGGTATCGAGAATACTAAAAAACAGATTGCAGAGACCGAAGAGGTTATTTCAAAACGCGGTCAGAGTTTAAGTGAACTTTCAAAAACGGTTAATGAATTGACAAATACAAAAACCGAAAAAGAAACAAAGCTTTCAGATGTTCAGGAAAAACTAAACAAGTCAAGAGTTGAGTTAGACTCAAAAACATCAAAGAAGCGTATCTTAGAAGGCCTTGAAAATGATTACGCAGGATACAATAAAAGTGTAAAAACAGTTTTAACTACTCAGGAACTGAAAAAATATGTCTATGGCACAGTTTCAGGTTTGACTGAGGTTGAGAAAAAATATGTTCTTGCTATTGAATCGGCATTAGGCGGAGCAATGCAGAATATAATTGTAGGTAGTGAAGAGGACGCAAAAGCTTGTATTGAGTATCTTAGAAAGAATGCAGGTGGAAGAGCCACATTCCTGCCCGTAACAAGTGTTAAGGGAAAGGATATGGATAATGTTTCTGAGATATCAAAGTTTAACGGATATATAGGAATTGCAAGTGAGCTTATATCATTTGACAAGAAATACTCAGGTATATTCAAATCGCTTCTTGGAAGAGTTGTTGTAATGGATAATATAGACAATGCCATTGCATTATCCAAGAAATTCGGATATAAGTTTAAGACGGTAACTCTTGATGGTGATGTATTAAATGCTGGTGGTTCTATCTCGGGCGGTTCAGTTAATAAACAGAGCGGTTTCTTATCAAGAGCGTCAGAGATAAAGACTTTAACGAGTGAAATATCAGCCTTGACGCGTGATATTAAAAAGCTTGAAGAAGAAGCAGATACATACAAGAGTGATATTGAGTTATCAGACAGACAGATATCAGATTTTGTTCCTCTTATTCGTGAGTATGAGGATGAAATTCTTCGTGCTGAGAACACATTAAAGCTATTGAATGAAACGCTTGAAAGCTCAAACGAAAGTAATTACGAGAGTGAATTAGAGCAGATTGAAACACACTTAAAAGAATCGGCAGATGAGGTTGCAAAGCTTATTGCACATGTTTCTTCACTAAGAACCAAAAATAAAAAGTTAGAGGAAGAGTTACAGGCGCTGTTTGATAAGCGAAATGAATTGCTTGAAAAGAAGAATGACTTTGCATCAATCTCTGAGAGTACAACAGAAAAGATAGCAGAAATCAATAAGGATATAGCGGTATGCCGTGAGGTTATTAATTCTGCAAAAGCCGAAATTGACGCATCAAAGCTTGAAATTAACCGTCGTAAAGATGAGATTAACGAGCTTATGGAGTCAAGTAAAAAGCTTCAGGAATGTATTGACTCAAAGAAAGATCAGCTTGTAAGTGCAAGAGAATTGTCAGAAACAATTCGCGAGTCAATAAAGACGGTTGATGCGCGTAAGGCGGATATTGCCGAGAAGATGAATCAGTACAGAGGTGATAATAAAGACATCACAAACAGTATGATTGAGCTTCAAAAGGAGCTTTCCCGTGTTGATAATAAGCGAATGAAGCTACAAAATGACCGTGATGTAATTATTAATCGTCTGTGGGATGATTATGAGATGAGCTTTAACGATGCTTTGGAAGAAAAGACAGAGATAGAAAACGTTAAAGAAGCAACAGAAGAGTTAACAGAGTTAAAGAAGAAGATTAAAGCTCTTGGTAATGTTAATATGGACGCCATTGAGGAGTACAAGTCTGTTAAGGAGAGGTATGAATTTATGACCTCACAAAAGGCAGATCTTGAAAAATCAAAGGATAACCTTGTTAAGATTATTGACTCAATGGAAGATTTGATGAAAGAGCACTTCAGTGAGCAGTTTACAGAGATTAATAAAGCATTCTCAGAAGTGTTTACAGAATTATTTGGCGGCGGTAATGGTAGATTATACTTGTCAGACCCCGATAATCTTCTTACAAGTGGCATCGAAATTGAGGTTCAGCTGCCAGGTAAGGGTTTGCAGAATATTAACCTTTACTCAGGTGGTGAAAAATCATTTATTGCCATTGCGTTGTTGTTTGCAATTCTAAAAGTTAAACCAACGCCATTCTGTATTCTTGATGAGATTGACGCGGCTCTTGATGATGTTAATGTATCAAGATTTGCTACATATCTTAAAAACTATATTGACCGCACACAGTTTATTGTTATTACTCATAGACGCGGTACAATGGAGGCTGCATCAATACTATATGGTGTTACAATGCAGGAATCAGGTATTTCAAAGCTTCTTTCACTAAAAATTGATGATGTGTCCGAAGAGCTTATAGATTAAAACAGGAGCAAGACAATGGGATTTTTTAACAAATTAAAAGAAGGACTTTCAAAAACTCGTAATGCTGTTGCCGAGCAGGTCAATAGTGTTTTCAGTGCATTTGTTGGTGTTGATGAGGAGTTGTTTGAGAGTCTTGAAGAAGCTCTGATTATGGCAGATTTGGGCATGGAGACATCTGTTGCAATAATTGATGAACTAAGAGACCGTGTAAAAAAGAAATTTATAACGGATGGAACCCTTGTTAAAGAAGAACTATACAGTGTTATTACTGACACCTTATGTCAGGTGGATACCAATATGCGTCTTGACACAACGCCGTCAATAATTCTTGTTATTGGTGTAAACGGTGTGGGTAAAACAACAAGTATTGGTAAAATGGCGGCATATTATAAGTCGCAGGGTAAAAAGGTTCTTCTTGCAGCAGCTGATACATTCAGAGCCGCGGCTATTGACCAGCTGGATATATGGGCAGAACGTAGCGGTTGTGAAATAATAAAGCATAATGAGGGAAGCGACCCGGCGGCAGTTGTATTTGATGCATGTAATGCTGCAAAAGCACGAAATGTTGATATTTTAATATGTGATACAGCGGGGCGATTGCATAATAAGAAAAACCTTATGGCAGAGCTTGAAAAAATAAACAGAGTTGTTTCCCGTGAACTACCTGATGCTTCAAGGGAAAACTTGCTTGTTCTTGATGCTACAACAGGTCAGAATGCAGTAAGTCAGGCAAAACTATTTTCCGAGGTTTCAGACCTTACAGGAATAGTTCTTACTAAGCTTGACGGAACAGCAAAGGGCGGAATAGTAATATCTATTGCAAAAGAGCAGAGTTTACCCGTAAAGTTCATTGGTGTAGGAGAGGGAGTAGACGATTTACAGATTTTTTCACCTGATGATTTTTCAAGAGCACTATTTGAAGAATAAAAAAAGAATGTTGCCAATTTGGCAACATTCTTTTT
>JAZQFP010000006.1:0-12078 GCA_045539555.1 Candidatus Ornithomonoglobus sp.
TCAAATATCATCTGCTCGGAACGTTCGATTAATCGGGTTAAGGTATCTTTCTCCTCGTATGCCATATCAGAAATTGAGTTTACATTCCTGATAAGTGAACGAAGAATTGATTTCTCTTTAATTATGTTTGAATAGTATGCAACATGACGGGTTGTGGGAACATTTGAGCTTAACTTTTTAAGATACTCAATACCGCCCACAGCGTCAAGCTTGTTATTAACCTTTAACTGTTCTGTTACTGTTACGAAATCGATAGCCTTATTGGAATCAAACAATGCCATAACAGCTTCAAATATGAACTTATTGGCAGTAAAATAAAAGTCAGAGGGTTTTAATACTTTCGCTGACTCACCCACGCTTTCGCTATCTATCAGGGCACTTCCCAATACTGCCTGTTCTGCCTCCATATTAAAAGGCAGGTCCCGTTCGCTTATACCCTGTCCGTCATAGTTATCAGGGCCGTTCGGAATTGCGAATTCTTCCATGACTACGGTTTCTCCTTTTGTTAATTACTGTTTCTCTACGTTTACTTTAAGTGTTCCTGAAATACCTGTGTATAGCTTTACTGTAACCTCTGTTACACCCAAAGTCTTAATACCGTCAGGGAAGTGGAACTTCTTTTTATCAAGCTTAATATGATGCTGATTAGTTAAGGCATCTGCTACATCCTTAGATGTTATTGAGCCGAATAACTTGCCGTTATCTCCTGCTTTTGCACTCAAAGTTACTGTTATATCTTTAAGGGTCTCGGCTAATTTCTTAGCCTCCTCTGTATCGGTCTTAATCTTGTACTCTGCCGATTCCTTTTTACCTTTAAGGTCATTCATATTTGATTTTGTTGCCTCTATACCAAGGCCCTTTGCAAGAAGAAAATTACGCGCGTATCCGTCTGATACGTTTACAACATCGCCTTTCTTGCCCTGTCCCTTAACGTCCTGTGTTAAAATTACCTGCATTTATTGTCCCTTCCTCTCGTGAAGATATTCCTTAATTACACGCTTAGCCTCGGAAATTCCGCCCTCAACATCCATGCCTTGCATAAATGCTCCCGCAACGGTCATATGTCCGCCGCCGCCAAGGGCTTCCATAATAAGCTGAACATTAACCGTTCCCAGACTTCTTGCGCTGAAACCTACTCCGCCCTCCTCAGGGAAAACTACTACTGATGCCTTGACACCTGATAAGTTAAGCATCTCATCCGCCGCCTGTGATGCAATCATACGGATGTTTTTATGACCCTGGAAAGTCTGGGATATTGCAACGCCATCTGCTACAATTTCTGTCTGGCTTACAATTTCTGCCTTTCGTGTATAATCTTCAATATGGTTTGAAAACATTCGGCGTACAGACACCGTATCAAGTCCGAGCTTTCTCAGATACGATGCCGCCTCGAATGTTCTTACGCCTGTTTTTAGAATAAAGTTCTTGGTATCCATTAAGATACCTGTATAAAGACACTGCGCCTCTTCCTTTGTTACGGCGTTGCCTGTATTCATATAGCTTAATAGCTCCGTTACCATTTCACAGGTTGATGATGCATAAGGCTCGTGATAAACCAATGCACAAGGTGAGATAAACTCAGTTGAACGGCGGTGGTGGTCAATTACAACTACCTTTTCTACCATTTCAAGTAATCTCATACTGGGTAACATTGACGGACGGTGAGTGTCAAGAATAACCAAAAGTGAGTCTTTTGTTACATAGTCTAAAACCTCAACCTCGTCAACAAACATTCCCTCATATTCTTCAATATCACGAAGCTCGTTATACATATGCTCAATGGCGGGTGAAATGCGTTCATGAACAATGTATGGCTTAATGCCAAGCTCACGGACTACTCTCTGTAAGCCCACGGCCGCACCGAAGCAGTCATAATCGGCAGTTGTATGACCCATAAATATAACATTATGGCTATGCTTTATAAGGTCAGTAAGAGCAACGGCTACGCTTCGTGCCTTAACTCTTGTGCTACGCTCATATTCAATGTTTGCACCGCCGTAGAACTTGAACTCTGTATCAAACTTTATACAAGCCTGACCGCCACCACGGCCAAGAGCCACATCAAGGGCCTGACGGGCACCCTCTTCATTTTCATTGAAGTTTCCGCCCGTACCGATACCGATACTTACAGATAAGGGGAATTTAATATCCTCTGCTATTTTTGAAACATTCTCAACAATAGTGAAGTTGTCATGAATGTACGTATCAAGGTACTTATGCTCAAATGCTACAAAATATTTATCACGGTCAATCTTTTTAATAACTGAATCGGACATCTTTGCCCATGTAAAAATTGCATTACGGATACGTGCCACACCCGCGTCTGCCGTTTCATCATCAACTTTCTGATAGAACTCGTCCAGATTATCAATAGATACCGTCGCAACATCTACTCTTTCGTCTCTGTAACGTTTTTCAAGCTTATGCTCCTTTGTTACATCCTTTAAGTAGAAAAATACTGAGTAATGGTCGCCGCGATGGGGGTCAACGGTGTCATCTTTCATTAGAGACCAACGCACCCTGTATTCCCTCTCGCCTATAAACTCTGTAATATCCTTGCCATTGGGATGCTTCAAAACATCTGACCATTTAAGTGATGTGATACAATCATCCAGGCTTTCGTGTTCAAGTCTCTTTCCCTTAAAAATCGCCTGAAAACGCTTGTTAAACCAACGGATAGTTCCGTCAACTGAACATACTGCCATAGGCAACGGCACACTCTCCATAATGTTCTCTGAGAAGTCGTTATCGTTACCCTTTATGTTATGCAGATATTTTATAATAGCTTTCTTTCGTGAGGTTGCAACTACTGTTACATAGGATATAACAGCTATTGCCAACACCGTCTCTACTGTTGCAATAAAATACTTATTCCAGTCAAACACCGCCGTAAGCACAGCAAAAATAAGCATTACTGACGCTGACAGTATTGCACAGAACAAATACTTTCTCATAGCACGGGAATATGTCTTTTTCATAATACCCTCCAATGGAGTTTTATCGTTTTCTTATGTATTTTAATAGTTCGGACATGTCTCCAAACTCTGTTTCCAACGGGTGTGAATTTTCCTCCGCCATTGACAGTAAATCACAAATTCTTCCGTCAATGGAGCTATGGGCTATCCCTAAATGACGGGCTAAGATATAGTCCATTGCAATAATGGTGGAGATTGAACTTTCAATAGGGCCATAATCGGACAGCTCGTCATAATCGGCAAGTTTTTTATGTAGCTCTGCTACCTCACCTAAAATGTCTGCCTTAATCTCGTCAATGGCTCTTAAATTGTTCGCAATATTCATTTTTATGTACCTCCAAACTCCTTTAACATATTTTGCTCGGAATTTCAGATACACCCCAATGATATTCTATCACACCAAGACCTTGATGTCAATGAAAATCAAAGAAAAAAGGCTTCCCGAAGAAAGCCTTTTAAGTTGTAATCGGTCATATTATCGTAGGTATAGTCTATATCATTTTCAAGAATTGTATCATTTTTCATTTGGTAGTTTGTTAACCTTGAATTCAGGTCATAGCTATACAAATGAGTTCTGCCGTTGGATGTCTCCGACGTCTTTCTGCCAAAGGCATCGGGGGATGTGCAAAATCAGGCACATCCCCGTTTACCCACATCCCCGTCTACACGCGTCCCCGTTTACATATAGATTTTTTTATTTTTGCAAATAAAAACACGAAGATTATACCAGTGATTACACCTATATATCCAAACATATAAATTATAAATTGTATAAAGCTATCACCTATAGCAATTTCTTTTGCGACCGGATTAACTATATAGTAAAAATAATTTGTTAAACCTGATGACGAAAACATTAATTCTGTGATGATGTTACCTAAAAACATAATTGCAACAGATGATATCTTATCATTAGTTGTTTTTCCCCTTACCATAACTACTATTAATATAACAATAATCAACGTTAATAGGTAATAAAACCAATTCGAATAATAATTATAAATTGACAAAATATATGTAATATTGTTTAGAATAGCAATCAGGAAGCCACAAAATATAGCATTAAAAATTCTGTTTTTGAAAAATTTCATTTTCTGATATCTCCTTGTCATTTACTATTATACCAGTCAATTCCTACACTTATCCAGTATTGATCAACTTTTTCTCCACGAACGTTGGTAAATTTGTGATTACAAAGATCATTGAACGATGATGCATTGTACAAAACGAAATCAGTGAAATCTGCCGCCTTTCCTAAATATCCATATGTAATATTGCCAACACTTTCTACCGTAACATAATTTCCTCTTAATATCATTGTCGTAGCATATCCGGGAAAAGACGTTCCAATTGTTGTTTCCCAAGTATATACTCCATTATCTTCTTTTTTTATATTCCACGGTCCACTATCACCAACTTGCTTACTAAACCATCCAAATTTGTTTGCATTCTCTTTGAATGTCCCCTCAGCTTGAGACAATGCATTTGATATTGGTACAGTGATATCCTTATACTGTTTTGCACCAATGTTTGTTATTGTAACACCTGCATCAATGTCCGCTTGTGTTCTATAGATAAGTCCCAATGACTCCCATGTTGTACGTCCAACAATTCCATTGTACTGGCCATAATTCCATAGCCCTTTATCATTTTTGTAAGCATTAACAGCATTAAGGGTTTTTTGACCAAAATATCCATCTATATCATCGTCTGTTAAATATCCATTCCATGCCAGTTCATTTTGCAATGTTAGGACATCATTACTGTATACATTTGGAGAATATGATAGCTGTGTATTAAAATCAAATAGCCCCCACGGATCCACATAATTGACGGGATTATTCTCACAGTAGGTATACCAGTTATCTCCGTCATAGATCGGGTCTTCCGAGATAAATGCACCAATTTCGGGGTCATAGTATCGGTTACGGAGATAGATTAAGAACGATTCATCGTCCATATACTCCCCGCAATACTGGAATGGGTTTGTATCATCTGTTGGACTTGTTACCTTGTTACCAAAGGCTTCATAGGTGTAGCTTCCTCGTATTCCCGTACCGTTGTCCATAGTCTCCACAACATCACCATGGGCATTCTTAAAATAGTATGAACTGTTATTCATAGCTATTCCATCTACACCATAGATATATCGGTCTGTGGTTAAGCCGTTGGTATCCATTTCAGCCATTACATTATCGCCATTCCATGTGAAATCTGTGTCATTACTGCTACCATCTTTTTTAATTCTGCGGCCTAATGCATCATAGAAATAGAAATAACATGATACGCCTGCGGGATGGGAGAAACCTGTATCATGCTGGAACAGTCTTCCGTTACCGTCATAGAGATAATATGCTATAACATTAGTTGCACCATTGGCTGTTATATGCTTTCCTGTTCGCTCTCCTCTTGTGTTGTATTCGTATGTATATACCGCTGTTACTTCATCATTTACTGTTTTCGTTTCCGTCAACAGTTGGTTTCGTTTGTTGTAGGTATATGAGTTTGTATAATTCTCATCGCCTGTTACAGTTTTTGAGGCTCTGTTGTTGGACAAGTCATATGTGTAGGTCGTTTCTCTGTTTACTGCACCCGTTATTGTCTCCTTTGACAAATTGCCCCAGAAATCATAAGTGTAGGCTTTGTTAATGTTATTAACAGTATCGCTTTCTGTTAATACATTTCCGTCCCATCTGTATGCATAGCTATATGAACCTATTGCCACATCACCTATTTTGTTGGTATATGTTACAGGTTGATTATACTGGTTATATACCACATCAGTACGATTTGTGCCCTGTACTTTTGAGGTCATATTACCGCTTGTGTCATAAGTGTAAGCAATTTGCGTTCCTGTTATTGTTGCACCGTTAACAACAGCTTCATTTATATCTATCAGTGTCGTACGGCCCATATTATCATATGTATAGTCTATATCATTTTCAAGAATTGTACCATTTTTCATTTGGTAGTTTGTTAACCTTGAATTCAGGTCATAGCTATACAAATGAGTTCTGCCATTAGATGTCTCCGACGTCTTTCTGCCAAAGGCATCATAGACGATTGTTTCTGTCCCATCCCAGCTTGTATGAGTATTCATCATTCCCATACTGTTATATGTATATGAATAATCGTCATAATTACCCACTCCAGCCACAGATGTTGACGTTATGCCATAAGGGCCGTAAGTCTTGGTAATTGTGGAATTACCCTGAGTTTCACTTTTTACATTTCCCGCATAGTCATAGGTGTATGTAGTAACATTGCCTAACTGGTCTGTTCTTGATGTCATATTACTATGAATGTCATAACCATACTGGATAATCTGTGCACTATCAGGCAATGTATTATTGCCATAATAATATGGTAAACCTGTCGCCATTTTGGTCATCCGACCTGCGGTATCGTACCAGTATTGTGTTACTTTACCGTTATTACCGTCGTCATTTATCACGCCTATAATGTTATTCATATTATCATACATATAGTTTACATATGTAATACTTGGTTGAGACGTATTTGTCTGCGAATTTATATTTATAGCTTCTCCTGTAAGGTTAGAGTTCCTATCATACAATTTAATTCCTAAGGTTACATAAGTATCATTAACCTTGACCTCTGTTTTTGTTACTCTATCCAGTTTATCATATGTATTTCTGTATTCAACAGAACTCTTGTCCACCGCGGTTACATTTCTACCCGCCATATCGTAATACATATGCTCTTGTGAGCCGTCAGGATATGTAATGGATGTTACGTTATTAAATATGTCATAGGTATATGTTGTTACATTGCCCATTGGGTCGGTCTCTGTAAGAACATTTCCCCTGTAATCATACGTATATGATGTAGATATATTTGTATCAGCAGTATATTGCTCTTTCTTTGTTACTCTGCCATAGGCATCATATGTGATTTTCTCTGTTGCAACGGCTGTGCCGTCCTCGGCGGTTGTGGCCTTAGTAACTGCACCATTGCCATACGTATAATTCTCGGTATATAGCAATGTTCCGTTGTCATACACCTGTTTTGTCAATACCTGATCTAATATATCATAAGTATATCTTTCCTCTGTGTATTTGTCAACATCGTATATAGATTTTCTATATGTAAGCCTGTCGCTTGTGTCATATTCATTGGCTTCAAACTGTCTCCATTGCGAGTTTGAGAAATACTTACTTGTAGGCAAACCTGACTGATTAAAATACGTCCATACATATTCTCCCGCCTTGTCCTTGACATTTGTGAACATACTTGCCACGTTATAGTCTGCCGTCTCCGTTGCACCGTTGGGATAAATATACTTTGTTGCTCTACCTATGTTGTCATATTGAACCTGAGTTGTATAACCCATGGGGTCTGTCATACTATTAGGCAGGCCTGTTACACCATAATTGTAAGTCGTTGATACATCGTCTATGGAATTTGTAACAGCAAGTGAGCCGTTTGTATTATATACATATTGGGTGTTGGTAGTAATGGTATTATCATTACTGTCAAGAACACCATCGCCATTTGTATCGTCTATCCATCGAGTTACAGATATAACTCTGCCATAATCGTCTCGGGTGTATTTGGTTTGAGCTTCTATTACATTACTCTTAATATACCGTTCATATTCCACGGCTTTGCTATTAGCATCAAGTGTTGTCTCAATGGAATAATCTAATACATAAGTAGAGCCATTATATTTGTACATATTTGTCGTTTGAGGTATAAGGGTAGCCTTACCGTCAACCGTATGATATGTATACTTAATTTTGCTATTACCTGTTTCCTGCACACTTGTAACCATTCCCGGATATCCGCTCCTATACGCATAATTCGCAGTATGGGATAACCCGCTATTGTTTACTGTGTGGGCAGTAATTTGATTGTTTGTTCCATAGGTATAGTTGTTTTTAATATACGCTCCTGATGTAGTTCCTGTGGCAGAAGCTATTGATTGTGTTAGCATTCCCTCATCGTCATAATTATACACAGTAACCAGACCGCTGGACGAATTTGTCTCGGTCTTTACTATCTTCGAACTGCTAAGAGCAAGGGCGTATGTTTTTTTGTTCTTCTCTACTCCGTTTACTACATCATGACTTCCCACGACTGCATAAACACCATGAGCCGAGGATGTATCAGGGTTAGATATATAATAACGCTTAAATTTATATCTTGTCTCTGCACCGTTTGGATATATTATTCTTTCTATATTGCTACACCATAAAGGCTCAATATAATCAGATGAGGAGCATTTATGTGTAGGTGACAGTGATAATGTAGCAACTGAATAATATGCAAGAGCCTCTCCTTCACGTGAATCGTATATAGTTGTTTCATTTTGTGCATTTGTTACTTTTAGTCGGTTAACCTCTTTTCCAACTATCGGACTATCATTTTGAAGCTCCGTTGCAGGAAGTGTTTCTGTTTCGTACTTAATAGTTTTGACAACCCCATTTTCATCTGTATATGTAAGATGTTTTGCATTTTCAAGATACGAGAAATTAATTTCCCTGCCATAAGTATCAATTATTTTCAAAAGGTTGTTATATGATTCGTCAAAATTATATCGAATCATGTTGCCAAATTTGTCAACTACTGCTACAGTCTTTATACTCTGACTTCTATTTACGGACTCCGTCTTAATTGCATGGTTATACATATAATATGTTAAACCTTTTTTACTGTCTGCTATGGTTAAATTATATTGAATTCCCGTATCTTGCAATGTTTGAATTGCAAAATATTGAGTCATTGTCAGGAATTTGTTACTAGGAGAACTTACAGTAGTTGTATATGTACAGTCTCCTTCATCTGGTATTCTTAACGTTCCTGTGCCGCTTAACTGATGTATGACTCCGTCTATATCTCTGAAAGTACCTATATATTCATCATTATATTTTATATATGATGATGTTTTAACTTTTTCTCTTACATATGCATACATACACGCTTCCGGTAATTCTAAGTGCCAACGATTTCCACAGCCAAAAACATCTGGTAATATGTTGTATGGAATAAGTATCTGTCTTGTTGATTCTTCGTAATATTCGTCTTTCCACTTTGGCTTAAAAGTATCGTCATATGTTAATTGAATCGTTCCGGTTGAACTTTTCTTTTCATAAATATTATCAAAATAATAGCATGTCTCCTTATTACCATTAATTGTGCAGGTAACCTTACTTGATGCGCTAGTGGGATATTCAGATATAGTAATCCCATTTTCCATACTATAGTAGTAAAAGTCGTCTTGGGTATAGAATGCTATATACACAGGTGAATTGTTTCGTGAGTCTATAAATTTATATAAATAGAAAAAGTTAAATACACCTTGTGCTGTATCTGCCAATGCACCAAAAAAGCCATTGTTATAGTACTGGTTATCATAATAACGGGTAATATTCAAATCAAGACCATTTTTGCCAGGTAATGACAAATCGGTCTCTCGTATAGTAAGACGGTTTGTTTGTCCGCTTACGGTGTGTCCATCCGATTTCTTATATGGTGATAAATATGCATCTCCGAAACGGTTCGCAAATAGCGAGTTCCATTTATCGCTGTCAGTTGTTGATGTTGTACTTATAACAGCACTTGGATCTGCCATTTCAGGCAACACATTCTCTATTACATCTGAGGCACTAATAGTCCCCGTTTGCTCCACTTCAACTGCATCTTCCATTGTTACATTATCAGGAACTACCTCTGTGTGAGGAACGGGAACATTAGAAAAAGGCTCCTGGGTTGCCTCGGGGTCAAAACTTTCATAATTTGGCCTGTTAGGTATATATGGGGTTTGCTCTTCTCCCTCTGCAAATGAAATAACAGGCAAAGTTGCTGATATAATCGCAATAGATAAAATTAAACTGATGATTTTCTTTGGTAACATGATTTTCCGCCTTTCTTATACTGTCGTGCCACAAGTGTCCTACCCTCTTAATCTATATCTACCACAAATTTACAATGTTAAACATAAAAATAAGTTTGGCATACGCCAAACTTATTTTTTACCAGTTATATTCACAAGCTTTTGTTAATAAGTCAATACAAGCCTTAATATCCTTTACACTTGCCATCTCCGAGGGTGAATGAATGTATCTTACGGGAATGGAAATTCCTCCCGCTTTTACTCCGCCACCCGTTAATGCCATTGCTCCCGCGTCAGTACCGCCAAAGGTTAAAATCTCATTTGTGTAGGGTATCTTGTTTTTCTCTGCTAAATCTCGTAATGTTTCTACAACCTCAGGGTTACACATAACAGACCTGTCCATTACCTTAATTGCACAGCCCTCGCCCATTCTTACATCCATTTTGGGTGCCTCGGGTGTGTCCCCCGTACCTGTTATATCAACGGCGATTGCATAATCAGGCATTACCTTAAATGCCGAGGTCTTTGCACCCCTCAAACCAACCTCTTCCTGAGTTGTAAATACAAAATACAAATCGTTGTTACTTTCCTTAACATTCTCCATAGTTTTCAGGAGAATATAACAACCTGCCCTGTCATCCAATGCCTTTGAGATTACATTATCGCCAGAAAGGGCAAAATCGCCCGTAAATACGGCAGTATCACCAACCGTTACAAGCTTCTCTGCATCTTCCTTTGACTTTGCACCAATGTCAATGAACATCTTGGGAATCTCGGGCTTTTCAACTCCGCCCTCACAGGCAATAACACCAGTAGTACCATTAGAAAATCTCACACGGCGCATCATAAGTTCCTTAACCTGTAAACCGCCAACGGCACCAAAACGGATAAAGCCCTTATCGTCAATATAGTTTACAATTATACCGATTTCATCCACATGGGCAGCTAACATAAGCTTCTTGCCATTACCCTTTTTATGAGCAATTACCGAGCCTAAGCCGTCATAATTAACTTCATAGCCCATTTCCTCTGATGTCTTCGCTATAAATTTGCATAAGTCCCTTTCGCGGGATGAGGGTGCATCAAATTCTGTCAGCTTTTTAAGCAATTCCATTTATATTACATCCCTTTCTCTTAAAAATTCACAGACCAGGTCTGTTACACTATTTATATCATTAACATTCATAAGTCCTACGGGGGTATTTCCATATCTCAGGGGAATTGAAACCACCGCCGTCTTGCATCCCGTTGCGGAAGTTTCCACCGCACCCGCCTGAGATGCACCGTAGGCTGATGTTTTTCTCTGATACTTAATATTGTGTCTATTGGCAATATCCTCTATGGTCTTTGTAAACTCAACATTGCCTAATGCAGTTCTGTCCATATATTCAATGACCGCACCACATCCCAAATGTGCCGAGGGAAGCTTTGCCTCCATAAAATCATTGGAATTAACGGCATTTATAACAAGGGCAAAATCTGGGTCAACCCTATGAGTTGCAACCCTTAAACCTCTGCCCATAACTGCCGCTTCCGTGTGGCGTTGAGCACAAAAAACATAGTAGGTATCATACTGAGGCTCTATCTCCATTGCTTTTATCAGGGATAAACATCCCACACGGTCGAGAGCCTTGCCCTTAATAATATCACCCTTTACATCACACTCTGTTAAAAAGGTTATTCTATCACCAAGGTTTACTTTTTTCTCTGCCGTCTTTTTGGATGTTGCACCTATATCAATATAGAGGTCCTTTACCTTAACCGTTGCCTCTCTCTCCTCTTTTTTTTGGAGATGTATAGCTTTCATTCCGATTACGCCTTTTACATTATCGCCTACCAGAACAGTTTTTGATACAAGGGTTCTGGGGTCAATTATGCCAACGGACTTAAACTTAATAAAACCCTTGTCCGTAATATCACTAACAATAAAACCAACCTCGTCAGTATGGGTTGCAATCATAACTTTTTTACTGCTGGTCTTACCCTTTCTAAAAGCAATAATATTGCCTATTGTGTCAATTTCAACTTTATCGCAGAGTTTCTTTATCTTTGGCACAAGGTATGTTCTTACACTATCCTCATTACCTGATACGGCGGACAGTTGGCATAAAGTTAATATAGATTTAACCATGTTGTGTCCACCTCCAATGCCTTTATAAACTCTGTTATAACCTGTGCGGTAGCTTTCACATCCCGTATATCAAGGGTTTCAACAGATGTGTGCATATATTTTAAGGGAATTGACAT
>JAZQFP010000007.1:0-23893 GCA_045539555.1 Candidatus Ornithomonoglobus sp.
ATATATCCTGAATAAGGCTTGTAACACCACCATATGTAAAGCTGTCGACAAACACTAGAACTTTTTTCATAGCTTATGCTCCAATCAATTTTTGAATCTTATATCTGAACTTCAAGACCCAGATACAATGAGTTGCAAGCCATAGTGTTAAATATGGCTTTGTTATTTCCATTTTTTGTCTCTTTACAAAAGATTTTAGTAAATCAAAGAATGGTTTGTTTTCCTTGACCGTGTCTGCAACCAACACTTTGAAAACATCGCTCATAAGGTCGCCTTGCATATATGCTACGGCTTTATCATAAACTTTCATTCCCTTTGTATAGTCCATTATTCCTGCATAGGCTTCAAACTTATCTGTATTTATTACCTTTCGTGCCTTACCCATAATACTATCACGGCGAATACGGTAATAATACATCTGCGAACTGTCAAGGGCTACCCTCTTACACTTGCCAAATATCTTATAAGTTGTAAACAAGTCCTCATAAATCTTACCAAAGGGATAACGGATGTTATTAAACAACTCCCTTTTATATAACTTGTTCCATGCAAAGTTATTTAGTTTTTTATTAAACAATGCATTTAATATATCTTCACCATCGAACATCTCTACCTCACCTGTTTTACAGGGTCTATACTCCATATCATCATCATAGGTATTACAAGCATAGCACATCGATGCATCTGCATCGTTCTCTTCTAATGCTTTTAGAAGTTTCTCATACATTGTAGGTGCAATGTAGTCATCACTGTCAACAAGTCCAATGTACTTACCCTCGGCAATATCAATACCAGCATTTCTCGCATCAGAAAGACCGCCATTGGGTTTATGTATAACTCTAATACGGCTATCTGTTTTTGCAAGTTCATCGCATATTGCACCACAATTATCAGGTGAGCCGTCATCTACAAGAATGACCTCAATGTCTTTAACTGTCTGGTTTAATATGCTGTTTACACAATGCTCTAAGTATTTCTCCACCTTGTAAATTGGAACAATTATACTTATAAGGGGTTTTTCCATAATTCTACCTCTTTACCAATAACATGAATTTTCAACATTACCCGAGGACTTTACTCCCTCCTCTGGTAACGGTCTTACCCAATGCTCGTTATATAACTTTGAAATTATAGGATGATTATCCCATCTTTTTCCTTTTATTCCAAATAGTATCTGTGTGGCACCGCCTGTATGTATTGCGGTTTTTCCCGCCTGTTTTAATCTTAAAGCCAACGGAAAACCGTATGCTCCACAACCTAAGATTGCCACATCAAAGTCAATTTTCATTGCTTCATTATACATATAATCAAGTGCCTCAAACCAGTCAGCAAATCTCTCATCCTTTTGTCCTGCAATGGTCTGTACTGCTTTTAGTGTCTTTAATTCAAACTCAGGGAGAATATCCTTGTTCTCAAACAATAACTCTCTCTTTTCATACTGAGCTTTTATTGACTCTGTAAAGGGATGTATTACAAGAACTTTCTTACCTGCCAAACCCTTACTCCAAGGAGCATTATGATAATACGGCTCGGCACAACGTAACGGAATCAGCTTTGCACTATCACTAATATAATTATCAATTAAATAGTCCTGCATAAAGGTATCCCACGCGCATAGAATATCCACTTGGGGAATAAGCTTTTCCATATACTCTCCGAAACGCATTTCCATTTCTGCTCCATACGGGAACACCCCTGCATTATTATGTAATGTATCAAGACGCTTTTTCTCAGGAGTTTTCTTTGCTCCATACTTTATACCCAAGGCGTCTGCAGTTGCCCTTGCCTCGGTTTCTCCAAAACGTCCCATCATAAAGGGTTCGCCTGATATAAGCTTATCATATACAAGCTTATGAGCATCATCTATTGACATTACAGGCTTGTTATACTTCGCAGGTTTAACGAATTTTCCAAGCTTTAATCTGCGCATTGCAGTTCTTGTAAAGTTCTTACAGTAATACTTATACCAGATTAATTTTTTCATACAAAAGTTATCCCTTCCTGAAAATAAACTTGATTAGCTCTTTTAATAACAAACTTGTTGCAGTTTTTAATGTTCTGTCTTGAAGTTTTTCCGTGTTTCCACCAATGTTTTTTGAAATAGCTGATAAAATTCTAAGATTTCTGTAATATATGTATGGAATGTATGCAAGAGCATCCCCGCCAATTGATTTAAGAGTTCCTACATAGATTTCTTCTAACCCATGTACCCTGTCTCTCCATGCGGTATCGGTCTCCGTCCATACCCTCTTTGAGAGACTGTTCTCCGTGTCAACTCTTCCATACAAATATTCTTTTATGTATCCGCATTTATATTTATATGAAATAGGCATCAACATTTGGATATTTTGACCGTATCTTGAAGGTATTATCTCTTTTTCAGGGTTTACATCCAAAAACGCTTCCATTCTTAGCATATATCCACAAGGGTTATATACAACATTGCCCGATACGACATTTACAAATAAATTTCCATCTGCAGGAATACTTGCTTTTACATCCTTTTTAGGTTCTGTTAAATTATTCTCGTCAAATACCAAACCGTCCGAATATACAAAACCGAACTCAGGGTGCGCTTCCAAAAAGGCTACTCTTTTTTCGATACTCTCAGGCATAAGAATATCATCGCTGTCAGGCCATATCAAATAATCTCCCGTAATCTGTTTTAAGCCGGTATTAACAGCAGAACCTACCCCACCATTTTCTTTTGTAATGTACTTAAAGGTAATTTCACCATCTTCATTAATTCTATGGGAAAATTCCTTTATTATATTGTCCGTTTGGTCCTTTGAACCATCATTAACAAGAATAAGTTCAAGGGGTCTGTAGGTCTGATTTAATATCATCTCAAGATATCTTTTAATATATCGTTCTCCGTTATAGCACGGTGACACAATACTAACCAGCTTGTTCATAGATTATCTCCTTTTATATTTCCTTTTGTTCAATGCAAAAATAATTTTATTCTTCATCATTTTTGTTTTGTATTTCTTTTCTATATAGGCTTCACAACCAAGAGCATTATACTCGTTGAAATGGTTATCCCATTTCTCTAACTTTTTATCAGACTTTTTGTTTTTCAGTGTGTAATCTACATATTCTTTATCAACTTCATATAGAACAAACCTATCTTTAAGCTCTGATAATAATTTATTGCCCTTCTCGGTATTTGTAAACATCAATGATATACCCTTATTATCGTTAATTTCAGGTTTATACTTAAATACGCCCCAAAAATCACCAATGGTTATATCCGCCTCATGATAAAGTGCCTTATCACATGTGTAACACGACTTTCTAAGGAACTTATCTTCCAGCATTGTGGCAACATAAAACCACTCACAACGTAATACTGTGTCTTTTTTCTTGTTGTCGGAATACACCGTTTTATTACCATATTGTGACCATCCAAATGTTTTTGTTCTGAATTGATAATCTACTATGGCCTTTTTCGATTTTCTTTCCTTAAACTCTAAATAGTCCTTGAACACTTTTGCAGACGGAACACCATGACATAGGAAATCACAAATAATCAGTTTGTCTCTATTCCCGAACGCTCTGCGAACTCCCGCCGCCTGACAGGGTGTTCCGCAAAACAGTACATCTCTATCTGCCTTTAATGCCTCATCTATTTTATACAGGACATCTCCCATTTCGCTCTCTACATACTTGCTCTTACGGAACTTGTCCATTGATACTTCATCGGATGTTGCATGACATACCTTTTTGTTCTCAGAGTCATAATATGCCGCTACAACAAGTCCACCCTTATTAAGGACTAACTCAGATATAGCTGTAAATGCGCCTCCTGATGTTGACTCCTCACGAATTATCTCATCCTTATGCCAACCATAATATGCTTTTGAAGATAGCTTCGTATTATCTGCATATACCTGAGTATGGCATTTGTTCCTGCATAGTCCGCAATTAGTGCATTTCTCCTTATCAATAACAGGATAAATGAACCCATTTGAGTCCTTTTCCATTTTAATGGCTTTTGTAGGACACACTTTTTCACAAACGCCACATGCAGTGCACTTATTCCCTACGACTGAAATATTCCCTGTTAATCTTAGTTTTTTATCTGTCTTTATTTCACTTTTTTGGGGGGATGTAATTAATGTCTTAATATAATTAACTGACTTTGCTTTTTCCTGTGCAATTACCTCGTTTGCCTTGGTAAAATCAACAGGCGATAACACGCACGGGCTATTTTCATTTATAACTCTGTCACTAAGACCCATAACATTAAGTATGTTGCTGATTCTTGATGGGTAATCAGGGTTAACTATTGCGTAAAATGGCTTGTTATTTACTATTGAAAGTGCAACGCCATGGAACGAACTACTGACAATAAACTCCGCATTCTGAATTAAGCCCATAAATTCCCTTGGACCTGCATTGCGAACTATCTTGTTGTTATATATTGTTCTAAAAGCATCAAAAGTTACAACAACAATGTCCTTACCTGTCTCTTTATGTAGCTTTCTTAGCCATTTATTAACCCATTTTGTTGTATATAGAACATAACAAAGAATATATGGTTTCTCAATATTTGGCTTTATTGCTATTCTTTTCCACTCATCTCCACTTAATAGAAATACCGGGTCAATATTAACATTTATTTCTTTCTCTGTTAATTCTCCCAATAATTCTTTTGCAGAATGTTCTCTAACTGATATGTAATCTATATCTTCAAGATATTCTCTTATAATATGCTTTGAACCCTCAGGAATATCTGATGCTCCAAGACTGGCAGCATATGATGCTTTAATAGCATTTTCGGGCGCAAACTTCAAATAAAATGATTCTTTAACATTATATGGAGTCCATACCTGGTCGCTACCTGTTATATATACATCAGCCTCGGGAATATTATTATACAACTCCCAATCATTTTTATATTTATCTGTTCTTTTGAACTTTTCCTCAATAAATTTTTCAAAATTTCTATGACCTTCAAGAGTTTCTTTCTTATGCAAATAAAACAACGCAGTCTTAGCAATATTTGATGGTGAATTAAGAGGAAACACAGTTTGGGGCTTTGGTTGTCTTAAATCTACCATTTTGCAATCTGCACCAAGCTCTGTTACTTTCTCTTGTAAAGCATACGCCTGGAGCATAGCTCCAAAATTATACGATGAATGTCTGGTTATTATATTTACTTTCATATTGAACTCCTATATAATTCCATATTATAATTCCCAGAAGAATAAATAATAAGGTGTTTTCTGCACAATAAAATATGCAAATATACTTACAACGACAGCATATACAACCATTTTGTCCTTTTTACCCTCGAAAGTTTCAACAACTAAGGGTAACAAGAACATCATCTGGAATGCAAAGTCGTATACAAGTCTCATTGATGTTGGACTGACCATTGCAAATGGTAGCATTAGTACTGACATTATCAAACCATTGTAATATACTTTAGCATTTGGATGTCTTTCTATAATTGGTTTATATCTCCAAGCTGAAACAACAATAAATACCATTAATAAAATTATAAAGTTGTTCTGATTCAGCGACATACCCTCATACTGTTCATATCCAACTACAGTCTTTACAAAATTAAACAACGGACCTCTTAATGCTATCATTATAGCTGCCGTAACAGCAACAAATGCAACATATTTCTTGCTTATCTTTATCTGCGAAATAAAATAGAATGGCAGAAATACCAGTGTTGATTTATGCAATAAGGATGATAGAAATACTAATGTTGCAAAAGGTAAAAATCTTCTTTGCTTTAAATACTTGAAAGACCAGAAAATACCAATTGATACTGATAAAACCTGTCTATAACCCGTTAAGGAGAACATACCATAGAAAATACCGCTATATAGCAAAAAGGATAGCGACGGGTCTTCTGAGTTATCATAAACGAAGTTACCAAATGCAGTCATAAATATTGATGCTATCACAAAGTTGTATGCAACAGGACTGTCAGTAAAGATACCAACTATTCTCTCAAACAATATGTAACCCGGCTCAAAATAGACATTAGGATCATTATCTATATAATATCTCGGGAAACATTCAAACACCTTACTCCATGGCATATCATGGTGAAGTTCAAAGTTTGCCAGATAGTTCATTGTGTCATTTCCGATATATTCTGATCTCAAACCACTAATGAGCACCCACTGGGTACATGCAAGGAATATAAACACCTTTTTATTCTTTTGTTTTTGAGTTTCGCTACGAGAATATTTCTTTGTGTAAAGCAATAACCATGCTTCTAACAAGTTTAGCACAAAATTGATTATGAATATCGCATTTGTTGCGTCTCGTAATACATATATATAGCTCATTTATTCCACCTGTTGTTATTTTTTTATTTTAAGCTTCTTTAATAGTTTCGTAAATAGCTTACCAAATTCGCCTTTGTCGGCAAATATAATCTGTCTCGCTATTCCTTCAATCTTTCTTGTAAATTTAAGCCATGGTGTCCAACCCATAATCTTAATGATTGCCTTTTCCATATCCACATCCTCCATAATATACTTCGGATGCTTAATAGGTGTATCCATTGGATATGTCGGTCCAAAGAATACAGGTTGTAAACCTTTTGCAATCTTTTTAATTGAGTTTGATGCATGACCGCTGTCATCAGTAAGACCAATGCAGGTTATCAAATTCTTTGTGGGGGTAATGTCAAGTCTGTTGTTTAATCTTCCGCCCATTGAAAACTGATATGTCCATGCAGTCAGTCTGCCACCGTTAAGAAGAATTTTTCGTCTGTCTTCGCCACGCTTTACAAAAGTCCTGGCATCGTTCTTATAACGGTAGTTCTTCCTGAAACATTCCATAGCATATGTGTCTTCCATAAAGGACATTTCATAGTCCATATCCTCCCACACACGCTTCCATGTTGCCCATCCCCAGCATGAACTTATATTGGTAAAGCCATAGCTGTATGGGTTTTTCTTGTACTCACCCATGTGGCACATACCTGAAATTCTATGTATTCTCTCATCATCCTTGTACTTTTCCAAAAGCTCGTTACAAAATCTGAAAAAGTCAGGGGTTACTACAATGTCGTCTTCAATTATAATAAGCCTGTCCTCTGTCTTAAAGGCATTGGAAATACCTGTATATACTCTCATTCCACAACCAAGATTTACATCTGAATAGTCTCGGACTACCTCGCAATCCCAGTCAACATTTTGAACAACCTCTCGGCATTTTGCTATCTTTTCTATGTCATTTGCATTATTTGCTCTTGCGCCATCCTGAATAAGAAACAGTTTCTTAGGCTTTGACTCTCTTACCGCCGCAAATACCTTTTCTAATGTGTCAGGTCGGTTAAAGAATATTATGGCAACCGCAGATTGTGGGATATTATTGTTTTCCATAAAAGGTTCCTCGCTTTTATTTAATAAACTGACTCTTCCACTTGTTAATATTGTCAATGGGAATGTTTATATCTGTCTCAAAGCTACTGTTTATAAGCTCAGGCAACATCTCAACATCCTCACGCGCAATAACTTTAAGGTTAAAGTCCTTTTGTTTTTCTTTCGCACGATTATCAACACCTAAAATTATTGTTCTGACCTTCTTCTGTAATGCTCTTATTCCACCATGAAGACGAGAACCAACATAGTCAATATCTCCCGCTGTAAGAATTTCATCATATTTCTCCAATGACGGCGGAACAAGTGTGATTCCGTCAACATCAAGGCTATTGAAATACTTATAATCTTCACCGCCCTGTATCCACAGATAAACAGTTTCGTAATTCTCTTTTAATATTTCAAGCATACGGATGTCTTTTTCTCTGTCCTGATTATAGTCAGTAAGGGTGGTCATAGCTTTCTTTGCTTTATCCTTGGGAATTTCAGCACAATGCTCCTTTGTTAATGCCCACATTGTAGGACATGCCGTACAGATTACGTTTGTAAAACCCATGCTACGTAGCATATGTTCTGTATATGTATCTCTTACACTGTGCATATACTCAGTAGAAAGTATCTTTTTATAAACTCGCTTTGTATAAGCGTTAGGTTTATTGTTATACTGCCACCAACCTGCACCAATTAAAATAGCAGGGCCGAGCTTTTTAGCATTAAAAATATTTATATCCCATTGTCTGAATATGCCGTTAAGCTTACCCATAAGAAGATTTGTGCCACACACAAACTTGTAGTCCGCTTCACTTAGAAGCCTTGTGAAAATATAATTTACAGGCAGATGTGTTGAAACATCAACATTAAATGCATCCTCAAACAAGTCTGCCATCTGGGTTTTTATACTGTCGAAGATGACAAAGTCGCCCATATTAAGTGTCGTTAAAGACGGGTTATATCTTATAATTTTTTTCATATTATTCACCTTTCACGCCGTAAAGCCCCATATATGTTTCTATCATCTTACTCTTGTCAAACTTTTCTTTTGCCCTCTTAACGCAATTGTCCTCGTCTTTTGCCACACTCATTATTGCTTCATATATTCCGTCAAGGTCCAATGCCTTTTCTACTTTTCCACATTCGTTCCCTGCAATCTCAGGACTACCGCCTATCTCCCATGTTATAACAGGTGTTCCACAGGCAATAGCTTCAATGTTTACCGTCGGGAATGTATCCTCCAAGGTTAGATTTACCATTGCATCCGCTGCGGTATACAGCTCTGCTAATTCCTTTTGGTTTTCTGTTCTTGTTATGCCAATTATATTCTCAGGCAATCCTTTTATCTGCCCTTCGCTTACGCCTACCATAACAAGCACGTATTCCTGGGGCAATCTCTTTGCAAGGTCAAGGTAATATTTATATCCCTTTCTCTCGCCAAAGTGTCCCGATACTGCAATTAACATTTTCTTGTCACCAATGCCAAGTCTTTCCTTAATATCACTCTTACAAGGCTTAAACACCGACAAATCAATACCGTTATTAACGGTTACTGTCTTATAGTCTTTTAAGAAAGATTGAGATACAAGATTTCCAAGCCAATTACTCGGGGTTACTATTGTCATATCCCTAACGCCTGTAAAGACTTCCTTTTTAGCCTTGTATCCGCCGCGACTTCTGTCAAATATTAAGCTTACGGGGTATTCTCTTAACTGTTCACAGTTATGACATCCTGTTTTCCACTTTTCACACCCAACGAAGTTAAAATGTGAACAATGGCCCGTAAAACTCCAACAATCATGCAATGTCCAGATTGTTTTAATATTATGCTTCTTTATGTACCAGAAAAGCATTCTCACATTAAGGTAATGTCCGTGAATATTGTGCAAGTGTATAACATCAGGCTTAATACGCTTCAAATGCTTAATCAGCTTATGTGTTGCACCGTGGGAATAGAAACCGTGCTTACCAAATAATCTGGTCATCGCAACATTCATTTTCACATAATACATATCAGAAAATGATATTCCCTCGGGGTATTCACTTTTTCCTACTCCATAGAGAATGTAGTTTTCAATTCCCATGTCTTTCAGACTACGGCTTAATTCTACCGCAATTCTGCCTGTACTGCCCTGTCCGCAGACAGAGTTAATCTGAACAACTTTCATTTATTGCTTCCTTAAAGTCCTTTATAAGTCCCGATTGTATATCTTCTATACGGTGATTTCTTTCACCGCAGTCCCATGCTTTTTTACCATAGGCCTTTATTATTTCAGGGCTTTCTAAAATCTCTCTTAGCTTCCTGCCCATTTCATCATAACTTTCGCACACAACCGCACTGTCATTACGCTTCAAGTATTTCATTGATGAGCAACGGCTGTGGCCTACTGCAAATATACATTTCTTCTTGTTAAAATAATCTACAAGCTTTGTTGAGAATGAAAGTCTGCAAAGAAGACTTCCCTTTAATGTAAAAGGCTCTATATGCAAAAGTATATCTGCTTTTGTTTGTAGCTTCTGTACCTCTGTTTCTGTTGTTCTTCCCATGAAATACGAAGTACCGTCAATGTTTATAGCCTGTATCTCCTTATCACTCAAAGGTGATGCAGAGTAAATCTTTAATACTGCCTTTTGCTCATCCTGGTTTATATCTTTAAGATACTCGCAAAACTTTGCAATCGTCTTGTATCTTCCGCTATAAAGGTTACCCGTATATAAAATTTCAATAGGCTTATTTGTTTCCCTGTCCTCAGGTTCTATGCTAAAATCTCTGCCCTTATACAAAAGCCCCGTAGGTCTTTTCAAAAGTTTGGCGTATTCCTCTACCTGCTCCTTTGAAATGGCATATACTATGCTTGATTTTTTTGCAAGAGTTCTTATGGAACGCCTCTGTAAAACCCTGTCTATCCAATATAGAGGTGATAGTCTGTACTGTTTCATAGAATACACATCATCCCACACATAAATCATAAGTGGCTTTTTGGTGTACTCCTGAACAAACTTTACAATTCTGTTCTGGTACATTTTATCCTGAACTTGTGCAAAGATTAAGTCAGGTTTGAAATCGTCAATGAACTTTCTAAGTTCAGGGCTGTTCCATCTGCCTACTTTCCAGACCATCTCACGCGCCCAGAAAAATACCTGATACCTTAGACGCTTTATAAGCTTGGAAATACCGCTGTCCTCTGCGACTTCATTTTGTGTATCGGCTTTTACCTCAACCTCACCCGTTGGGAAAGTTTTATCTTTAAGATTTCGTATCAGTCTGCCCTCGGATATTTGAAAACACGCAGTTGATACTGTATTCTCCGACACACCCGACTGTGTGCATATATTTGCTATCTTTACATCAGGCATACCCTCAAAGATATTACTGTATGAGTTTCCAACGCCGTTATCGTTACGCCATAAAACATCAGTTATAACTAAAATATTCATAGCTCACCTAAAAGCTTTCCCTTTCGTTCTAATATCTTCTCGTTTAATACCCTGCTGTCAAATTTCTCTTTTATAAACTCGCTGCAACTTGCCGACATATTTTTAAGCTTATCGGGGTTATCAAGTATGTATTCCATTTTATCCTGTAAGTCCCGCGAATTTCTCACCTCAACGGTTAATGCCGTCTTGCCCTCATCAATTACATCTACGGGGCCAGGGATATTACTTACAATGGCGGGTGTACCAACTGCCGCAGCCTCTGCTATTACCATACCAAACCCCTCACGGTAGCTTGGTAAAAGAACAACATCCATAGCAGAATAGTATCTCTCAATGTCTTTCTTGAAATCAAGAATTGTTACCCTGTCGCTCTCCTCTGCATACTGCCATAATTCAGGCTCTAAGGTTTCCGTTCCCTCTTTTACACCAACAACTAAAAGTTTTGATTTATCCGATAAGTTACGGAACGCTTCAAGAATTTCATTAACGCCCTTATCTTTTGTTAATCTTCCAACGAAGCCGAATACAAATTCATCATCAGCAATTCCAAGCTCATTACGGACCTCGTTACGCCACACCTCACGGTTTGAAACATCAAACCTGTCCATGTCAACTCCGCCCGTACTGCCGTTCCATACCAATGTTCCCTTTTGAGCCTTAAAAAGTTTTTCTTTGATTGACAATTCAAGGTTTGAGGGGGTTATACATTCAATATGGGTTGACATTTTACAACTAAGTTTTTCAAGCGTCTTAAAAAGCTTTCTTGCAACACCTGTCATACCAAGATATCTTAAACCCATAAGGTGATAGTTACGAATCTTAACTCCTGCAAGTTTTGCTGCGATTGAGCCACAAAAACCTGCATTGGGGGTTGAGTACTGAACTATGTCAAATTTTTCACGCTTAAATATCTTTACAAGGTCAAGTATGCTCTTACCCAATGTCATAGGTGAAACACCACGGGCAATGGATACGGGTATATACTTTATTCCCTCACCCAAGTCCTTTTGCAAATTATCATCGGGTGAACATATAACCGTTACATCGTAGCCGTTCTCACTTAAATGTCTTAACTGAGGAATGAAAAAAGAACGGATAGACAAGGCTACTGTTGTTATATAACAAATCTTTTTCATTTTAATTAACTCGCTTTGCAGGTACACCCAAATATGTTCCTGCCTCTGTTATATCCTTAACTACCGCCGCACCAACACCGATTATACAATCAGCAGTAATGTTGGTGTTATTTTTAACTGTTACACCTGCACCAACGTGTGTGTTTTCTCCCACCGTTACTGTTCCGCATAATGTTGCATTAGGTGAAAGGTGAACAAAATCTCCTAATCTGTTATCATGCTCAACAACTGAACCGCTGTTTATAATACAATGCTTTCCAATCTCTGTTGAGGGGTTAATAACCGTTCCTGCCATAATGGCAGTACCCTCACCAATTTTAACATCCTTACCGATAACCGCTGAGGGATGAATTGCTGTATAGTAATCTAAATCGTACTCCTCTGCAATACGTCTGCGGATGGCGTTGTTGCCAATGGCTATAATAAACTTTTTATCAGTGTATTTTACGCAGTCGGAAACCTTTCCCGTTACACCCGCCTTTGATGTGTCATCATCAAGAACTGCAAAAACATTGTCTCCACACTTTTCAATTATGTCTGCAATCACTTTACCATGACCGCTTCCACCAATTATTATTACATCAGACATTTGTATGCTCCTCTGTTCCCATAAACTCACCAATAGTTACATGACCTTCCGCCGAAATTCCCTCTTCCTTTACGAAAGCTTTCCAGACAGTCATAAATATTATCTTACAATCACCAATAAATGTGATATTGTCTATGTACTTTACATCCCAGTTGAACTTGTCTTCCCATGTGATTGCATTTCTGCCGTTTACCTGAGCCAGACCTGTAAGACCAGGCCTTACCTCATGGCGTCGGCGTTGATGGTCGTTATATCTTTCAAGATATTGAACAAGTAACGGTCTCGGACCTACCACGCTCATATCACCCTTTAAGATATTAAAGGCCTCAGGAAGCTCATCAAGGCTTGTCTTTCTCAATAGCTTACCAAACTTTGTAAGACGGACATCGTCAGGTAACAAGTTACCCTCCTCATCCCTTGCATCTGTCATGGTACGGAATTTATAAAGATTAAATATCTTTTCATCCTTGCCAGGTCTTGCCTGTTTGAATATAACGGGACTTCCAAGCTTAACCCGTACCAATATTGCAACAATTATGTAAAGCCATGAAAATACAGTTATTGCCGCTAAGGCACAAAGTATATCAATAAGTCTCTTGAAATATTTTCTGTACATCAGAACATCTCCCTGATTATCTCTATAATCTCATCGTGCTCCTCAGGTGTCATCTGGGGATAGAAATCACTGGGTAGGCAAATACCACGGCTGAATATATCCTCACTTACCGATGTTCCATCCTCGTTGTGTGCAATAAAATCGCACTCTGCATAAAACGGCTGCATATGCATCGGCTTCCATACGGGACGGGTTTCTACATTCTCTTCTGCCAACCTGTCCATAATATCAATGAATGTAACATCACATCCCTTATCAATAGTCATAGCACTTAGCCAGTGATTAGGCTTAGTGTCTGTCTCATAGGGTTGCATTGTTACGGGCAAATCTCTGAATGCCTCTTTGTACTTGTGATAAATATTCTTTTTCTGCTCAACATGGTCCTCAATTACCGTTAACTGACCGCGGCCTATACCTGCTACAATGTTACTCATACGGTAGTTGTAACCCAACTCCTTATGTTCATACCAACGTTCAGGCTCACGGGCTTGTGTTATCCATTTAAGAACAGTCTTTAACTTGTCAGTATCATTACTTAAAAGCATTCCGCCGCCCGATGATGTGATAATCTTGTTACCGTTAAAGGAAACAACTCCGTAATCACCAAAGGCACCAAGCTTCTTGCCCTTGTATTCACCGCCAAGACCCTCTGCGGCATCCTCTACTATGGGGACATTATGCTCACGGCAAATTTCTATTATCTCGTCCATCTTTGCTGGTGTTCCGTAAAGGTGTACTACAACGACTGCCTTAGGGTTGGGGTATTTTTTGAAAGCTTTCTTTAATGCCTCGGGGCTTATGTTCCATGTATCAGGCTCACTGTCAACAAACACAGGAGTTGCACCCTGATATACAATGGGGTTTGCACTGGCGCTGAATGTCATTGACTGACAGAATACAATATCGCCCTTGCCAATTCCCAAGGCTCTAAATGCCATATGTAATGCGCCTGTACCTGCATACATTGCAACGGCACCGCCAACGCCAACATAGTTTGCAATTTCCTTTTCAAACTCATTTACATTTTTTCCCAAAGGAGCTACCCAGTTAGTGTCAAAGGCTTCCTTTATGTACTTCTGCTCCTCACCACACATACAAGGTGATGAAAGATATATTTTTCTCTTCAATTAGTTCGTCCCCTCTCTTTTTGTATCAAACGACACAAATAGAACTATTTTATCTTATTCATTTTATCATATTCATACAAAAAAAGCAAGGAAAATCACAAAAAAACCTACTAATAATATGCAAAAAAATTGAATTTTTTGTGAATTTGATAAAAGTGGTGTATATTTCACTTGAAATCAGCTTAAAATTATGATAAAATGAGGTTGTTTCCATACGGGGCTGCAATGGCTTCGACGGGGACGAGGAAGCTTGGTAAGCGAGCCGAGGATGAGTCAGCCTCGTTAAAAAGGCTTAATTTTATAAATATAAACGCTAACAAGAATTTAGCATACGCTGCCTAATTGCGGCAGTTGTCTCCCCTGTGAGTACCACGGCTCAGGCTGAGGCATAATATAAGTGGTGAACGTGAGCAGGAGGCGTCCCGACTTCTGCCATGAATCAGGGACTACTAAGGTCATAGCTTTGGTTATGAAGTTTTGGCCGAGGGAATGTCAAACATAACCTGCGCTCGGAGAAAACCCAGTGGATTTGTTTTCGGACACGAGTTCGATTCTCGTCAGCTCCACCATGAAAAAGCACTTGCAATCGCAAGTGCTTTTTCAATGAAGCGTTCATGCTATGAACATTAAGCAGCCTACGGCTATGAAGCCGCTTCGCTAATGAAGTGTGCCTCAGGCACATTATAGAACGCTTCGCTTCATAAATTCGCTTTTGCAAATTTACTTCATAACGGCAGAGCCGTTACTTCATTTTTGCCAAGGGCAAATGCTTCATAACACAAAAACCACCCAAACGGGTGGTTTTTTATGTTTACCTCATATTCAATATTGCGCCCCGTATTCCTGATGAGCCTACGGCTACGGGGTAGTTTATAAATATAATATCGTCTACACCCTGTGCATCACAGAATGATTTTAGATTAAAATAATTATAGTTTCCGCCAAAGCCATTGAACTTTCTCGGGTCTACTACACATACTTTCTTGTAATTATGCATTGCCCATGTAGCAAAAGCATTGCCAAAAGACTCCTTAACAATCAGCACAGTCTCATTACCTGGTGCATCGGTGTGGAATATGGTTACAGGACCATCTCCGCCGATAAAGCAGGAATATGAATTATTCGCCGTATTAACCGCATTTACAGTATATGATTTCCTTTGGGCAAGGCCGTCTGAATATACTGTTCCCACCGTTGCATACTTTGGCAAAAATCTCTCCAATAATTCAGGGTTTGATTTTACAATATTTCCCGCAACAGTACCCCTTGCAAAGTTTGCAAATGAGCCTACCATGTTGTATGAGGGAACGTTTGTAAAGGTACTTAAATCATCAATAGTTCCGCCCTTTTCCTCGATAAAGGCACTATAAGCATAATATGCACCTCTTTGTGTCCAATGATGGTCTGTTGAAAAATACAGTTTCTCCCCCGCGTGTTCCTTTAATATGTCATACACATTTATGGGTGTTACCTTATCACTCAAATTAGAATAAACCGTCTGTATGCTTCTAAGCTGATTTGGATACATCCCCGCGGGAGCATAAAACTCCGCAGATGTGGGGACTACAATGTTATAAACATTACAATCGGGTACACTTTCTGCCATTGCATTGATAACACCCGCATAATTCCTTGAATCAGTATCGGAAGCCGATACAAGTTCCATGGCAAAGGTACCAACAACTGTAACGCCACCGCCGCGGTTTACATTTCCGCTTAAACGATAGGCGTCCGTTCTTGTTGAGTCCATTATAGAATCTCTGCCACCCATTCCGCGAATTTCACCATAGGGTATGATTTCATAACCAGTTAAATCACGGAACATCTCATCGCTTATGTATGCCATATTATTTTTAATAAATGGCTTATGGTCATAGGTTTTAATTGTTCCTGAAATCTCGGTTTTGCCCTCATTAAGAGTTACATAACTGTATTTCCCGTCGCGGTAACATACTGTCGCACCACGGGTATTATCCCAACCAAGAGCAAAGCCTGAAAGTGCCATAACACTGTCAAGGGGCACAAAAACATTATCACCGCTCATATATGGCTCACTTGCCATTTGAAGCCTCGTTCCGTTTACAAAAATATCCTTGCTTTTGCCTATTACAGTTATCCTTTTATATTGGGGCACATTATCACCCACAACAATCTCACGGCCCGTAAAATCTAAAATATGCTCATCACTTATATAAAGTCTTCCCTTATACATCAATGCAGGGGAATCAAACCATAAGTTTTTGCCATCTGATTCCACTTCATTTCTGTCAGGAAAAATCAAATATTTCTTCTCCCCGACTATACATATCTCCGCACCCTTTTCGCCGTCCCATCCAAGAATAAGCCCAAATTCATTGGCAACATCTTCAATGGGGACATATAAGTATTCCTTGTTTGTTTCATACAAAAAAGCGTTGGATGAAAGGACAGTTTCCTGTCCCTCGCCAAACGCTATTGTGTCTTTATTTACAGTCGCATTGCCGTTGGCAAAGCTTGTGGGTATAAGGGTTAAACCCATTACAGTAACAAGGATAATTGAAAGTAATTTTTTCATCTTTTGTACCCTTTATATCAATATACAAACTCGAATTCAATGTCTCCGATTTGTACCATCTGACCTTCTTCAATTCCCATTTCAATAAGCTCTTCAATTACACCGCGGTTAATAAGCTGACGCTGGAAGTAACCTAAACTTTCATTGTCATCAAAGGTAACGCTGTTACCCACAGCTTCTATCCATGAGCCTGTGATAACATAGGTATCACCCTCACGATGTATCTCAAAGCCTTTACCACTTTTATCAACAAATCTTTCTGCCTCTAAATCAACCTGAGGCTCAAATACGATAATGGGCGGAAGCTTCTGTAACTCACCGTAGGTGTATTTCATAAGCTCATCAACACCGCTTCCTGTTGCCGCAGAAATCTGGAACACTTTGTGTCCGCGTCTTTCCATTTCCGCTACAAATTCGTTGTATTTATCCTCATCCTGAATAATATCACACTTGTTTGCAACCACAATCTGCGGTCTTTCTTCAAGTGCCATATCGTAAGCCGAAAGCTCTTCGTTAATTATATCAAAATCTTCTATGGGGTCTCTGCCCTCAATGCCTGATACATCTACCACGTGAATTAAAACACGGGTACGTTCAATGTGTCGCAAAAACTCGTGTCCTAAGCCAACACCCTCACTTGCACCCTCAATAATACCAGGGATATCTGCCATTACAAAACTACGGCTATCACCTAAATCAACCACACCTAAGTTAGGTTCAAGGGTCGTAAAATGGTAATTTGCAATCTTGGGCTGTGCCTTTGTTGTCATCGAAAGCAAGGTTGACTTACCAACATTGGGGAAGCCTACAAGGCCAACATCCGCCAAAAGTTTAAGCTCTAAGATAACCTCTCTTTCCTCACCTGGTTGTCCATTCTTTGCAAAGTTTGGCGCCTGACGGATAGCCGTTGCAAAGTGAGAATTACCCCAACCGCCATTACCGCCTTTGGCTACAATTACATCTTTTTCAGGATCTGACAAATCTGCAATAATAAGGTTTGACTCAGCATCACGAACTACTGTACCCTGCGGAACATTTATAATAATGTCATCCCCCGCCTTACCTTTTTTACGCTGACCTGCACCATCCATGCCTGTTTTTGCTGCGTACTTACGCTTATATTTGAAATCCATAAGGGTAGTCATTCCCGTATCCACGTGGAATATAACATTACCGCCGTTACCGCCGTCGCCGCCATCTGGGCCACCTGCGGGAACGTACTTCTCACGACGCCATGAAATTGCACCGTTGCCGCCGTTACCTGCCTTTATGAATATTTTAGCCTTATCTGTAAACACGAAAACACCTCCTATGAGAAAGAAAAAATCCCAAAACGCAGACGCTTTGGGATTCGTGCTTTCCTAATTAGTCAGCATATACGCTGCACTGTTTCTTGTCTCTGCCAAGTCTCTCGAACTTAACTTTACCGTCGATTAGAGCGAACAATGTGTCATCCTTACCTCTGCCAACATTGTTACCCGGGTGAATCTTTGTTCCTCTCTGTCTTACAAGGATATTACCGGCAAGAACAAACTGACCGTCTGCTCTCTTGACGCCAAGTCTTTTTGACTCACTATCACGACCGTTTTTAGTACTACCAACACCTTTTTTATGTGCCATGTGTCTTTACACCTCCGTGAAAATCAAAATCTTGTTATTGAACGAACTGATTACGCGTTAATCTTTGTAATCTCAACCTTTGTATAGGGCTGTCTATGACCCTTCTTCTTACGCTCGTTCTTCTTTCTCTTCATCTTGAAAACAACGACCTTCTTACCTTTGCCGTTTTTAAGAGCCTTTGCTACAACTGTTGCACCCTCAACTGTGGGAGTACCAACCTTTACAGCATCGCCCTCACCTGCCATAAGTACAGTATCGAAAGTTACCTCTGCGCCTTCCTCTACGTTAAGCTTCTCAACATAGATTACATCGCCCTCTGAAACCTTATACTGCTTACCGCCTGTTACGATAATTGCGTACATAGTGTTACACCTCCTCTTGTTTTTAATGAGGACACGCTAATTACGGTATGTTTGCACATTTAATAAACCGTTTCTATGCGGCCACCGTTAAATTATAACAGATATACCTGCCTTTGTCAAGCACTTTTTTCAAACTTTTTTAGTCTTCTTTTACGTTTATTATTGCACCCACAGAAGGCCTCGGGAAAATGCTCAAAGTCCTGAACGGGAACAGTTCATCCGCCGCCGTTACTTTCTCTATTACCTCTGCTTTTACGGGGTTTAATACCACCATTACATCCGCGTCCCCGTCCTCGATTGCCTTTACACATTCGCGGGTACTTATTGAGGTTGAAACAAGGTCCTTATAATCTTCCTCAATTCCAAAAATATCGTTTATAATAAGCTTTCTTAATACTACCGTATCCACTCCGCAATAATACTCTGACATTTCAGGTAAAAGGGTTTTCTTAATATAGTCTGTGTCTTTTAAGGTTAAACGGTAGAAATAGTTTCCACCCGCATAAACCGCAAGGCAAGTATTAAGACTCTTTGTCTGTATCTGCTTTTTCATTGTGTTTGTTATGCTCTCGTCCTGAGAGTCAACAATTATCTTTTCAACCTTAAAATGGTCCTGAGCCAATGCCACTAAAAGCTCCTCAGAATAACCGCCTGGAAGCTTGATTTTTCTATGCTCAGGCATAATAGCAAAACCATCAGAGTTTGAGTCAAACAATGATACCATTGTATAGTTATATAACTCATTTCCCGTGTGATTGGGGTTTTTGTCCCTCATATAATCACGGTACTTTAAGCAAGTTGTGTAACGAGTCTGTCCGTCAGTAATATATAGCTTTAATTGCTTCATATACTGGCATATTCCCTCTATAATCTTCTTGTCAGTAATTCGCCATATACGCTGATGCATATCAAAATCTTTTGAGTCAAACTCAATATCAGGCTCACTATGGCTTAAATCTGTCATTAGACGATATAACTGCTTGTTGCGGTCAATATAAAGGCAGGAAATCATACTTAAATCTGAGTTTGTTGCCTCCAATAAGTCATACCTGTCCTGCTTTGAAATTTCGCGTATCTCCTCGCACATATGAATGTCATTACCCAACTCTTCAATTTCGAGCAAGGCTACATAAGTAAGGTTCTGGTATTTTGTACCGTTTAGCTCAACCGTTTCCTCGTAAAGATAAATTGCCTCATCCTTGTCTCTTACAAGAATATCGTTTGCTATCCAGTTATTCAAATATTCACGGGCTCTTGTGTATTTATTCTCATATTCGTTATCAAGGGTCATTGTACGCCCGTCAAAAAGACGAATAGCGTTATACTCATTCATATTATAAAGTATATCCTGCTCCTCGTTACTTATATTATACTTTGTAGGCGCAACAACTGTTGCAACATCTCCTACCTTCTCGGAGTTATAAAAATATCCCTTAAAAGGTTTTATGTTCGCCATTTTATACCCTCCCCCAAAACTTTTTCTATATATATTTATAATACCACAAATAGCAAAATAGTCAATAGAAATTAACTAATTTACGGCGGTTTTTCCAAGTATTTTTACGGATATATAACACAAAATTTCATAAGATAATACTGCTTTTGCAAATATAAAAATAAAGGTGGAGAGTGTAATGAACAATTCACAATTCTTTAAGGGTATCGGCACGGGAATTATAATCGGTGCGGGACTTACAATGCTAATGGACCCCGTTACAGACCGCCAGAGACATAAGCTTGTAAAGAAAACTGAGGGTATGTTCAAAAATATGGGTGAAATGGTTGACGCCGTTGTCGGTATGTTCAAATAAGCTGAGGGGATATTTACCCCTTGGCTTTATTTTGCACAAATTTTTATATTTCGACTTGAAAATACAAGCCTTTTGGTTTATAATATCTCTATGGACTAAAAAGGAGGCATTGGGAATGGCAACTTGGATTACACATATGAGAATTGCTCAAAATTTAATAAATGACGGATATGTGCCCAATGACTATATCACCGAATTTTTAGAGGGCTCAGTTGCCCCCGATTGCGGTTACGGTGAAAAGGACAGCTTTGGCGATTTTAACCCGCCACCTAAGGTTACCCACTGGGCTCCTGACGGCACCAAGGTTTTCTGCGACTATCACGAATTTTATAAGGAATACTTAATGGACAAGCCCAAAGATAAGAAATACTATTTCTATTTTGGCTATTACATACACCTTATATGCGATACTTTGTGGTCAACAATGATTTATCTCCCCACAAAGCTTAAATATAAAGCAGAATACGCCCAGAACCCATTGTTTCTTAACACTATTAAGAAAGACTGGTATGATAACGATTTTAAGTTCTTGCAGGAAAATGAGGGTTTTAAGCCGTATAAGGTTTTATGCGAAATTGATACTGTTGATGATTATCTTCCCTATTATGAGGAGGGGCAGTTAACGGTACAGATTAAATACATAGCAGATTATTACAAGGACTATAAAAATCACAAAACAGATAGAGATTATCCATACCTTACATTTAATGAAATATCAGAGTTTCTAGAGGTTGCAACGGAACTGGTAAAATTTAAGATATAAAAAAGTCACTATCATGACTGTCGTTCGCAAAGCTCACTCCAATAAGTTGACTTTTTTGTTGTTCCCTCAATTGCTATGCAATTTCCTACACAACAAAAAAAAGCGTGGCTTATGCCACGCTTTTTTATTTGTCTTATTTCTTCTCTCTCTTTACACAATCTACCATCTTTGTAAGTGCAATTAGTGCAATTACGTTGGGTATAACCATTAAGTAGTTAAAGAAGTCTGTTAGCTCCCATACAAGGTCATTCTGTAAGATTGAACCAAGGAAGATAAATACGATTGCGATTATTGAATAAAGTGCAACGCCAACCTTTTCGTTTTTGCCAAACAAGTACTGTACGTTAAGCTTACCAAAGAAGTTCCAGCTGATGATTGTTGAGAATGCAAAGAACAACAAACAAATTGCAATAAAGATGCTACCAAAGTTGCCCCAGCCTGAGAATGTCTGTGTAAATGCCATCTGCATCGCATTTGTCTTTGAAATGCCTGATGCTGCAAGATTTGCTGCATAATCACCTGCTGCAAGACCGTTCTCACCTGCAAACAATACTGTGATTACAACCAATGCTGTCATTGTAAGTACTACGAATGTATCAATGAATACACCCACCATAGCAACTACACCCTGCTCGTGAGGGTTCTTAACATTTGCCTGAGCATGTGCGTGGGGTGTTGAACCCATACCAGCCTCGTTTGAGAACAAACCTCTCTTTGCACCCTGGCTGATAGCTGTCTTTAAGGCATAACCGATACCACCACCGATTAGAGCATCAGGTGTGAATGCGTACTTAAAGATCATACCAATTGCCTCGGGAACATTTGTAATATTCATTGCAAGAACTACAACGCCACCTGCAAGGAACAATACAGCCATAAGAGGAACAAGTTTCTCTGTAACTGCTGCAATTCTCTGAATACCGCCAAGGAAAATGAATACACATACGGCTGCAACGATTGCACCAACTATCCATGTGGGAACACCAAAGGCTGTATTACATGACTCTGCAATTGAGTTTGACTGTACCATTGAGCCCATAAAACCAAGAGCCAACATAATTGCAATTGCAAAGAAAACTGCAAGGAATGTACCAAACTTACCCTTGAAAGCTTCCTTTATGTAATAAACGGGTCCGCCAAGAACCGTACCGTCTTCCTTAACAACTCTTGTCTTCTGTGCCAAGGTTGCCTCGGCATAGATTGTTGCCATACCAAAGAATGCAATTATCCACATCCAGAAAATAGCACCTGGACCACCAACTAAAATAGCACCTGATGCACCAACGATGTTACCTGTACCAACCTGTGCTGCAATTGCAGTTGCAAGTGCCTGGAATGAGCTTAAACCGCCCTCGTTCTTGCCGCCGCGAAGCTTGATGTTACCAAACACCTTTCTCATACCCTCGCCAAAGCAACGAACCTGAACAAACTTGGTTTTAATTGTAAACCATAAACCTGTGCCAACTAACAAGAATATAAGAATATAATCTGTTAGATAGCCATTAACCTTCTGAACTAAACTTAATAAAGCGTCCATAATGTCCTCCTTAAAAATAAAAAAAGTTGCTTAAAAATCAGCAACTCCGAATTATCCCCATAGACATATCTATTAAACTAAAATAAAAATGTCTGCTCTGTCCTTTTGCCTGAGAGATTCGATTGATAAATCTTGCACCTTCGGCACTCTTTTGGGAGTTTCTCCAGAGTTTCCTCAAATTCCGGTCTTTTGCAATTCCGGAATCATCAACGGATGATTTTTCTACATTATACCACTACATTCACTCTATGTCAACAGAAAATTCATAAAAAATTCATTGTTTTTCTTTACATTTGTATTACAAAAGGGTCTGCATTGCAGTCCCTTTAACTTTAATCATTGTCAACAAACACCTTTTTAATAGCTTCCAAGTAGCCATAGCCATATAAATCATCAGGTTCAAGGTAACTTGTCTCTGTCCACTCGTTCCAACTGTTTACAACAACCAACGGAACATCATTATACTTATCAGCATAAGCCTTTGCCATTCTCATTGCGTCCTCTACCTTATCGGGAGTTGCATTGGTACATACGGGCTCTACCTTGTCAATGTATCTGGGGTTATTATCCCAGCCAACTGATACGTGTGGGAAATACGGCAGGTTTATACCTGTTCTTATTTTCTCGTATTCGTCGGGAAGTTCCTTTATAATCTCTCCGTAATCACGGTCCATATCCATAAAGTGAACAAACTGATAGTTTGTTACAGACTCAAAGCCAAGGTCTACGATAAAATCGCCGCCTGAAATATCAATCTTTGATGAGTCAACACCTGTAAAGTTGTTGTTTTCATCCCCCCACTTAATATACTGGAAATGAACGCCTGGAAGTCCGTATTTTTTAGCTTCCTCATTTAGCCATGCAATTGACTTTTTAGCATTTTCATAGCCACCAAGTCCGTTTACAAAGTTTGCAATATCATAAATTGCTACAACGGGCTTACCGTCAATCTTATAGTAGTTATCAATCTGGAAATACTGTTCTAACCAAC
>JAZQFP010000008.1:0-4622 GCA_045539555.1 Candidatus Ornithomonoglobus sp.
CCATAAAAAACAAAAGTAACATGCTACTGGTTTACAAAGACAGCAATCTTGTTACATTTAACAATACAAGCTAAGCATCCTCAGAACAAAGCTTCATCGACGATAACGGCTCTTTATATGTTCAGGCGAGTGCACTCAATAATATACTTGGCTGCAATACCGAATATAACGAATTGTCGGATACATTATATTTCACAACGTCTTCAAGTCCGCAAAACATGCTTGAAAATCTAGGCGATTCACAAAATGTTTTAAGTAACTGCATTTTTACACAGTCTGCTATAAATGCTGACATTGATAAAAACAAGGCAAAGGGAAATATAAAGCTATACAACTATACGGGCAATCCTTATACATTCAAGGTATACCTTGCTGTATATGATGAAGGAACTCTTGTTGGACTCAATGTTTTGGACAAAGACCTTATTGTCAGTCCTGATGATAAAATAGTTGAATTTGTAACCTCTGAGCTTGCGTATAACGAAGGTAACGAAATCAAACTTTTTGTATGGAAAGAAGACGGTATTACACCGGTCCTTATAAACCAATGGGTAATTAAATAACCTTTAAGAAAGGATGAGTTTTATGAGAAACAGGCTTATTGCCATTGTTATATCATTTGTTCTTATGTCTGCATATTTTCCGGCAGACTGTCTCACAGGATATGCTCAGACTGAGCAAGTTTTTGAAATGAGTGAGGGCGGTCTTATGGTTGAGGCAGAAGATTTGGCTTTAGACAATTATAACATTGCCTTTGAAGATCCCGACGCCTCCGGCGGATATGCAACAATGGGTACTGCCGATTCTGTAGCACCGGAAGTTTCGGGAACACCACCGGCATTTTCCATCAAGATGAATGTTAAAACCAACGGCGACTACCTTGTTTATTTCAGATTAAAGCTTACAAAAGGTACAACAGGTACTTGCCGAATGGGACTTAACGGTGCAAAAACCCATTACAATATTACTGCTTCCACCGAGTATCAGTGGATACCTATGGCGGGTTATAAGCTTACAACAGGTACTCAGACATTAAACTATTACTGGAGAAACTCCCGTGTTATAGTTGACAAAATCATAATTACCAATAACGCCTGCGTTCCGCCTACAGGTCTCGGAGAAATGCCTGAAAAGTTTTCTCTTGATGATGTAACGGTAAATTATGATAAGCTTCTTTATCCGCTTCCACCTGTAGTTCCACAAATGGAACATCCCCGTCTTTTTGTTACTAAAGACAAGATCCCACAGGTTAAGGCAAATCTTACTCATGAGCAGAATATTGATGTTTATAATAAGCTTTTAAATGCTGCTGCCAAAGATTATGATTGCCTTCTGGATCAGAAAAACATTTCAAATAATTCAAACTACAACTATCTTGAATATATTGATGCCAACGCATTTTTGTATCTTATAAACGGAGATGAAGCCGCGGGCAAAAAAGCCGTAGATGGTATTTATAATTATATGAGTACTCTTAATGTTGCCGAGGGTGATATTGCCAGCCGTGATGGAGCATGTGCAATATTTGTAACAGGTTGCGTATACGACTGGTGTCACGACATTATTCCAAAAGAAATAAAGGAAGAACTTATAAATCTTGCTTTTCTTAATGCATCAAGAACAGAGTTTCGCTGGCCTCCTGTTCAGATGAATGCCTACAACTCTGATCATGGCGACGAATTTGGTCTTATGAAAAATCTTTTTGCATTTACCATTGCTATCTATGATGACTACGAAGAACCCTACAATATGGTTGCAGGCAGACTTTTTTCGGAATATGTAGCCTCAAGAAATGCAAAGTTTGAAGAAAACATCTATAACACTCAGGGCGATGACTATGGTGCCGGTGTAAGGGGAAATGCAGACTTTTTCTTCCGTCTTATGCTTGACCAGCTTGGCTGTGCTGATATGATAAGCAAAAATCAGCACGAAAATGCATATCAGCAGATTTTCAGGCGTCTCCCAAGCGGTGTTTCTATGCAGGATTCCGACATTTACACTGCCACAACCGGCGGACACGGTAACATACCTTCACCGCTTTTTATAGGTTCAAATCTTTTTAAGGATCCATACCTTAAAGGTGAACTTTTTCTTGGTGACAAGGGAACGGGACTTTCAAGTATGGGTGACAGAACTATCTCAAGTGCCTTGTGGCTTCTTTTAAATGATGTTAATGTTGGCACTCTTCCAAGAGAACAGCTTCCTCTTTCAATATACACAGGCGATGCCTCCGGCATAATGGTTGCCCGTTCTTCATGGGATGATGGCTTTGATTCCAATGCCTTTGTAGTTTCAATGAAAACTCCCGAAAAATATTTTGGTGGTCACGGTCACAAGGATGCAGGTCATTTCTATGTTTATTATAAAGGACCTCTTGCCGTAGACAGCGGTATATATCAGTCCGAGCCTTTTGTAGATCAGGCAGGTAATATTGTTACATCCAACTTAGGTGTTAGCTCCGATCACAATCGAAACTACGCTCAGACAACAATTGCTCACAACTCAATGCTTATTTATGATCCTGACCAGAAGGTTGTTACCGTAAAAGGTGAGGAAAGGGCTAACAGTGGAAGTCAGGAAGTATTAAAGGTTAATGTTAATGACCTTGACACGCTGCAAAACGGTATAACCCGCGGAGAGGTAATAGGCAAGGATATGGGCAGAGATTTAAATAAGCCCGACTTTACCTATTTATCCGGTGATCTGGCAGGGCACTATGGCTACAGAGCCGAAGAATTTACACGTTCCTTTATGTACTATAATTTCTTTGATGATGTTTATCCCGGTGCACTCATTGTATTTGACCGTGTTACATCATCTGACCCCAACTTCAAAAAGACCTGGCTTCTTCATTCTCAGCATGAGCCTGTTGTAGAAGGAACCCGTACTACAGTAAGATATGATGATTCAGGCTACAACGGCAGAATGATAAATGATACTCTTCTCCCCGCGGCAGATAATGCCGAAATCACAAAAATCGGCGGACCCGGCAAGGAATTTTTGGTTGGTGACTGGAACTACATGGCAATTCCGTCAAACAAGCTTCGTGATGAATCAGGCAAATGGAGAATTGAGCTCAGTCCCAAAACAGCGGCTAAAACCGATTATTTCCTAAATGTTATTCAGGTAGGAGAGAGCTCATCAAATCCTGAGCCCTTAGATGCCAAACTTTTGGAAACAGATAAATTTTATGGTGTAAAAATCAAAGACAGAGCTGCATTCTTTAGCAAAACCAAAACAAAGCATAATGGAAAGTTTGAAATAGGTATACCCGGCGAAAAAGATGAAAAAGTAAAAATCGCCGTATGTGATCTGAGTGACGGTCAGTGGAATGTTGAAAAAGACGGCAAGGTAGTTGCCTCTGAATATGTAACCAAAGATGGCACCGTGCTTTATTTTGATGGCGAATGCGGTGATTATACAATTACCAAAACAAGACAGTATGTAAAACCCTATAACAAGGATTTAAGCATTCTTGCCCGTGTTGATACTTCGATACAGGCTAAAACAAAATTCAAGCATAACAGCGTAATTTATTCAAGTGTTCTGCCTGTTAAGCTCGATAACGAAATTTATATTCCACTAAAAAAAGAAATAAGTTTTATAGATGACTTGGCTGTTCCTCAGGTAAATGGAGACACAATGACAGTAACTGTATATGATGATCCTCAAACAAGAACTGCAGTATTAAAGGCTGATTCACACGAATTTACCCTAACAGCAGATGGCGAAACAAAAACACTCACACTTACAAGTCCGGTAAAAATTATAGATGGCGAATTCTATATCAACTACAAAGACCTGCCGGCTGTATTTGATGTAACAGTATCCTACGGTGCACTTGGTGATATTGTCTGGGTTACAAGCACTTTCCAGAGGGTTGATAATTCCAAGAATATAGTTAATCTTGACGATCCCACAAGAGTACGCATAAAGGATCTTAAAGCAAGTAGTTATGAAACTTCGAATTATCCATACAATGCTGTTGATAATAACGCTGCAACAGGCTTTACCAATGAAGGAACTGATGAATGGCTCATTATTGAACTTGAAGAAGTAAATGACATTAAGGATATTGCCATTATCTGGAATAACCGCCACATGAGACAGGCTAAATTTGCCATTGAAGTCTCTGCCGACGGCGAAACATATACAGAATTATTCAACGGCATGAGTGAGGTCATAACAGGCGATAAAACAACATTCGAAATATTTAATGCCAAGTCAGAAAATGTTAAATTTATAAGATTGCGACTTTTTGGTAACACCGTAAATAAGAAAAATACAATTAATGAAATGTATATAACAAAGCAGTAAGTTTTACATATCAAATAAAAGGGGACTAATCCATATGGAGTTTATTAAAAATTACATATTTGATCTTGTTGAGTTTAAAAAAGATATTGACATAACCTACGAAGAATTTGATGGGGTAAAAGTAACCTATGACGGCACAAAAGCCGTCATAGGTTATGACACTAAATCAAATCTTACCAGAGGATATTTTCTCCTGGCAATGAATATATCGAAAGAAGATAAGTCATTTAGCATTTGTCAGAAGCGACGCTTTAAAACTCTTGGTGTATCTCTTGATGTATCCCGTGGAGGAGCACCAACTGTTG
>JAZQFP010000009.1:0-4671 GCA_045539555.1 Candidatus Ornithomonoglobus sp.
GGGCAAGATATGTATTGGCAAAAAGCTTAATTGCCTCTGCTTCTGTTAAGTCAGTAAATAACTTAGGAATATCCTCTTTAATAGCACCCTGAGCCAATAGGTCTGCAAACTGCTTTGACTTTTCAACCAGTCTTGCATCGTTTTGTGGTGCACCAACAACTATTCTTGACGGGTGTAGATTGTCATACAATGCCTTGCCCTCACGCAAGAACTCGGGTGAAAATAGTATATTCTCACAGTTATACTTTTCGCGAATAGATTTTGTATAGCCAACAGGCACTGTTGACTTTATAATCATTATGGCATCAGGGTTTGTTGCCATTACCTTTTCTATAACCGTCTCAACACTTGATGTGTCAAAATAATTAAGCTTGGGGTCATAGTTTGTAGGTGTTGAAATAATAACAAACTCTGCATCTTTGTATGCTAAATCACTGTCCGTTGTTGCAGTTAAATCAAGGTCCTTTGTTGAAAGATACTCCTCAATTTCAGCGTCTACAATGGGTGATTTTTTGTTGTTTATCATTTCTACCTTTTGAGGTATAATATCAACGGCATAAACCGTGTTATTTTGCGCTAATAATATGGCATTGGAAAGACCAACATAGCCTGTTCCTGCAACTGCTATTTTCATATTATACATCCTTTCTCCATACCATTTTATTTACTACGCCTGTGTAGCTTTGAATTAACTTTACTACCTTAACTGATACGTTTTCATCTGTGTAATTAGGTACAGGTAAGCCTAAGTCGCCGTTTTTATTCATTTCTACCGCAACATCAACCGCCTGTAATACTCCGTCATCAGAAATTCCTGCAAGAATAAAGTTACCCTTGTCAAGAGCCTCGGGGCGTTCTGTACTTGTTCTTATACATACTGCGGGAATGGGGTTTCCGATTGATAAGAAGAAGCTACTCTCCTCAGGCAATGTTCCGCTATCAGATACAACTGCAAAGGCATTCATCTGTAAGTTATTATAGTCATGGAAGCCCAAGGGCTCATGCTGTATAACACGCTTATCAAACTTAAAGCCTCGCGCCTCAATAAACTTTTTACTTCTCGGATGGCATGAGTACAAAATAGGCATATCATACTTCTCTGCCATAGCATTTACGGAGTTCATAAGATTAAAGAAATTCTTCTCTGTATCAATATTTTCCTCACGATGAGCTGATAAAAGAATATACTTGCCTTTCTCTAAGCCAAGTCTTTCCAATACATTACTTGCCTTAATTGCATCAAGATTATTATGTAACACCTCGGCCATCGGTGAGCCTACAACATAAGTTCTCTCCTTGGCAACACTTGACGCGTTAAGATAACGACGGGCATGTTCACTATAACATATATTAACATCAGAAATAATATCAACTATTCTTCTGTTTGTTTCCTCTGGCAGACACTCATCAAAGCAACGGTTACCTGCTTCCATATGGAATATGGGAATATGTAATCTCTTAGCACCGATTACTGACAAGCATGAGTTTGTATCACCTAATACAAACACCGCATCAGGCTTTTCCTTTACCATAAGGTCATAAGATTTGGCAATAATGTTACCCATTGTTTCACCCAAGTCCTTACCTACGGCATCAAGGTAATAATCAGGCTCACGAAGTCCTAAATCATCAAAGAATACCTGATTCAAAGTATAATCATAGTTCTGACCTGTGTGTACCAGAATCTGATCAAAATACTTATCACAAGCCTTTATACACGCACTAAGACGAATTATCTCAGGGCGTGTGCCGATTATTGTCATTAGTTTTAATTTAGCCATTTTTCTTGACCTCCTCGAAATATGTGTCAGGTTTGTCGGGGTTAAAACACTCGTTACACCACATTATTGTTATCATATCTGTGTCCCCTAAGTTTTCAATATTATGTGTGAAGCCTACGGGAATATCTACTACTTCAAGCTTGTCCCCTGAAACATAGTATTCATATATCTCATCCTCATCAGGTTTCCTGAATCGGATAACTCCCTTGCCATAAACAACAACGAATTTCTCGTTCTTTGTATTGTGCCAATGCTCACCCTTTGTAATGCCGGGCTTAGAAATATTTACACTTACCTGTCCCGTGTTAATACTCTTGAACATCTCTGTAAAGGAGCCACGGTTATCACAGTTCATTACAAGAGGGTAACTGAACTTGTCTCTTGGCAGATAGCTTAAATATGTACTATAAAGTTTCTTTGAAAAACTACCCTCGGGCATATCGGGAATATACCGATTGTTTCTGCTTTCACGGAAGCTTTCAATTAAATCTGCAATCTCTCCAAGAGTAATTTTATGCTCCACAGGAACTTTACAGAATTCGCTTATCTTGTTAGCATTACCCTTTAAGGCGTTAATAAGCTCGTCCACAACATCGTCTATATAAACCAATGTCATCTGATAGCTACGATCATTTACCGTTATGGGTAAATCATGAGCTATGTTATGGCAGAATGTTGCAACAGCACTATTGTAGTTAGGTCTGCACCATTTACCAAATACATTAGGCAGACGGTATACATAAGTTTCAACACCATTGTCATTACCATAATTAAATATTAAATCTTCACCTGCTTTTTTACTCTCACCATAGGGGTTATTAAGCTCTGCCTGAATTGACGAGGTAATTAACACAGGTGCTTTGTTACCATATTTTTTAAGGTTATCAAGAAGGGTTGATGTAAAACCAAAGTTACCCTCCATAAATTCCTTTTCATCCTTAGGTCTGTTTACTCCTGCAAGGTGGAATACAAAATCACATTCTTTCGTGAATTTATCAAGTAAGGCTGGGTCAGTATCAATATCATATTCAAAAACTTCTAAATCTTCACTTATCCCACGGGTCTTATCCTTACCCTCTATTACATTTTTCAGGGTTGCAACAAGGTTTTTACCCACAAAGCCTTTTGCTCCCGTTACTAATATTTTCATATTTTCCTCCTTACAGACCTATACTTTTCTTGAACTTCACAAGCTTTACGCCTAAGTCCATATCGCCTTTATCCATTTCTCCCGCTACCTTTTTTACAAGGTCGCGCTTATTAAACAAGGCATTAAATACACGATGTATACGACAGAAAAAGGTCAGCCATTTATGCTTTCTTAAAAATGGATACCTCTCTACCATACTCTCATAAGGTGACGCCAGAACAGCCCACATTGCCTTTATTTTTGCAACATTTCGCGATTTTGTAGCACCAGCATTTTCTGCAACCTCTGTTGCTGTCATTTGCTCCTCTGTTCCTACCCAACCGCTACGGGCAACATAGTCTGCCATTTCCTCAATTTTCACTGTATCCTCAGGTGTTTCTCCCTCAAACCAGTATTTACAAAGCTCAGTGGTATTTTTATTAAACTCCGTTAAATTACATTTGTCTAAAATATCATTAAGCTTGTCCCAATTAAGTTGGTCTTTATATTCTTTTAATATAAGCCACTGGTCAAGGAATACCCTTATTCCAACACCGCTTAGTTTCATATGCTTTGCCGCATGGGCAAGATTATATGCATAAAAATCTTCAAGTGTCAGGTTGTAGCAATATTTAGTGCCGTCTTTTAATACCATTCTGCCAGGCATTTTATTACATTCGTTCTGCCACGGATGAGTATCCTGAATAAGTACTCTGTGAAGTTCGCATAAAACACACTTATCTGCAACATATTCATCATGGTCATCATCGTGGTCATTATATGCTAAGATTTCAAAGCCCAAATCTACCATTATATCCCGAGCTTTTGCTGAGTTTTCACGGCCAATATAAATGTCAAAATCTGATGACTGTCTCATATCCTCGGAAGGATATAGCTTCGCAAGTTCACGGCCTTTGAGTATAAGATATGGAATTTCCTTTTCCTCAAACTCTTCCTCAATAGTATCAAGATAATACTGCTGTGTCGCCTGAATGAATAAAAGTCTGTTATATGTTTCTTCAAGGAATGCTCTCCCCTGAGGTGAAAGCCTATCTCCTATCGTAAGGTAAACTATATTTTCGAGTTTATGAAATTTACATAGCTCTAAGAATACCGTCTCATCCAATTCCTCTGGCATTGTATCAGGTGTTTTACCCGTTACTGCACAGGAAAGAATATGTGTCAGGTATTTTGTATATTCTCTTAAATCCATATAAACCTCCATGTTAACCCTTATTGAAACAGTTTTTTAAGCTCCGTTATTCTTGTTTCCTTTGTGAAGCTCTTGCCCCTCTCACAAGCTTTTAATCTGTAATGTTCACGATATTCTTCATCCGTTACCATTTTCTTTACAGCCTCGTACAAATCATCTTCATTGTTTGGTACAATTACGCCATACTCGGAATCGCCAAAAATCTCAGACATACCTGAACAATCACAAACCACCGTGGGTTTACCAATAATAACAGATTCCGTTGCAACTGTACTGTAACCCTCGGCTCTTGACGGAAGCACAACTAAGTCTGCACTGTTTATGTACTTATAGGGGTTGTCGCAATAACCCGTAAATGTTACCATATCACTTAAATTATGATAATTCACATAACCTTCAAGCTCCTGACGACGCGAACCATCACCAACAATTATAAGTTCACAGTTTATATTTTCTTTCATAAACTTTCTCATAATTATAAGTAAACGGTCAAAACCTTTACGACGAACAAGTCTGCCAACAGAGACAATTCTTACACGGTTTGCCTT
>JAZQFP010000010.1:0-19490 GCA_045539555.1 Candidatus Ornithomonoglobus sp.
AGAGTATCAAGCTTCTCAAAGTTACCCTTTGCAGTTGCTTTACCCTTTTCAATAGCTGTATCAAGAGTTAGCTTACCTGATAGAATATCCATCAATGCCTTTCTCTCAATATCTATTATCGCATCGTTATCACGATAATCGTAACCTGCAACCTCCAAGTTGCCGTCTACTGCCTTAAAATATAGTGTACCGCCACAATCTTCATCAGTTAGTGTTACCTGAACTGCCATATCTGCAAGTTTTGTGGCATCTACGTTCTTGAACTTTGTCTTAAGTGTCTTTAATGCGCTCTCGAATGTCATAGTAAAATTCTCCTTTCGAAATTCTAATACAATTAAACTGTATACAAGTTATAGTATACATTAATTAGATATAGGTGTCAAATGAATTAAAAAAATTTGTTCAATTTACAAATAAAACACAATATCTCATTAACATTTTTTGGAAATTAGGTATAGTTATATTGTCTTATTTATTTGTGCCGCTTTAAGAGTGTTTTTCATTAGCATTGCAATTGTCATAGGTCCTACACCGCCAGGTACGGGAGTTATTGCACCTGCAACCTTCTCTGCACTTTCAAATTCCACATCTCCAACAAGTGTTTTTGGTGCAATTCTGTTTATACCAACATCAATTACAACAGCCCCTGGCTTTATCATATCACCTGTAATAAAATTAGGAATTCCAACCGCTGCAACTAAAATATCTGCTGACTTTGTTTTTTCTTTTAAGTCCCGTGTCTTTGAATGGCAAATGGTTACTGTGCCGTTTTTATGAAGCAATAACATTGACATAGGCTTTCCTACAATGTTTGATCTGCCCACCACAACACATTCTTTACCACAAACATCAATACCAGATTCCTTTATAAGCTCCATAACACCCGCAGGAGTACACGGAACAAAGTCGTAATTACCTGTCATTATCTTACCCACATTTATGGGATGAAAGGCGTCTACGTCCTTTTTAGGATCTATTGCATTTATAATTGATTCCTCGTTAATATGCTTGGGTACGGGCAACTGACATAGAATGCCTGAAACAGTATTGTCTTTGTTTAATTTATCAATAAGCTCCAAAACCTCTTCTTCTGTTGCAGTTTCAGGAAGCTTATACTCAAAAGAGTTTATGCCTATATACTCACAAGCCTTTTTCTTGTTGGAAACATAAACCTTACTTGCGGGGTCCTCGCCTACTAAAATTACTGCCAGACCCGGATTTATGCCCTCTTTTTTGAGAGCCTCCACCTCGCCTATCATTTCGTTCTTTATTCTGTCGGACACCTCTTTGCCCATTAGTAACTTTGCCATTTCCGTTTACCTTTCCTCTTCTATTTTCTGTCCCCTCTGGCGGAACAAGACATTTTTGAGATTTACCAATAAGGTCTTCTCTTCCAACCTTTATTAACACCTCACGGACTATGCCGTAATTTTCGGGGTTCTTAAACTGTAACATTGCCCTTTGCATTGCTTTTTCCTTAGGAGACCTTGCAACATAGACTTTTTTCATAGTCATAGGGTCAAGTCCCGTATAATACATACAAGTAGAAATCGTTCCTGGTGTAGGATAAAAATCTTGTACTTGCTGCGGGTTTATTCTGTTACGGTTAAGATACTCTGCCAATGCCACCGCATCACGCAAGGTTGAGCCAGGGTGGCTTGACATAAGATATGGAACTATATACTGATTAAGTCCCATTTGTTCATTTAGTTTATAAAATTTATCTGAAAATTCGTTATAAACAGCGTTACAGGGCTTACCCATATGTTTTAACACATTGTCAGAAACGTGTTCAGGAGCGACCCTTAACTGCCCTGATACATGATATTTCAAAAGCTCCTTAAAGAATGTATCATTTTTATCTGCAAGTAAATAATCAAATCTTATACCTGAACGGATAAATACCTTTTTAACGCCCTTTAATTTTCTTAGCTTCCGTAGCAGATTCAAATATCTGCTATGGTCAATTTTCATATTCTTACAGGGCTCGGGATAAAGACAATGCTTTAATTTACACGCACCCTGTGTTTTCTGCTTTTCACATGCGTAATCACGGAAGTTTGCCGTGGGTCCTCCCACATCATGAATGTAACCCTTAAAATCAGGGTCTTTTATCATTAGTTCTGCCTCTTTTATAAGACTCTCATCGCTTCTTGATGTAACAACTCTGCCCTGATGAAAAGCAAGGGCACAGAAATTACAGTTTCCGTAACATCCGCGATTGCAACTTAAAGAGAACTTAACCTCTTCGATTGCTTTTATACCGCCATATTCCTCATACACAGGATGGTATGTCCGCATATACGGAAGGTCATAAACCTCGTCCAACTCCTCTGTTGTAAGGGGTGGTTGAGGAGGCAGTTGAATAAGATACCTGTCCCCGTGTCTTTGTGCCAATGCTTCACCTGTATACGGGTTTTGTTCGAGATATTGCTCACGGCATGATATTGCATAAGCTTTCTTGTCCTCAACACATTCTTCGTATGAGGGAATCTCCTTATAACCATCGCAATGAGGCGATATAAAACACGTTCCAGGAACGGTTGTGATATCTCCAATATCAATTCCCATATTAAGCATGTCTGCAATTTCAGGGAGTTGTCTTTCGCCCATTCCGTAGGTCAAAATGTCTGCTTTGGAATCAAACAGAATAGAACGTCTAACCTTGTCAGACCAATAATCATAATGAGCAAAACGGCGTAAACTTGCCTCAACTCCGCCTATAATTATGGGAATATTCCCAAAGGCTTCACGGGCAAGGTTACAATATACAATGGTTGCTCTGTCAGGTCTTTTACCTGACTGATTACCAGGTGAGTAAACATCGTCATGACGCTTCTTTTTACTTACAGTATAGTGATTTACCATACTGTCAATATTTCCCGCACTTACCAGAACTCCAAGACGGGGTCTGCCAAATTCTTTAAGTTCTTTTGCACTATGCCAGTCAGGTTGAGGCAAAATTGCCACACGGTAACCTCTCTTTTCAAGAACACGGGAAATAATTGCATGACCAAAGCTGGGATGGTCAACATACGCATCTCCTACTATGTATAAAAAATCATAGTAGTCCCAGCCTCGGTTATTCATATCTGCCTTTGATATGGGCAAGAAATTATTCATCAAAATCTTCCTCCGAGGGACTGTCAAATAACATATCCGCGTGTGAAATTAAAACATCACGGGGCTTTGAGCCGTTAGCGGGAGATATTATTCCTCTTGCTTCCATCTGGTCAATAATTCTTCCCGCACGGGAGTAGCCAACGCCAAGTCTGCGTTGAATCATTGATGTGGAAATATTTCCAAGGCTCATTGCAAGTTCAATAGCATCAGGCAATAACGCGTCTCCATCCTCTTCCTTGTCGGGTGTTACACCATTCTCACCAAGTGAGATACGCTCAATATGTTCTTCAAGGTCCTCTCTGTAATGCGTCTCAGGTGATGAGTCTTTAATAAACTCAACTATTCTCTCAACCTCTTCGTCGGATACAAACGCACCCTGAACACGTGTCGTTGCTCTTGCACCCGCAGGGAAATACAACATGTCACCCATACCAAGAAGTTTCTCTGCTCCCGCCTTATCAATGATTGTACGGCTATCTACCTGAGATGAAACAAAGAATGCAATTCTTGATGGAATGTTTGCCTTAATAAGACCTGTAATAACATCTACTGACGGTCTCTGTGTTGCAATTATCAAATAAATTCCTGCTGCACGGGCAAGTTGCGCAAGTCGGCACACATAGTCCTCTACCTCTTTTGCAGCTACCATCATTAAGTCAGCAAGTTCGTCTATAATAATTACAATCTGGGGTAGTTTTTCACCACCTGTTTTTTCCATTTGCTTATTATATACGTCTATCTTTCTTACACCAGTATTCTTGAATAACTCATAACGACGCATCATTTCAGATACTGCCCAGTTAAGCGCACCCGCCGCTTTTTTAGCCTCTGTTACAACGGGGATAAGTAAGTGTGGTATGCCATTATATATACCCAATTCAACTTGCTTGGGGTCAACCATTATAAGCTTAACCTCGCTGGGATCTGCCTTATATAAAATTGATGTAACAATAGTATTTATACATACTGACTTACCTGAGCCTGTTGCACCTGCAATAAGAGCATGGGGCCATTTTGCAATATCACCCACAACTACATTACCGCCGATGTCCTTACCAAGACATACCGTTAACTTTGACTTGGCATTCTTAAACTCGGGTGAATCAAGCATTTCACGAATTGTAACGGGGGTTACATTGTTATTCGGTATCTCAACACCTACTATTCCCGCTTTATTAGGTACAGGAGCTATAAGTACAGTTGATACTGCAAGGTTTAATGCAATATCGTCTGCAAGACCGATTATCTTTGAAAGCTTTGTACCACTCTCAGGCTGAATTTCGTATCTTGTAACTGTGGGGCCTTGTGTTACCTGCACAGGCTTCGCCTTAACACCGAAGTTGTCAAGTACATCAATTAACTGTTCTGCCTTTGTATATAACTCACGGCGTTTGTCATTTTCAATATGCTTTGTTTTATTTAATAAATCAAGGGTCGGGAATGTATATTCAATAATCTCCTCTGAAAGTGCATTCTCGATTTCGCCCTTGTATGCTTCCTTTTCAATCTCTGTTAAATTCTTTTCACGAGGTTGTTTTGCTTCGCTCTCAGGAGCTACATCCTCACCATCCTGAGTGAAGTCCATATTGTATAAATCAAACTTTTCCTCGCCCGTTACATCGTCTTTATAAACGCCCTCATTTGTAACAACTCTGCCGCCATAAACATCGTCTGCAAAATCGTTTACAACATCCATGGCGTTTTCATTACCGCGGCGTTGCTTTTTACCAATTCGCTTACTTAAACTTTCAGGCAACTTGTCATTCTCAGGGATGTTATGGGATAATTTTCTGTCTGCCAAAGGATCAAAGCCATCGCTGAAAACAATAGTTGTTTCAGGCACCTCTTCCTCTTCTGCAATACGGGCTTCACGTCTTTCCTTTGCATTCTCGGTTAATTCCTTTGAATAACCTGCAACCCACTTAAAACCTTTTTCAATATAAGGGATAATGTTAACTCTTGATATTACACAGGCAAGAACTACAAACAATACAAAGAGAATTATAAATGACGCCACTGCACCTATATATGTTTCAAGAAATTCTGCTACTGAAACACCTACAATACCACCACCTGTTACTCTCTGTGAACAGATTTCATAAGCACTGCCTGTCCCATAATCTGCAAAAATTCCTATGATTGAACAAATACATATCAGTGCAAGAACTGTAAGAGAGAATTTCAGCCATAGCATCTTAACTGATTTTGTGTAAACAAGATAAATGAGTGTTCCACCAAAAATTATGGGGACCATATATGCCATTACACCAAATATTCCACCAAGCACACTCCTTGATGCTTCTGCTAATACAGCGTCTGTGTTTATATACATAAATAAGGCCGTAAACATAAAGAGTACTGCCCAGACTGCACCATGGATAAATATAGGTGTAGCAAAGATACTTCCCTGCTTCTTAGGTGCTTTTTTCTTAGTATTTGTTTTTTTCTTTGAACTTGTATTTTTCTTTCCTGCCATCTTTATCCCTCGATTAAAAATATATATAATAATTATACCATAATTAAAACAAAAAATCTACCCCTAATTTCAAAAAATAAAAGCGGAGAAGTTTCCTTCTCCGCTTATTATTTAGCCATTATTTTTTGTGTAGTTTAACAGTCCACCTGCATATAGCATCTCTTTCTGTCTGTGTGAGAAATTAACCTCACATTCGAAGTCAAAGCCCTTTGTTACGTTTGTAACTTTGATAATGTTGCCATCGGCAATCTGCTTTGCAACATTCTCTATCTTCAACTCATCCATCTGGTCAATCTTATCATAATCTGCCTCATCCTTGAATGTCATAGGAATGATACCTGCATTTATAAGGTTTGCCATGTGAATACGGGCAAATGACTTTGTAATAACTGCCTTAACTCCAAGATATAAGGGTGCCAATGCTGCATGTTCACGGGATGAACCCTGACCGTAGTTTGAACCGCCGATTACGATACTTTTACCCATTTCCAATGCTCTGTCATGGAACTTTTCATCGCATACTGCAAAGCAATACTTTGAAATCTCAGGGATGTTTGAACGCAAGGGTAATATCTTTGCACCTGCGGGCATAATGTGGTCTGTTGTAATGTTGTCGCCCACCTTTAAGCTTACACCTGCCTCTATTGTCTCAGGCATTGCCTCTGATGTGGGGAACGGCTTAATATTAGGTCCTCTAAGTACCTCAACACTATCCATATCTGCCTCATCAACGGGCGGAACTATCATATTGTCATTTACCAAAAATTTCTTGGGCATCTTAAACTTTGGCATCTTGCCAAGTGTTCTCGGGTCTGTAAGTACACCTGCAATAGCTGATGCTGCTGCAAGTTCAGGTGAAACAAGGTAAATCTGACCATCAGCAGTACCTGAACGACCCTCAAAGTTACGGTTAAATGTTCTTAATGAGATACCGCCTGAATTAGGAGACTGACCCATACCGATACAAGGACCACAAGCACTCTCCAATACTCTTGCACCAGCCTCTAACATAATTGCCAATGCACCGTTCTCTGCAAGCATTGATAATACCTGCTTTGAGCCGGGAGCGATTGAAAGTGATACATCAGGATGTACTGTCTTGCCCTTTAAGATGTGGGCAACCTTCATCATATCCATTAGTGATGAGTTTGTGCATGAACCGATACATACCTGATCAATCTTCATTTCACCAAGTTCTGCAACACTCTTAATGTTATCAGGTGAATGAGGACATGCAAGCATAGGAACAAGCTCACTAAGGTTGATTTCTACAACTTCGTCGTACTCTGCATCCGCGTCTGCACAAAGGGGTGTATATACATCTGCTCTGCCCTGTGCCTTTAAGAATTCAAGGGTGATTTCATCTGACGGGAATATTGATGTTGTTGCACCAAGCTCCGCACCCATATTTGTAATGGTTGCACGTTCGGGTACTGAAAGGGTTTTTACACCCTCACCACAATACTCAATTACTTTACCAACGCCTCCCTTAACAGAAAGACGCTTTAATACCTCTAAAATAACATCCTTGGCAGCTACCCATGGTTGCAGCTTACCTGTAAGTTCTACCTTAACAACCTTGGGACAAGTAATATAATATGTACCGCCGCCCATTGCAACTGCAACGTCCATACCACCTGCACCGATAGCTATCATACCAATACCGCCGCCTGTGGGTGTATGTGAATCAGAACCGATAAGAGTCTTGCCAGGGACACCAAATCTTTCAAGGTGTACCTGATGACAGATACCATTACCAGGACGTGAAAAATAAATACCATGCTTCTTTGCAACTGAGCCAATGAAACGGTGGTCATCCATATTCATAAAACCATTCTGCAATGTATTATGGTCAATATATGCCACAGAACGCTCTGTCTTTACTCTGGGAACTCCCATAGCCTCAAATTCAAGGTATGCCATTGTGCCCGTTGCATCCTGAGTAAGCGTCTGATCTATCTTAATACCTATCTCTGTTCCTTTTATCATTTCTCCCTCAACAAGATGTGCTGAGAGAATTTTCTCTGTCAATGTTAATCCCATTATGTTTCCTCCTTAGATTTTTGCAATACATATATTTTAACCTTTTTACTGTCTTTTGTCAATGGTAAAATCACATTTTATGACACCTTAACATATAATAAAACACAATTCAGATTAAGGATGATTTTTATGATTGTATTAGCTTTTGCCATTGTGCTTTTGGGAGTTATATTACTTTGGCTGTGCCTTTACTTTGACCGTAGAAATAAAAATATTGATACAGTTGTTTATTCGCCTCTTGATCCTGAGAATGACGAAGCACATATACGTCAGCTTTTATTTATGTATCCACGCGCTGTTATTATTGTACCAAAATCTAATATAAACTCCCAGCTTGTAAAAGATAACAAAAGGGTTATAATTCAGTAATGCTCTTAAATACATACCCCTCTGCCTTTGCATCATTTATAATTCTCTCCAACGCCGTTGCATTATCTGACGATACGGCGTGGAGAAGAATTATTGCGCCATTATGTAAATAGGGCATTACCGATTGATAGGCATAATCTGCACCCTTTTGATTGTTTACATCCCAGTCTTTGTACGCAAAACTCCACATTATTGTTTTTAGTCCCAAATCATTGGTAACCGCCAATGACCTTTCGGAGAATTCACCCTCAGGAGGACGCATATATTCCATTTTATATCCATATAACTGTTCACATTTTTTGTTGAGTTCTGTCAGCTCATTCTTAATAACATCTACATTCTGTTTTGGTAAATTGAAATGATTTACTGTGTGATTGCCAACAGTATGCCCCTCGTTTATCATTCTCTTAATAAGTTCCTCCTGACCTTCAAGATAGGGTCCCGTTACAAAAAATGCTGCAGGAGTTTCTGTCTTTTGTAAAACATCCAGAATCATTGCCGTATAGCCATTCTCATATCCCTCGTCAAAAGTAAGATATAAACATTTCTCATTAGTATTACCTAAATAAAACCCGTTATATGTTTTTAGAATATTCTTCTGTGAAACAGGAATATCAGGCTCCTCTCCTTTTCGCCTTACAAATCCCCAACCCATACCCTTATTGTCAAGACTGTCATAACTCACATTTGAATTTACTGTAAGTTCAGTCGTGCCGCACCCTGTTAATGTACACAAAACAAGGCACAAAGCCAAAAGTCTTTTGAACATAAAATTCCTCCTTATTTATTTCATAAATTTTTGAGAAAATGATTGAATTTTGTCATTTCTTGTTGTATAATTAAAATGTCAGGAGATTATACTCCGTTTTTATTATTTTACTTAGAGGTGAAAAACGTGGCTTTATCACAAGATTTCGAAGCAAGACGCCGTGAAAGGCTTAGAAAACAACATATAAAACGCGAAAGAATGCGTAAAATACGCCGTTTGGTGTTTATTGTGGCTCTTATTCTACTTGCTTATATTTTAGTAAGCAGTATTGTAAAGTGTGCTAAGGGTCCTGAAAATAATGTTCCCGCAGTAACAACAAACGTGCCTCAGGAAACCGCAGGTCCAAAAGATTCTTCATTTGACCCTGCAATTCCAGACCCCGAAGAGGGCGAAAATGACTGGCTTGATGTTATTAAAAATTCAGGGCAGAAGAAGCATGTATATTTAACATTTGATGAGGGTCCTGCAAAAAATATTACGCCTGAAATATTAGATGTATTACGTCGTTACAATGTAAAAGCAACATTCTTTATGACAGGTGAAGATATTGAGAAATATCCGTATTTATGTACAAGAGCAATGGAAGAAGGACACCTTGTTCTTCCCCTTTCAATGTCAGGCGACCCTGATACATTGTATGCAGACAAGACCACATTTATGGATGAAGTTGAAAAAACATATAAACTTATTGTTGAAAATTCACCCTCAACAAAGAAACCAATTAAGTTATACCGTTTCCTTGGCGGCGGATATGAAAATACCAACTACGGTTTAGAGAAACAGCTTTACAAAGACGAACTTGCCAAGAACGGATATTATTACTGTGATTGGAACACTACAATCGGCGATTCAAACTCATCAAGAACTGCTGAGCAGTTGTTGAACTTCTTTACAAGCAGTATTCCACAGCTTAATAATCTTATAATTGAGATGCATAACACTAACCGTAATGCTGCAACTGCGGAAATGCTTGATGACTTAATCGAAAAGCTAAAAGATGACGGTTACACATTCAGTCGTCTTGATGAAATAGACTTCTCAGGTGCAGAACCAGAGGATGTTCCAGACGAAGACGAGGATGTAACAGAAGAACCCACTAACACAGAAGAAGCAACAGATAATGCAACTTCCAAACCCACAGAAAAAGCAACAGCAAAACCAACAAGTAAACCCAAGGAAACAAAAACTCCCGAAACTCAAAAGCCTGTTGCAACTACAAAACCAACTGCAAGACCCGCGGTAACAGAGCCTCCAAAAACGGCTACAATCGCACCTTCAAACGGTCTTGAAATTGAATCAGAATAAATAAAAAGCATCGGTATTTTGCCGATGCTTTTTTCGTGTCATATTTTATTTGTTTCGCATAGTATATCATAAAACTTAACTGATATCAGTATGCGAAAGGAGATGTTAATCATGTTCAAATCAGTAGGAGTTATTGGCGGAGACTTACGACAGATTACTCTGGCAAAAATGATGGCGACTGACGGATATGATGTTACTTTGTACGGCTTCAAAGATTCTATCAATGATAATAATGTAACAGAAACAGATAACATTGATATAGCTCTTGATAATGAGATTATAATTCTACCCGTTCCTGTGTCTTTTGACGGTTTATATATAAACACACCTTATTGTGATAACAAACTTACAATTAAGAGATTTGTGAAGCACATAAACCCCTCTTCCCTTGTTTTTGGCGGACGAATTTCAAAAGAGTTTTCAGAGGAGCTTTCAAGAAAGGGCATTAAACATAAAGATTATATGTCCCGCGATGAACTGGCTATTAAAAACGCTATTCCTACCGCAGAGGGTGCAATCGCTATTGCAATGAATGAAACAAGTATAACCATACATAACAGCAAATGCCTTGTTCTTGGCTACGGCAAAGTAGGTAAAATCTTAGCAAAATCACTGTCTGCATTAGGTGCTAAAACTTATGTTACTGCACGAAAATATGCTGACCTTGCACTTATCGAGGGACACGGATACATACCAATGTCTCTCAATGAAGCAAAAAATAAACTGGATAGATTTGATATTATATTTAACACCGTTCCTGCTCTTATCCTTGACAGTAACGAGCTTAATAATATTTCTCCTGACTCTGTCATTATTGACCTTGCCTCAAAGCCTGGCGGTGTTGATTTTGAAAAGGCAAAGGAGTTGGGGCTTAAAGTTATCTGGGCATTGTCTTTACCAGGCCAGGTTGCCCCTGTAACCGCAGGAATTATAATCAAGGATACAATTTGCAATATGATTTCAGAGGAGGTGTAGAAATGAATTTTAGCGGCTTAAACATAGGATTTGCAATATGCGGGTCATTTTGTACTTTTAGTAAGGCTATGGACGCGGTAACGGCCCTTAAAGCGACAGGGGCTAATATTATCCCAATTATGAGTGAAACATCATTTAATACTGATACACGTTTTGGTACAGCGCAGTATTTTAAGGATAAATTAAAAGAACTTACGGGAAATGAAATTTTATCTTCTGTTTATGAAACTGAGCCCATCGGGCCTAAAAAATTACTGGATGCACTTGTAATTCTTCCCTGCACAGGAAATACATTGGCAAAGCTTTCCCACGGAATTGCAGACACATCTGTAACCCTTGCAGCAAAGGCACACCTTAGAAATAAAAGACCTATCGTTGTTGGTGTTTCAACAAATGACGGACTTGGTACTGCGGCAGAAAACATTGGCAGACTCCTCACCCGTGAATATATATTCTTTATTCCTTTTTCACAGGATGACTACATACACAAGCCAAATTCACTTGTAGCAGACTTTGCAAAGCTGAATGATACACTTACTCTTGCATTGGAAGGAAAACAACTCCAGCCGATATTGGCTGTTTAATATAAAAAGGAGTTAGACACTCGGTCTAACTCCTTAGTTTTTTTATTTATCTCTTTGAAAGAACATCTTTCTCGTACTCGCGTACCTTGTCAAGCCATTCAAGACCAACACCCTTGTTTGTCTTTGCACAGTAGTAATCCCATACAAGTGCAAAAGGAGCTGCCTTAAATTCCTGTGAAACTGCAAGTCTGCCTGATACATCACCATCAGCTTCAAGCTTCTTCATTGCTTCGTTGGGCTGAAGTAGTGCATATAGCATTGCCTTTCTTGTGTTTCTCATACCGATTACCCATGCGGCAATTCTGTTAATTGAAGCATCAAAGAAATCTGTTGCAATATATGTATCCTGTAACTTACCAAGTCTTACAAGCTCTTCCATAATTGACTTTGTCTCATCATCAAATGCAACAACGTGATCACTATCCCATCTGATAGGACGTGAAACGTGTAGCAATACATGATCTGAGAATGCGTAAACTGCACCAAGCTTAGCTGATACAACCTCTGTGGGATGATAATGACCTGTATCCAATGTCATTATGATATGGTCCTTATTAGCCTTCATTACATAACCCATGCAGAACTCATGTGAACCTGCTGTGAAAGCTTCGGCACCGATACCGAATACCTTTGACTCGATACCGTCCATAACGCCCTCTACATCCTTTGTAGCCTCGAAGATTTCATCGTAGCTCTTCTTTAACTGTGTGCGGGGTGTCAATGTGTCAATGGGGAATTCCTTATCACCATCAGGTGTCCAGTGGTTAATTACACAAACCTTACCTGTTCTCTTATAGAAATACTCACCGATTCTACGACAAGCGATACCATGCTTTACCCAGAACTTTCTTACATTCTCGTCTGCTGATGAAAGTGTTGCTTTCTCGCTTAGGGGGTGTGAGAAATATGTGGGGTTAAAGTCAAGACCGATACCCTTTTCAACTGCCCAGTCTGCCCAGTTCTTAAAGTTTTCTTCTGTAATAGCATCACGGTCAACAAAAGTATCTGCCTCCTGATAGTTTGCATGAACGTTTACTTTAAGCTCACCAGGGATAAACTCCATAGCCTTGTCGATGTCTGCTCTAAGCTCTTCGGGAGTTTTCGCACGGCCAGGATAGTTACCTGTTGTCTGGATACCGCCTGTAAGTCCGCCCTCTTTTTTCTCAAAACCTATAACGTCATCGCCCTGCCAGCAGTGCATTGAAATGGGAGTCTTATCACAAATCTCCATCATTTTATCAACATCAATACCGTACTGTGCATAATATTCTTTGGCTAACTCATAGCCCTTTTCTAAATCGTACATTTCTTTATGCCTCCTTCGCATAGCATTATAAGTGTATTGTACCATATATACCATAATTTTTCAAGTGTATTTTTATTTAATTTTTCCTAAATAATGAACAAACTATAAATTTTTCAAAAAAACCTTTGAATTTCCTTGAAAATATGGTATACTAACAGCGTAGCTGTTAATTTTGAAAGGAAGATTTATTTTATAAATGGATATGTGTGTTAAATGCGGGATCCGTCCCGCAGTTATGTATATAACGAAAATGGAGAACGGCAAAACTTCTATGGAGGGTTACTGCCTTTCTTGTGCTAAGGAATTAGGTCTGGCTCCCATTGACCAGATGTTTGAGAAATTTGGGATTGGTGATGAGGACATCGAATCTATAAACGAGCAGATGAATGACATTATCGAGAGCATTGGCGGCCCCGAGGCATTAAAGGAAGCCGAAGCCAATATGATGATGTCAATGCCAGGTATGGATGATGATTTAGAGGGCGGTGCAATGACTGCTCCCCTTTCTGATTTTATGAATAATATCCTTGGCGGTGGTTTTAAGAAATCATCCGATAAAAATAAGTCAGATGATAAAGGGAACAAAGAAAAAGCGTCTAAGCGCGGTAAGAACAAGCAAAGCGTTCTTGATACCTACGGCACTGACCTAACTGCCCGTGCAGCACTTGGTAAAGTTGACCGAGTAGTTAGCAGAAACGACGAGATTGAACGCGTTGTGCAGATTCTTAATCGCCGTACAAAGAATAACCCCATTCTTTTAGGCGAGCCTGGTGTCGGCAAAACTGCCGTTGCAGAGGGTCTTGCTATGAGAATTTTTGAGCGTAGTGTTCCACCTAAGCTTTTTGATGTAAGACTATATCTTATAGACTTCGCCGCATTAGTTGCAGGAACACAGTTCCGCGGTCAGTTTGAAGCCAGATTAAAATCACTTCTTAAAGAAGCAGAAGAGCGTGGAAACGTTGTTCTTGTAATAGATGAAATTCATAACATTGTAGCAGCAGGCGATGCCGAGGGTGCAATGAGTGCGGCAAATATTTTTAAACCCGCCCTTGCCCGTGGTGAAATACAGATTATCGGTGCGACTACTTTGAACGAATACAGAAAGCACATTGAAAAAGATACTGCATTGGAACGCAGATTCCAGCCTGTGCTTGTTGATGAGCCCTCTATCGAGGAAAGTATTGAAATTCTTAACGGTATCAAGGACTATTATGAAGATTTTCATAATGTTAAAATCAGTGAAGAAATCGTTACTCAGGCTGTTAAAATGTCAGAGAGATATATTACAGACAGATTTTTGCCTGATAAAGCCATTGATGTAATTGATGAGGCAGGTTCAAGAGTTAATCTTAAAAATAAGGCTCTTTACGAGTTGTCTGTGGTAAATGAAAGACTTGATATTATTTCAGCCGAGCTTGATGAGCTTAATAATACTACTGACGAAACCCCTGATTACGAGAAAATTGCAAATCTTAAATCAGAGCAATTGAAATTAGAAGAAGACCGTAAAAGGCTTGAACCTCTTGCATCAAATCTTGAAATTACATTTGATGATATTGCGGCGGTTATTGAGGGTTGGACAAAAATTCCTGTTCACCGCTTAACAGAGGACGAAGCACAGAAGCTTTTGTCCCTTGAAGAGAGAATTCATGAGAGAGTTATCGGTCAGAATGATGCGGTAACGGCCGTTTCTCAGGCAATACGTCGTGGTCGTGCTGACATTACAGCGACAAAGCGTCCCGTTTCATTTATCTTTGCAGGTCCTACGGGTGTGGGTAAAACTGGACTTGTAAAAACCATTGCTGAGGTAATGTTTAATAACGAAGAAGCACTTATAAGAATTGATATGTCTGAATATATGGAAAAACACGCCGTATCAAAGCTTATCGGTTCTCCTCCGGGTTATGTAGGTTATGATGATGCAGGTCAGCTTACAGAGAAAATTCGCCGTAAGCCTTATTCCGTAATTCTTCTTGATGAGATTGAAAAAGCACATCCCGATGTATTTAACATATTCCTGCAAATTCTTGATGATGGCAGAATTGCTGACAGCCATGGCAAGATTGTAAACTTTGAAAATACAATTATTGTTATGACAACAAATGCAGGTTCTGAATATAACTCAAACAAAACAGGCTTTGCAAGAGACACAGAGGTTACCCTTAAAGATAATGTCCAAAAGAGCCTAAAAGAGTTCTTCCGTCCAGAATTTCTTAACAGAATTGATGAGGTGGTTGTATTTAAGCCACTTAAAAAGGATGAGTTAAGACAGATAATTGACCTTATGTTAAAGAACATCTCTAAGAAACTTGCAGAGAAAAAAGCAACACTTGTTGTTACTGATAAGGCAAAAGACTTTGTTCTTGAAACAGGTTATGACATTCAGTACGGTGCAAGACCTCTAAAACGTGCTATCCAGAAGCTTATTGAGGATAAACTCGCAAAACTTGCCCTTACTGACGGCATAAAAGAAAATTCTACAATTACCGTTGACTATGACGGTGAGGAGATAAATTTAATCATTGAATAAACAGAGGTAGAAAATGAAAAGATTATTACACAACACACAGGTATTGACAATTCCAAATATAATGAGTATGTTCCGTATTGCTCTGCTTCCAGTTATAGCATGGCTATATATTGGCAGAAACGACATCCCAAGCGCAATCATGCTTCTTATTATATCAGGCATTTCTGATATTGCAGACGGATACATTGCCCGAAAATACAATATGGTTTCAGACTTCGGAAAGGTGCTTGACCCCATTGCAGATAAGCTTACACAAGGTATTTTGCTTATCTGCCTTGCAGCTAAATATAACATCATATTCTGGCTTGTTGGAATATTTGCGGTTAAGGAACTTCTTATGTTTCTTATGGGTTATATCGTATTTAAGAAAAAAGATTCTGTTAACAGTGCCAAATGGTATGGCAAACTAAATACTGTTATAATCTATTTCACAATAGTTATCTTAATTATTATTCCCGACATACCATCTGTTGTGGTAAATATAATCATATTTGCTTGTATGTTTGCACTTGTAGCATCATTTATATTATATATGAAATTCTATGCTAAACTTCTAAAAACAAAAGAGCCATCATAATGATGGCTCTTTTTTATTTTGATAAAATCGCTTTATCGCTTGTAAACTCACTTCCGCTGGACTTTTCAAATAGTTCAAGAAGTTGAGGAATTGTAAGCTTCTGCTTTTCTTCACCTGAAACATCTACCACAACATTTCCCTCATGCATCATAATCAAGCGATTGCCATAAGTAATAGCATCGTGCATATTATGAGTAATCATAAGAGTTGTAAGGTTGTTTTCTTTAACAATCTTATCGGTAATTTCTAATACTTTCGCAGCTGTTTTTGGGTCAAGAGCTGCCGTATGTTCATCTAAAAGCAGTAGCTTGGGACGGTTCAGGGTCGCCATAAGTAAAGTTAACGCCTGTCTCTGACCGCCTGACAACAAACCAACCTTGCATGATAGTCTGTTTTCGAGACCTAACCCAAGAGTCGCAAGTAATTCTTTATACCCATCACGCTCTCCGCGTCTTATTCCCCATAAAAGTTTACGCTTAGTTCCACGCCTTTTAGCGATTGAAAGGTTTTCATCAATCTCCATATCGGGAGATGTTCCTTTCATCGGGTCCTGAAATACGCGGCCAAGAAATTTAGCTCTCTTGTGTTCTGCCATATTTGTTACATCAATGCCGTCAATCTCAATTGTTCCGTAATCAGGCTTCCATACGCCTGAAATAGCGTTGAGCAATGTTGATTTTCCTGCACCATTACCACCGATAACAGTAACAAAATCTCCATCTTTAATAGTAAGATTAAGACCATTAAGTGCCGTCTTTGCATTTATGGTACCTGGATTGAATGTTTTTTGTAAGTTTGTTATTTTAAGCATTCTCTCCACCTCCCATATTTTCTGGTGGCACAATCATAATAGGTTTCTTTTTCTTAAAGTATTCGTTCTTTAAGTACGGTATTGCAAGAAACAACGCAACGATAATTGCAGATAGCATTTTAAGGAAATCGGTTTTTAGTCCCATAAGTATTACAAGGTTATAAATTATGTAATATACAACACCGCCACCGATAACTCCAATAAGACTCACAACAAAGTTTGGTTTAATTTTCATCGAAACTGAAAGACCGATAAAGATAGCTGCAAGGCCTATCACTATGGCACCACGACCATCGTTGATATTTGCAGAGCCCTTATACTGTGCAAGAAGAGCGCCTGCAAGTGCAACAATAGCATTGGAAATCGCAAGTCCGATTACTTTATTAAGATTTACATTTACACCTTGTGCACGGCTCATATCCGCATTATCGCCTGTGGACTTTATTGTAAGTCCCACCTCTGTATAGAAGAATAACCAAAGCGCTATAATGAGGGTTACAATAATTGCACCCGCTGAAACAATGGCCATAGGGTTATTGCTCATATGCAACAGTAAATCTGTCGACTGTGCATTTACTGCAACCAGCGACTTACCGCCCAATATTGTCAGATTAACTGAATACAGTATGAGCTGGGTCAGAATTCCCGCCAAAATTGCAGGAATACCCAATGCCGTGTGAAAAAGTCCTGTAACTATTCCAGCTACTGCTCCTGCAAGTATTGCCATAAGCATTGCCAACCACATTGGTGCTCCGCCTGAAAGCATAACAATGCAAACACATGCACCTGTACAGATTGAACCATCCACAGAAAGGTCTGCAATATCAAGAATTTTATAAGATATGTAGACGCCGATTGCCATAATGCCCCATATAAGGCCTTCCGCAACGGCACCAGGTAATACGTTTAGAAATGCCATTTATATACCTCTGTGTTTTTTATTAGTTTCCAGCAGGAACTGTTATACCAAGCTTTGCACAAAGCTCATTGTTATATACAACTGTGGGAGTAAGCGTTGCAACATCAATATCCTCGGTTGTCTTGTTACCAAGAAGAATTTCTGCTGCCATCTTGCCTGTCTCCTGTCCTAACTCGTAGTAATCAATCGCAAGTGATGCATAGCAAATCGCACCGCCGTAGCTTGTAAATACTGGAACATTTGCATCTGTGCAGATTGTACCTACGATAGAGTCATTCTGTGCAACTGTATTATCGGAAGGAACATAAATTGCCTTACTCTCTGACGCTGCGGATGTTGCAATTCCCTGAAGCTCTGTTGTCTCTGAGAAAGTATATGCCTTTACTACTATACCCTCAGCCTCAAACAATTCCTTAACTGCATTATACTGGATAAGTGAGTTTGACTCATTTGTGCAGTAGATAACGCCAACCTGATCACCTGCAACAAGACCAAGTGAATCAATCATCATTTTTGCCTGTTCATCAAAAGGAACAGCGTCTGATGTACCTGTTACATTTGCGGGAATATTACCTGCAAATGTATCTGCATAGTCTGTTACAGATGTACCAAGTACAGGAATCTCTGTTGTAGCATTTGCAGCTGCCAAAAGTGCAGGTGTTGCATTTGCCATAATAAGATCAACATTCTTAGCAGTAAATGTGTTTACAACTGTTGTGCATAGGTTAGCTTCACCTGCTACCTGTGTGTCGATTGTTACAGTCTTGCCTGCTTTTTCAAGCTCGTCTGTCAATGCATCACAGAAGCCCTGTGTTGCCTGATCAAGAGAGTCGTGAACCATAAGCTGACATACACCAACAGTAAAATCTGTACTTTCACCGCATGATGAAAGTGCAAAACATGCACTTACGCTAAGTACTGCTGCCATTAGAATTGATAACAATTTTTTCATAATCATTTTCTCCTTTTTATATGGCATTGAGCCATAAAATTCATTATGTTCTTGATTACCCTCACTGAACATAAATATAATTTATGATAACATAAATTTTTGAAATAGTCAATGATTTTATACAGTAATTTCCATTAAATATATTTATGTAATAAAAAAAAGAACAAGGGATACTTGTTCTTTTTTACTGAGATAAAACAATTGTATCTATCTCGTCAAGTTCTTCTTTTGTAAATGTTGTATTCTCTGTCATTTTAATGTTATCTAATATCTGTTGAGGTTTTGATGCACCCACTAATACACTTGTAATACCTTCCTTACTATATACCCATGAAAGAGCCATTTGAGCAAGGGTTTGTCCCCGTCTTCGAGCTATTTCATTTAACTTATTCAGTTTATCGAGAAGCTCTCCCGTTACATGCTCTTCTTTTAAGAATCTTCCGTCTGTTTTAATTCGGCTATCATTTGGTATTCCCTTTAAGTAACGGTCAGTAAGGAGACCTTGTTCAAGAGGACTAAATATAATCATACCCTTTTTATGTTCATTTGCCTTATCCATCAAGCCATTAATCTCGATAGTTCTGTCGAAAACAGAATATCTATTCTGATTAATTATAAAGGGACAATGTAGTTCATCTAATATTTTTGCGGCTTTTTCCATAGTCTCTCCGTCATAGTTTGATAAACCGACATATAGAGCCTTTCCGCTTTTTACAATGTCATTTAACGCCCACATTGTTTCATATAAAGG
>JAZQFP010000011.1:0-6523 GCA_045539555.1 Candidatus Ornithomonoglobus sp.
TTGTTCTTTTTCCATGGGTCGCTGAAATTAAGATAAATTCTTTCAATCTCACCGTATTCAAAAAATTCCTCAATGTTTTCTGCGTCCATATCCATAAAAAAAACATTTTTAAGTTCTGCCTCAACAGTTTTCTCCATTGCCATGACTATTACGTCCTCAACCTTTTCAATAGCAATAAAGTTTATATCAGGGTACATCTTTGCCATTCCAACAACAAAGCTACCCTTACCGCAGCCGATTTCAATATGAATTGGGTTGTCATTACCAAAAACCTCACTCCACTTTCCCTTGTGGCTCTCGGGGTCGGTTATATGAATACTACTGCACCTTTCCATTCTCACGGCGCAGTTTTTCTTTTTTCTCATTCTCATTTGAGACTTTCTCCTATTCTGTCAAGTATCACGTTGGCACAGTCCCACTTGGACATCTGCGGTAGCTCCTCCGCCCCGTCTTTTGTAATCAATGTAATAACATTTGTATCTACGCCAAAACCTGCACCTTTCTCATTGAGTGAGTTTGCACAAATCATATCAGCGTTCTTGCTTTCAAGCTTCTTTTGGGCGTTTGCAATAAGATCCTCTGTCTCCATTGCAAAACCGCATACATACTGGCCGTCTTTTTTCTTTTCCCCCACAGATTTCAGAATGTCCCTTGTTCTTGTTAATTCCAGATTTATATCCTCATCGGTCTTTTTAATTTTACCATCAGCCTTTGTCTTGGGAGTATAATCGGCAACTGCCGCCGCCTTAATGATAATATCCATATTATCGGCGTTATCCATAACTGCCTTATACATATCCTCGGCACTCTTAGCCTTAATAACTCTTGCAAAATATGGTGCTTTAACCTCGGTCTTGCCCTTAACTACCAATACCTCTGCACCACGGTAAATTGCCGCTTTTGCAAGTGCCATACCCATTTTACCTGTTGAGTGGTTTGTAATAAATCTGACAGGGTCAATAGCCTCACAGGTTGCACCTGCCGTAACAAGCACCTTTTTACCTTTAAGGTCTTTCTCACATGCAATTTCACGGAGGATAAATTCCAGTAACTGTTCCTCCTCCATCATTCTACCATCACCTGTGTCGCCATTTGCCAACATTCCACGCTCAGGTTCTGCAATAACATATCCATACTTTTCAAGCTTTTCAATGTTATCCTGAACAATGGGGTTATGATACATATTATGATTCATAGCAGGGGCAATGATTTTTTTACAGGGACACGCCATAACAGTAGTTGTAAGCATATCATCGGCAATGCCGTTTGCAATCTTACCGATTACATTGGCTGACGCGGGGGCAATCATAACCACGTCCGCCGCCTTTGCCAATGCCACATGCTCAACGCTGTACTGAAAATTTCTGTCAAAAGTGTCAATAAGACACTTGTTCTGTGTCAATGTTTCAAAGGTATAGGAGTTAATAAAATTCTCTGCATTACGGGTCATAAGCACGTGAACATTAGCTCCAAGCTTTTTTAACATTCTTGCAAGATTTACCGTCTTATATGCCGCAATAGAGCCTGTAACTCCCAAAAGCACTGTTTTTCCTTTAAGCATAATATCAGTCCTTTCTATACCATCTGCCAGTAATTCCACAAGGAAGTACAAGGCCATTTGATTCGATAGGTAAACCTATTTCATCTGCATCAAATTCACCACCGAATTTCTTAATAGCGGTAACATTCATAACATTCTTTAATACTGTCGCCGACAAGCCCGTTGTGTATGAATTAATTAAAAGGAACAATGGGTTGTCTGACAAAATCTCCATACAATCACAAATTAGCGGAAACAGTGCATCCTCAATTTTCCACATCTCGCCTGAGGGGCCTCGGCCATAAGATGGCGGGTCCATAATGATGCCGTCATACTTGTTACCACGACGAATTTCACGCTTGACAAATTTGACCACATCATCAACTATGTAACGTACGGGTCTGTCGCCAAGACCTGATGATATAACATTCTCCTTTGCCCATGTAACGATACCCTTTGACGCGTCAACATGGCAAACCTCTGCACCTGCGGACAAAGCACTCACCGTTGCACCGCCTGTGTAGGCAAACAGGTTAAGTACCTTAATGGGACGCTTTGCCTCGATTATTAAATCACGGATAAAGTCCCAGTTAACCGCCTGTTCAGGAAAAAGTCCCGTATGCTTAAAGCCAGTAGGACGAACATTAAAGGTAAGCTCACGGTATTTAATCTGCCACTTGTCAGGAATACTTTTATTAAAAACCTGCCAACTGCCGCCGCCCTTATTGGAACGGTGGTACCACGCGTCAACATTATTCCATTTTTGTAAATCACATTTATCGTCCCAGACAGCGATAGGATCAGGGCGGCGTAAAAGATAGTCGCCCCAATACTCAAGCTTTTCACCGCCTGATGCGTCGATAATTCTGTAATCTTCCCATTTATCCGATAAAAACATAGTAATACTCCTAACAATAATCTAAAATGAGTATATCACAATTTCCCATATTATGCAAGTATAAAAAGAAGACGGCTATGCCGTCTTTCTTCTTACACTGTCAATATTCCTGTTTCCGATTCAATGAGGAGTAAAATCTCTTCTTCCCTGCCGTTCTCGGCATTTACATAAATTATAAAGTTCTTATCCTTGTATGTGCCGTGGAATTCATAGCACAATACCTCACGAAGTGAATCTTTTGGGATAATACAAAGGTCGGTTGCTGTTACATCCAGATTAGTTGAAACACAAGCTTCCGCCTCCGTCTCACTTAATGTTACCAAGGGCACTTCTCGCTCACGGTGATTCATTAAATATCCCTTTGTTTCAATGCCTATAACCTCACCGTCATCCAAAGCTATACGAAGTTTTATTAAATCAGAATACATCTTAACTCCGTTTTGTGAATAGGCAAAGTTTACGGTAGCAACGTTGTTGGTAATCTCAAAATAACTCTCTACCATATCTGTAAAACCATGACCTCTAAGGTAATCACGGGCTACCATATAAGCTTCCTCTATACCCAATTTGTGATTTGCAACGCTACGGCTGTTTATAAAATACATTATAAACCCGCCCTTTTTGGTAACGGCAACACTAATCTCACCATTGTCATCACTCTTGCCAAAAAGATAACATTCAATGGCGGTGTTTGTCATATCTCCCTGATATGTTAGTCCGCTATATTCAGTAAACTCCTCTGCAAGTTTTAATGCCTTATCCTGACTCACCGCCTCTGCCGTTGAAATCATAGGCGACTCCGCGTTTTCAATGTGCTCGGAGAATGGGCCGTCATAAATTAGTGATGGATAACCCTCAAAGGACTTTTCTACGTTCTCCAAATCGGCAAAAATATCATCCTCCGCTAACGCAGTTAAGACTAATGATTCGCCCTCTGCCACATTAAAGGAAATCTCACCATTATAAATTTTTGCCTGAATGCCCTCTAAGGACTTTGTAAGGGCAGACGCGAAATCGTTAAGCTCACTTAATGTAGTGTACTGCTCCTGTGTAATCTCTTCACCGTTTATCATATTCTGGGACAACACATAAGTATAGTCCCCCACCTGTGAAAGAAATCTCGCGGTGTTATCTAAACTGAAATTCCCCTGAGGGAGTTGTCCAAAGCAAGATTTTGCCTCGGCGGACTCCTTAAATATTTCACCTGCAATGGACGCCATTTGTGCAGGTGTTCCTGCAAGTTGTGCTTTTGTTAAAAGTACATCAATATCTCCCACATAATCTGTGAGTTCAAAAAATGCACGGTCATAGTTATTATTAACCTCGGTAATAAGATGATTTTTAGCCGTTGCAGTCCTTGCCCACATTATAGCAAGGAACAAAAGAACAAGCCCCAATGCCGTATAGGCCACCACGTGTATTCTGTTTGTCTTTGTCATTTATACCACCTCTTATCTGCAAAATCTGTGCTTTCCAATCTGTACAATAAGCTCTCTTGACCATATCCATGAGCTTGTTGCTGTGTCGGGGTTAAAATAATAAATGGCACCACCCGACGGGTCCCAACCGTTTAAGGCATCCTGACACGCCTTGTAAACTGTTGAATTGGCATCAATAGGTGCATTTATCTGCCCGTCAGAAACCGCAGTAAAAGCACCTGGCTGATAGATTACACCCGCTACCGTATTAGGAAATGATGAGTGCTTCACACGGTTTAAGATAACCGCCGCAACGGCAACCTGACCTGTATAAGGCTCACCCCTTGCCTCACCGTTTACCGCCCTCGCCATTAGTTGCAAATCAGAGGTTGCCGCATAAACGGGCACAACATTAAACCTTACTACACATACGAAGGTTACAATAAACATTGTAATAATGGAAATTGCTTTTCGCATATAAATTATCCTTTCTTTTTTTCCTTAGTATGCTACAAGAGGTATAAAATTATTATTTTGGTCAAGAATTTATTTACAACCACATGAAAGGAAAATTTATGAAAAGATTTATATTGGGGCTAAGCCTAATGATTATGTTTTCAATATCTGTTGTTACATACTCTCAATGCTTTTATAAAGAAATGCAGGAGAATATTATAAGGCTCCATATTCTTGCAAAAAGCAATTCCCCTGAGGACCAAGAAATCAAGTTAGCCGTTCGGGACGAGGTACTATCTGCAACTAAGAACATTGACGTAAAGGACACAAAAAATTTTCTGACTATTGCACAGGAAACTGCAAATCAATACCTTAAAGACAATAACATCCCCTACCGTGCCAAAGGAGAGATGGGTTACTTCCATTTTCCCAAAAAAGAATATGAAAATATTACTCTCCCTGCGGGTAAATACAAGGGGGTCCGTATTGTCTTAGACGAGGGCAAAGGCAAAAACTGGTGGTGTGTAATGTACCCACCCGTTTGCACCGCAACTAATGATGAGGCGTTAAATATGCTCAAAAATTCTCTTTCTGATAATAACTATGATATTATTACCCAAAAACCCCGTGTCCGTTTCTGGTTGCTTGATTTTTTGAATAAATAAAAATACCACTCACCTGAGTGGTATTTTTTATGAATTAATAGTTCTCTCAATCTCTATATCCTTTTCTTCCTTGGGGGTATGCCCAAAGTATGTTTTGTAATTCCTGAAAAATGTAGCATAATCAGAGAAACCGCACACAGAATATACATCATTCGGTCTTTCTCCCATTCGTATAAGCCTTTGCGCCCTTGTTAAACGACGGTTGTTTATATACCTTTTAGGGCTTATACCTAAATGCTCAATAAATAAATGATGCAAATGACTCTTGGTTACAAATAATTCGTTACAAATATCAGTAATGGTTATAGTCTGGGTATAATTACTATCTATAAAGTCCAATGCCCTTTCAATAATCGGATTAAGCTCCCTTAGTCCGCTGTTATAGTTATCATCAGGGGTGATGGACAAGTTCAAAATCAATTCCTCAATGGTATTTGCAATCAATATTTTATAATCTTCACCTGAAAGATTTTTATAGTAATAATCAAGCTTTGCAAATATGTCTGCAATATATCTGTTGGCGCTAAAATTTATAACTTCAAGGTTACGAGGAATTTTTTTGCATATGCCCGTTGTCAGTGCAGTTTCATCAAAGACTATATCATATCTCTCATATTCTGTTGCTTTGTTAATAGTAATGCCGTGCTGGATATATGGGCGAAAAATTATAAGACTGTTTTTATGAAGCTTATATGTCTTTGCACCCATCACTCCTGAAACATTGCCGTTTTTCAGATATATAATCTCCCATACATCATGATTATGAATTCCATACTGCTCTGCGTCAGGCTCTTTTATAACTGAATGATTATAGATAATCTGCCCGTCAGAATACTGGGAAATAATCTTCGTATCCATCGCCTTACACCCCCTTTTTCTTTATTATATATTATCAGTACACTTTTTGCAATATAAAAATGTATTTTTTCTAATTTACATTTTAGAAAATGCATATTATTATAAGTACATAAAGATAAATTTCCAAGGAGAATTTTAATATGAAAAAACTAAACTTAGCTATAATCGGTCAGGGCCGTAGTGGCAGAGACATTCACGGAAAGCATTTCAAGTCAGAGCGTACACAAAGTTTAATGTTGTTGCGGTTGTTGAGCTTGACGAGGTGAGACGCCAAAGAGCCTTAGAGGAATATCCTGGTTGTGAGGTTTTCGAAAACTACTCTGACCTTTATAACCGCAAGGATATTGACCTTGTTGTAAATGCCACATATTCACAGGACCATTTCCGTATTACAAAAGAGCTTTTGGAAAATGGAATGAATGTTGTTGTTGAGAAGCCCTTTGGTGCAAACCGTTTCGAGTGCGAGACACTTATCAATCTTGCAAAGAAAAACAATGTTACACTTGGTGTGTTCCAGCAGACATTCTTTGCCCCCTACTACCTTGGCGCAAAGGAAGTAATCGCAAGTGGTAAGCTTGGCGAAATCAAGCAGATTGATGTTACTTTCAGTAACTTTGCAAGACGTTGGGACTGGCAGACAGTTCAGTCAAAACTTGCAGGTAATATTTTTAACACAGGCCCCCACCCC
>JAZQFP010000012.1:0-24157 GCA_045539555.1 Candidatus Ornithomonoglobus sp.
CCCCACCCCATTGGTATCGGCTTAGGTCTTATTGATTTTGACCCCAATGCACAGGTTGTTTTCTCACGCCTTGATCACGTTCTGTCAAGTGGCGACTCAGACGACTACGCAAAAATTATTGTAACTGCTCCCAACAAGGCAGTTGTTGATATTGAAATTAACTCAAACGATGCTTATCCCGTTTGGAACATAAAAATTATCGGCTCAAAGGGTACATACAAATCAGATGTTTATAACTACGAAATGAAGTACATTGTTGACGGCGAGAACCCCGAACAGCCTCTTGTAATGACATCACTAATGGACGAAAACCGTTATCCCATTTATTGTTCAGAGAATCTTATCACTCACGAGGAAAAGGGTCAGTACGTTGGCGATGCATTTGATGTCGGCACACAATCATTCTACGAGATGATGTATGCAAAGCTGACAGAGAATAAACCCATGGAGGTTACACCCCAACAGGCGGCAATGATTATAAATGTAATTGAAACTGCTCATGCACAGAACCCGTTACCTGTAAAGTTCTAAGGAGGAACCTTAAATGTATAAAGTTGTAATACTTGGTTGCGAAAACTCTCATGCAAATGAGTTCCTTAATTTTGTTATTAAAGATAATCTATACCCTGATGTTGAAGTTGCAGGTGTTTATAGTGATGACCATGAAGCCGCAGAAAAATTAAATGCCACTTACGGCGTACCCGTACTTGACACATACGATGAACTTGTAGGTCAGGTTGATGGTGTTATTGTTACTGCCCGTCATGGTGCAAATCATTATAAATTTGCAAAGCCCTATATGAGAGAGGGCGTTACAATGTTTATTGATAAACCCGTTACAGTATCAGAGGAAGATGCAAAAGACTTATTAAGAGACCTTAAAGCAAATAACATTAAAGTTTCAGGCGGGTCTGTTTGTATATATCCCGACAAGGTACAGGAGCTTAAAAAACTTGTTGCCGACACTCCCTCACAGGAGGTTTTAGGTGGATATTTGCGTTGTCCTGTTCTTTTAGATAACCCCTACGGCGGTTTCTTCTTCTATTCACAACACTTAGTTCATGTGATGTGCGAAATCTTCGGCTATTATCCCACATCGGTTATGGCTTACAGAAACGGCAAGGCCATAAACTGCACAGTTAGATACTGCGATTACGATGTTAATATCGTGTTTACCGATGATGTTCATTATTATTATGCAAGTGTCAGCACAGAAAAGGGCATTAATGGTGCGGAGTACAATTTTGATGGTTGTTTTATTAAGGAGTTTGATACATACTATAAGCTTCTTTCGGGCGGGGAGATGAAGCAGTCATACAACGATTTTGTTGCGCCTGTATTTATACTTAACGCCATTGACCGTTCATTAAGAAACGGCCATGAAGAAAGAATTTTAAGACCTACGGAGGCATAAATATATGAATATACTTTTTGCAGGTTTCAGGCATAGTCATATTATGGGCTTATATAATATGGCAAAGGAAAACCCTGATGTAAATATAGTAGGTTGCTACGAAAGGGATATAGAAAACTCTGTCGTAGCAAATAACACGGAAATTAACTTTAACATTGATTCCTATGAAGATGCACTTAAAGATAAAACAATAGACGCAGTTGCTATTGGCGATTACTACGGCATTCGCGGTAAAATGGTTATTGAGGCTCTTCGACATGGTAAACATGTTATCTGTGATAAGCCAATATGCACAAGTCTTAAAGAGCTTAAAGAAATTGAAAAGCTTGTTAAAAAGACAGGACTTAAAGTTTCATGTATGCTTGATTTAAGATATATGGCTCAGGCTGACAGGGTTAAAGAAATGATCAGAGCTGGTGTAATCGGTGAGGTTATCAATGCATCCTTTACAGGACAGCATTGTTTAGACTACGGCAACCGTCCCCATTGGTATTTTGAAAAAGGTAAACACGGAGGTACAATCAATGATATTGCTATCCACGGTGTTGACCTTGTAAGATACATAACAGGCAAAAACCTTACGGATGTAAAGTGTGCACGTGTATGGAATGGCTTTGCAAAAGAGGAGCGAGAGTTCTGCGATTGCGGTCAGTTTATGGTGGATATGGATGGGATGGCTCTTATGGCGGATGTATCATACGCCGCACCCAAGTTTAATGGAATTATGCCAACATACTGGGAGTTTTACTTCTGGGGAACTGAGGGTATGATTAAATTCAATCTTGCAAATAACACTATCCACGTGTTTAAGGAGGATGAGGAGATTATAGAATGTCCCGAAACTTCAATTGAACATATGCGCGATTTCATCCGTGAAACCCAGGGGCAGAACACAGTTCTCAATACAGAAGATATTCTAAAATCACAAAGACAGGTGCTTACTATCCAGAAAGCGGCTAAATAAAGGAGCAATTATGAAAAAAGATAAATTGGAAATCAAGATTTTACCCACCCGCGATGAAATGGGCATGGTTGCGGCCAATGACATTGCAGAGGCAATAAAAACAGTTCTAAGGGAGAAAAACGAGGTAAATATGATATTTGCCGCCGCTCCCTCACAAAACGATATGCTTATGCACCTTTGCAGTCGCAACGATATAGAATGGGAAAAGATAAATGCATTCCACATGGATGAATATATAGGTCTTTCCAAAAACGCACCTCAGTGCTTTTCAAACTTCTTAAAGGAGCATATCTTTGACCTGAAACCCTTTAAGTCAGTTAATCTTATTAAAGCTGATGCAACCGACAGTTCAGAAGAGTGTGTGCGATATAGCGAACTTCTTAAAGCTAATCCCACAGATATTGTCTGTATGGGCATTGGCGAAAATGGTCATATTGCTTTTAATGACCCCCATGTTGCAGACTTTAACGACAAGGAGGTTGTTAAGGCAGTTGAACTTGATGAGGTGTGCAGAATGCAACAGGTAAATGACGGTTGCTTTGAATATATTGACGATGTTCCCAAGTGTGCATTAACCCTTACAATTCCTACACTTATGGCTGCAAAATACCATTTCTGTGTAGTCCCCGCCCCCACAAAAGCAGAGGCGGTAAAAAATACAGTTAAGGGCGAAATAACAGAGGCTTGTCCTGCAACAATTTTAAGAACAAAGGAAAATTCCATACTTTATTGTGATGGCGACAGTAGTGTTTACATAAAGGAAGGCGTATAATGATTACTAAAATTTCAGGCGGTACAGTTATATGCGACCGCAAGGCAGAAAAAAAGAATGTTTACTTTGAGGACGGCAAAATTATTGCTGTAACAAATGACAACCTTGTCTTTGATAATGAAATTGATGCAACAGATAAATATATATCTGGCGGTTTTGTGGAAATTCATACTCACGGCGCGGCAGATTGTGATTTCCTTGATAACACAGAGGATGCCTACATAACTATTGCCGAGGCACATGCAAAGCATGGTGCTGGTACAATTATCCCGACTATTACATCTGCGGGACTTGAAAGCATATTAGAATCAATCGCAGTATATGAGGCCGTAAAGAATAGATCTCACAATGGTGCAAATATGCCTGGCATACACCTTGAAGGTCCATATTTCTCACCCGCACAGGCAGGTGCACAGGATCCAAACCTTATCCGTAATTTTGACCCTGATGAATATATGAAAATTCTATCCTCAACCAACAACATTATCCGTTGGACAGGCGCTCCTGAAATGGATGGCTCGGAGGCTTTTGCAAAAGAATGTGTAAAACGTGGTATTCTTCCCTGTATCGGCCACAGTGATGCTGACAGTGGTTGTGTCCATAAAGCCTTTAATGACGGCTTTACTCATGTTACACACCTCTACTCCTGCACAAGTACAGTGCATAGAAAAAATGCTTTCCGTTATGCAGGTATTATTGAGGCAGCATACTTAAACGACAATATGACAGTTGAGATTATTGCTGATGGAATACATCTCCCCGCAGACCTTCTAAAACTTGTATATAAAATTAAAGGTGCTGACAATGTATGTCTTATCACGGACTCAATGCGAGGCGCGGGAATGCCAGACGGCGAAAGTATGCTTGGCAGTAAAATTGATGGCTTAAAGGTCGTAATTGAAGACGGCGTTGCAAAACTCCCCGACCGTAGTGCGTTTGCAGGAAGTGTAGCTTTTTCTGACAGACTTATTCGCAATATGGTAAACATGGCAGAAATTCCACTTGTTGATGCGGTTTATATGGCAAACCAAACTCCCGCAAGAGTTGTTGGTTTAACAAATAAGGGTGCCATTAAAGAGGGTTATGACGCTGATATTATTATATTCGATGATAACATCAATATTTTAGCAAATATTATCGGCGGAAAAACAGTATATAAAGCATAAAAAAAAGTCCCCACTTATGCGGGGACTTTTAATTTATCTATTAAATAAGGTGATAACTCTTTAAGCTCTATTGGAAACTCAATGAAACCTTTTGCATAGTAGCTTAATTCATAGGGTGGAAAATATATTACAAGACTATCATCTGTTAAATAAAATCTGTTTTCATTATCCTTTGTAACTATTGGCTCTTCCCATAGTTCACTGTAAATGTCGGGGTTATCTTCGACTTTTTGTTTTATTATTACATTTATCTTATCAAGATAATCATCAACGGTAAAAAGCTCACCTAAGGTTAAATCGTGGGGGTTCTCTGCCGTTACATTTATAGTTCTCGGATACCACGAAGTCGTGCCATGGGCCCCGCCCGTAAATATGTAATTTTCTGTTACGAAAGATACAAAATCAGTAGTATTCCGCTTTACCTTCTGACTAATGTAGAGGGACGATTTTACACCCTCAGGAAGAGTCTCTTGTGCTTCCTGAGCAATAGAATCAAATTGATATATTGCATCCTCTATATTATCCGATATTGATAAATTAAGTTGAGACTGATATTCCTTGTTTTTAATTCCGCGAAACTCCAAAATTTCTGCATACACGGAAGAATAATCTGTCTCCTGCTCTTCTTGTTTTACGGACACACTATATCCATTATTGAAACTACATCCCATAAGGGTAAGAGACAGAATTCCTGCCAAAACTTTTTTCAAGGTCATTCCTCCGTCCCTTAAAGAATAAGACAAATCAGTCCTCCGCTACCCTCGTTTATAATTCTCTCTAATGTCTCACGAAGCTTTCCTTGTGCCTCTTGTGGCATTCTTTCAAGCTTGTTTTTAAGTCCATCATTTACAAGTTCGTTCAGTGTCTTTCCAAATATGTTTGTTTCCCACAATCGCGTCGGGTCATCCTGGTACTCGGAAAGCAAATGTTCCACTAATTCCTCTGATTGTTTTATTGTCCCCACTATTGGAGTTACGGCGGTCTCTATATCCGCCCTCATCATATGAATTGAGGGGGCATTGGCTTTTAATTTAATTCCGTAGCGTCCACCCTGTTTAATAATCTTAGGCTCTTCTAAAATCATTTCATCACTTGTTGGGGACACAATTCCATAACCCGTTTGCCGTACTGATTCAAGAGCATCCTTAATATGCTCGTATTCCTTTTTCATTGTTGCAACATCCCGAAGATATTTAAGCAACATCTCATCATTCTTAATTTCTGTACCCGAGCACTCGGAGATACAGTCATAAAATATAGAGTCGCATAGTTTCAGGGAGATATTTACTGTACCCTGACCTAAATCTGTACGGATAATATCTGCATTATCAACAAAATCAGGTTTGTTTAACTCGGTTACAACGCCTTTTACATCACGAATATTATAAGCGTCATTAACTGCATTTTTTACACACTCTAAAATCTCGTTTCGTAGTTTATGGTCCTCTCCTAACTCGTTGAGCCAACAAGGCGTTGCAATTCTTATTTCTTCAATAGGGAATTCCATAAGAATCTGGTTCATTATCTCTTTTATGTCCTCACCTGAAAGCTCTTCGCAGTTAATTGGCATTACGGCAGTATTGTGCTTTGTAGCAATCTCTCTTGCAACAGAGGTTGCAGTATCACCGTGAGGATCGACGGAATTCAGCAATACAATAAAAGGCTTATTTATTGCTTTAAGCTCCTTTATTACTCGGTCCTCCGCTTCAATATAACTGCTACGGGGAATGTCAGTAAAAGTTCCATCACAGGTTATAACAAGCCCTATTGTTGAATGGTCGCATATTACCTTCTTTGTGCCAAGTTCTGCGGCGTCATTAAAGGGTATGGGTTCACTAAACCACGGGGTTGATACCATTCTCGCCTCGCCGTTTTCTTCATACCCTAACGAATCGTCTACTATATACCCAACACAATCTATCATTCTGACCTTCATATGGGCATTATCCCCAGGTGAAATTTCCACCGCCTCATTAGGAATAAACTTCGGCTCAGTGGTCATAATAGTTCTTCCACCTGCCGACTGTGGCATTTCATCACGGGTTCTCTCTACCTGATAAATATCGGTCATATTGGGAATTACAAGAGTATCCATAAATTTCTTTATAAAGGTGGACTTGCCCGTTCTTACGGGACCTACCACGCCAATATAGACTTCGCCGTTATTTCTTATGGCAATATCACGGTACATATTGGTTTCTTCCATTTTGCTTCCTCCTTGAAATTGGCTTTCATTCCATTTATATGCCCCTTGTACAAGAATAGAACAAAAAAAGAGCACAGGTTTTACTGTGCTCTGAATTTTAATTCTAAATCTCCCAATGCACTTGTATATGAGGTAAGTCTATCCACAATTTTCTCATATTGTGCACCCTCGGCGGGTGTGGGTTGGTAATTATTAAGAGGTGCCGTGCTTGAAATTCTTGTGGGAATAATCTCAAAATTATCATCATCAATTAATGTATCGTCCTCAAAAGTGAAAGTCTGGGTAAATATGGCTGTATCCATATCAGAAGGCGAATTATTACCGCCAAAGGAGAAATTGCCAAGGCTATAACAAATCATTCTGCCTTTATATTTCTCAAAGCCCTGTAACACGTGCGGGTGTGTACCAATAACTAAATCAACACCCAAATCTATTGCCTTATGTGCTACCTCAATTTGTTCAGCATTAGGTGCCGTCGCTTTTTCAACTCCCCAATGAATTGATAAAATTATAAGCTCCGCACCGCCATCCTCGGCTTTTTTTATTGCACTTTCAAGCTCTGTTCTCATAACGTCATTAAGATAATTTATTCCTACAAGACCTACCTTAATTCCGTTTATCTCCGTAATTGTTACATCCTCTTCGCCACGGCAATGGAGTATACCCTCTTGTTCAAGATACATTTTTGTGTCTTGAAGAGAGATCTCGCCGTAGTCCATAGAGTGATTATTAGCTAAGTTTGCCGCCTCAACGGATGAGCCTGACAAAATTTTAGCATATTCTGGTTTTCCGCGGAATGCAAACTGTTTTATTGCTCTCTCACCGCGGTCAGACAATGTTCCCTCGAAGTTTACAATAGTCAGGTCATCATCCTCAAAAATGCCTTTAACATTTTTTAGAAACCATTCATTTCCATACCTTTCCTGATATGCAACGAAGCCTAAGTCCCGACTTGCGTTTATATCCGTTGCAAAGGTACAGTCGCCCGTTGCAGTTATTTTTATTTCTCTTGTAATTTTCTCCGTAGGCTCAGGTGTTGCCACCTCGTCTACCTTGGGAGTTTTGTTAAAATTTGTTCCCAGAACACCGATTATAACAAGTATCAATGCTACAAGGACAGGTATTTTTCTAATCAATTTAATCACCGTTTATTTTGACATATCCTGCATTAGTTTATAAAGATTATCCAATGCATCTGTTTTTGCCATTTTCTTTAGATTTTGAGACATTGCTTGAAGTCTCTTATCATCATTTATCATATTCATCAGGCGATCATAAAGTACCTTGCCTGTGAGTTCTGTCTCCGTTATCACCTCTGCCGCACCGTTTCTTTCAAACTCACGGGCATTCTGCTCCTGATGATTTCTTACAACATTAGGTGATGGTATTAAAATTGAGGGTTTTCCAAGGGCTGCCAATTCCGATACAGTTATGGCACCTGAACGGGCAATAACAACATCTGCTGCTGCCATTACCTCCGCCATATTATCAATATATGAAACTATTTCTATATCCGTATCATCTTTACTTATACCCAATTCATCTACGGCTTTTCTTACGGTTTCATAGTTTCTTTCACCTGTACCAAAGAGAAGCTTTACTCCCGCTTCTTTTAGCATTGGCACAATTTCGATTACCGTATTGTTTATTTTCTCTGCACCAAGGCTTCCGCCAAACACAAGAACAAACGGCTTTGTAATACCAAGCTTTTCCCTTGCACTTTCGCGGTCTGCCGTTAATATTTCCATACGAATGGGGTTACCTGTAACTACACATTTGTCGGCATTTAAGTAATTAACTGTCTCATCAAAGCTTACAGCTAAATATTTAACATACTTCTCTGAGCCTTTAACAGTTAAACCAGGATACACATTCTGCTCATGGATAAGAGCAGGTATCCCCTCTTTGTATGCCGCCATAGCAACTGGTCCACTTACATATCCGCCTGTGCATACAACACAATCAGGCTTAAAATTACGGATGATTTTCCTTGAATCACGGCGTGATTTAATAAGCTTTTTTATAACTGATATGTTTTTTAGCATATTTTTTCTGCTAAAACCTGCAATATCAATATATTCTATGTTATAACCCGCATTGGGAACAAGCTTACTTTCAAGTCCACGGCGTGTGCCGATAAAAAGTGCTTCAAAGTCCTTATCCTTTGATTTTGCATAATCTGCAATGGAAATGGCAGGGTTAATGTGTCCGCCCGTTCCACCGCCAGCAAATATAACTTTCATAATAAAGTCCCCTTATTTCTTACCTGATGTTCTTGATACATTAAGAAGTATTCCCATTTCAAGAAGCAATGTCATAACCGATGTGCCGCCATAACTGAAAAATGGTAGTGATACACCCGTATTGGGAATAATAGACACCGCAACACCCATATTAAGCACCGTCTGAATTCCTATCTGTGATGCAATACCTATGCAGGTAAGTGATGACCACAAATCAGGTGCTTTAAGAGCAATTCGCATTGACTGTAAGAACAATGCAGCGAATAGTAAAATAATAATTGTTGTACCAAAGAAACCTAATTCCTCACATATAATTGAGAAAATGAAATCATTATAAGGCTCTGGTAGATTTGAATATTTCTGCACACTCTCGCCAAGGCCAAGGCCAAAGAATTTACCTGAACCTATGGCATAAATACTTTGAGAAATCTGATAACCAGTTCCTTGTGCATCAGCAAACGGGTCAAATAACGATGTAATTCTCGCCATACGAATGGGGTCAAATTGCAAGTATATAAACACCAATACTGCAACGCCACCAATACCAAGTAAAATAGGCTTTATTGGCGTACCACCCGCTATCATAACACAAAGGGCAATTCCCACGATAACCAAAGTACCGCTAAGGTGTGTTTCAAGCATAAGAAGTAGTGCAACAAGTCCTACCCACATTGCACAGTGCAGGTTTCCCTGCATAGTTTTCAGGTCAACTTTTTTTGTCTTTACAAGATATGCTATATACATAGCAATAACAGGTTTCATAAACTCCGAGGGTTGAAGCTGAATAAACGGAATATTAAGCCAACGGCGTGAACCGTTTACCTCGACGCCAATACCTGGAATAAGTACAAGGAATAGCAAAGCACAACAAATGAAGAATGCTTTTGGTACATAAGGTATAAGCTCTTTTAAGTTCACCTTTGAAACAATTATCATTCCAACAAAACCAAACACCACAAACAATAGCTGACGTTTGAAATAATAATATGAATCATCATATATACGCTTACCTGACGGCGCTGACGCCGAAAGAAGCATTATAAGTCCAACTACAACAATCAGGATAACCAGGAACAACAAGGTATAGTCCATCTCACCCATTTTAAGAAATCTTTCCTTAATGGACTTTGCATGATCCTTTGTTGTATTAACTCTCTTTCGGGATACACTGTCTCCACGCGATGTTGTGTTACTTCGGGAGCTTGTGGCAGTAGTTCTTACGGCCCTTGTCCCGCTGTTATATTTTGACTGTGCCAAAAGACCACTCCTTTCTTAATTATCCTAAATATGCAACTGCACAAAGTATAAGTGTTACTAATGTAAATACTCCAACAATTTTTGTTTCTTTCCATCCTGACATCTCAAAATGATGATGGATAGGTGTCATCTTAAATATTCGTCTGCCCTCACCATACTTGCGTTTTGTAATCTTAAAATATGTTGTCTGCATAATTACAGATAAAGTCTCTGCAAAATAGACAAAGCCCACAATTACAAGATATAAGTGCATATTAAGGTCTGCCGCCATAAGTGCTATGGCACCGCCTAAGAACAATGAACCTGTGTCTCCCATAAACACCTTTGCAGGATACTTATTAAAGATTAAAAAGCCTAAAAGTCCTCCTGCGATTGCCATTGCAAATATACTAACTCCAACTTCAACGAAATTAACATAAGCATAAATTGCAAAGAACAATGCTACAACTACCGTTATTGAACTTGCAAGACCGTCAAGTCCGTCTGTAAGATTAACTGCATTAACCGTTCCTACCACAACGAACATTACAAAGGGTATGTATAGCCATAAGGGCAGATTTATTGAAATATCCGTAAAGGGAATGATTACTCCTGTCTTTAACATATCCATAAAGTACATTATCACTACATACGCCGCTGCAAATGCAAGTTGAAGTGAAAACTTCTGGATAGCAGTAAGGCCAAGATTTCGTTTTTTAACAACCTTGATATAATCATCAACAAAGCCAATTGCACCAAAGCCCAATGCAACTGCAAAAAGCACCAGGGCTTTCATGATTACGGGGCTTAAAGTTGACATTATAGCACATATTATAATGTTTATTATAACTGCAAGGCCAATGCCTACAATAAACATAATTCCGCCCATGGTTGGCGTTCCTGATTTTTTCTGGTGCCACTGTGGGCCTTCCTCACGAATTTCCTGACCATATTTAAGCTTATGTAACCATTTTATAAACATGGGCCCAAAAACCGCAGTTAGTGCAAATGCAAGAACTAAGGATAATAATGTTGCTCCAAAAAATTCTCTCATGTTATTCGTCCTTTCCCTTTATCGCATCAATTACCTTGTTAAATTCCATTCCGTGAGATGCTTTAAAAAGCACACAGCTATTGGGTTTAATAAGGTCATTTATCTCCTTTACAAGCTCATCTGTTGTATCAAATGAAATAACGTTTTCCATTCCATTATCTTTGGCACCACGGGCAAGTTCTTTGGTGTTCTCTCCCGCGGTAATCAAAATGTCAATGCCGTTTTCTGCTACATTTTTACCTAAGTCGTAATGAGCCTTCGGTGCAAACTCACCCATTTCAAGAATATCACCAAGAACGGCAATCTTTGTAGATTTTTGGGTCTCGCCCATTACTTTTAATGCAGCACGAACTGAATCGGGAGATGAATTATAGCAATCGTTTATTATCTCACTCCCGTTTATCTCTGTAATTTCAAGGCGTGATGCGGTGTATTTGCAATTCTTAATGCCTCTTGCACACTCCTCGGGTGTTAAGCCGAAATGAAGTCCTACTGCAATAGCAGAAAGTGCATTATACACATTATGTACTCCTGGCTGTGTTACTGTAACGGGAAACTCCCCTCCCTCATAACACACCATAAATTCTACACCCATAAGACCAAGATTTTTAATATTCTTTGCATAAATATCATTATGCTCATCTATGCCAAATCGAACTACCTTATAAGGTGTATCACAAATTGTATCCAGATACTCATTATCGCCGTTTATAATAAGAGTGTTATTTTTATTAAAATTCTTTGCAATTTCCATTTTTGCACGGAATATGCCCTCCCGTGAGCCAAGGTTTTCAATATGGCTCATACCAACATTGGAAATCACTGCAATATCGGTATTTGCAATGTTTTGCAAATATTCGATTTCACCGAAATGATTCATACCCATTTCTATAACTGCCATATTATGCTCTTTTTCAATCCCAAAAATAGTAAGGGGTACGCCTATATCATTATTGAAATTATTGGGAGTTTTGTGGGTATTGAATTTCTCACTCAACACTCCCGAAATCATATCTTTTGTGGTAGTCTTTCCAACACTACCCGTTATGGCAACTGACGGGAGATGATACTTTTCCTTGTAATATCTTGCAATATCACCTAATGCTTTTTTTGTGTCGCAGACTTTGATAAGAGTGCCCGAAGCCCCTTCAATCTGTCGGTCTGTAAGAGAAACCGCACCCTTTGAAAGTGCACCTAAAATAAAATTATGACCGTCTGCCCTCTCGCCTATTAAAGGAATAAACAAAGTGTCTTTTTCTGCTTTTCTTGAATCTGTGGTTATGTCTTTAACAACACCATCTTCGCTACCTGAAATTATAGCTCCACCCGTTGCTTTAAGTATATCCAAAACAGATAACACCTGCATTTTAATTCATCTCCTTATTCACAATAAGGGGCTACACTATTTAGTGCAGTCCCTTATCATTCATCTATTCTTCAAATGCTTATATACCTCTAAGCGTTCGTCAAAATCAAATTTCTCTTTGCCTATTATCTGGTATGTCTCCTGACCCTTACCCGCAAGGATAATTACATCGTCTGCCTTGGCATTATCAAGGGCATAACCTATCGCTTTTCTGCGGTCAGTTATAGTAATATAATCGCCCTGGGTCTTCTTCATTCCCGCCTCAATCTCTGCTATAATTGCCTCGGGGTTTTCTGTTCTTGGGTTGTCAGAGGTTATAATGCTAAAATCAGAAAGATTTCCTGCAATCTCACCCATTATAGGACGTTTTGTATTATCACGGTCTCCGCCGCAACCAAATAATGTTATAACCTTACCCTTTGCAAAACCCTTGACACAATTAATTATATTCATTAAACCGTCAGGAGTATGAGCATAGTCAATTATTACAGTATAATCTGTATCTGTGGGGACTACCTCAACGCGTCCCAAAACACCTGCCGCCGCCGCAAGACCACGGATAACGGTGTCAATGTCAATACCTAACTGCAAACCGCAACCCGCCGCACATATTGCGTTATATACGCTGAATTCACCTGGAATTGAAACCGCTACGGGATATGTCTTACCCTTGTAGGTCATATTGAACTTCGACCCACGGGCAGAAATTTCAATATCTGTGGCAACAAGGTCGCAATCATTATTAAGTCCTACTTTTATAATATCTCTGCCGCCATTGGCATCCATAATTATCTTAGCATTTTCATCGTCATAATTTATGACGCCCTTCTTGGAAATGTCAAAAAGCTTAGCCTTTGCATTTCTGTAATTCTCCATTGTTCCATGGAAATCTAAGTGGTCCTGAGTCAGATTTGTAAATATACCTACATCAAACTCGCAACCGTGAACTCTGTCAAGTTCCAAAGCGTGAGACGAAACCTCCATTACTACATACTCTGCACCGTAATGTACCATTTCCGTAAATAACTGTTGAAGTTCCAATGAGTTGGGAGTTGTAGGAGTTGTGCTCTTGGTTAAGAGCACCTTATCGCCTATTATGTTCTGATTAGTACCAATTACACCCACACGCTTACCAGCAGTTTCTAAAATACTCTTTACAAGATAAGTAATGGTGGTTTTTCCGTTTGTTCCTGTAATTCCCACAAGAGATAACTTGTGTGATGCGTTATTATAGAATGCACAAGCATGTTCTGCGATGTATCGGCGTGAGTTATTTACATATACAACAGGAACTGCCACATCTATCTCATCCTCGGCAACGATAAGTGCCGCGCCGTTATCCACTGCCATCTGTGCATACTTGTGCCCATCAGTTTCATAGCCTTTTATACACACGAACAAGCTACCCTGGGTAACCTTTCTTGAATCATAAGCTATTGATGTTATTTCTATGTCTCGTGCCATATCAGGGCAATTATCTTTCAATAACTCACAGGCTAACACTTTTCGCCACCTCCTATGTTTTAATCGTTTGTCTGTTGGCCGAACTTAACACCTACCGCAGTACCTGGTAACACCTTAGTACCCGCCTTAAACGTCTGAGACACCGCATAAGCATTTGTTGCTTCACTATGTCCCGCACCGCTTATTTCAAAGTTAAGTCCTACATTATTCAATAAATATCTTGCATCCTTTACGCTGTATCCTGTAAGGTCAGGAACTACTGCAAGGTCATTTTCATCTCTTGGCTCTGTATACAAAATAATCACAGAGTCTTTTGCCATAACTTCCTGAGGAGCGGGAAGCTGTTCTACAACTGTCTTTCCGTTACCTCTTACTATACAGGTAAAACCTGCATCTGTTGCTTTTGCCTTAGCAGATGTTAAAAGAGTATTTCTTAACTCTGGAACTGATATCTCAGTTTCAATGGTTTCGCCCTCTGCATACTGTTTTGCAATTCCCATATATTCAAGTGAATCTGCAAGAATTTCTGCTGCAATAGGAGCTGCGATAGTACCACCAAATTTATTGGCAGACTGGGGCTCATCAAACATTACAAGGCATACAAGTTCAGGGTCGTTTGCAGGTGCAAAGCCCACAAATGAGGCAATACGCTTATCACTGCCTCGCGGCTGTTTCTCTGATGTACCAGTCTTACCGCCAATGCGATAACCCTTAACATAGGCGTTCTTACCTGTTGCATTAGGGTCGGCTACAACCTGCTCCAATATTTCTCGCATACGCTCTGAGGTATCCTCGGAGATAACTCTGTTCTGTACCTCACTCTCAAATGTTTTAACAACGCCCTCGCTGTTCTTTATCTCTTTAACAATAAGGGGCTTCATTCTCTCACCGCCGTTAATAACAGTTGAAACGGCAGTTATAAGCTGAATGGGTGTAACCTGGAAACCCTGACCGAATGATGATGTTGCAAGGTCAACCTCGTTCATCTTATCATAGTAAATACTTGATGACTCACCGCCCAGGTTAATTCCTGTTTTCTCTGTAAAGCCAAAAGCCTCGTAATAGTCCATAAAGGTGTCCTCGCCCATAGCAAGACCAACCTCCATGAATACGGGGTTACATGAGTTCTTAACACCCTCAACAAAGTTCTGTGCTCCGTGGCCATTGTGGTTAGCACATTCAATCTCACGGTCCGCAACCTTTTTAATGCCTGAACAGAAGAAGTTTGTGTTCTCGTCAACTATATTCTCTTCAAGTGCTGCTGCCGCCATCATAATCTTAAACGTTGAACCTGGCTCGTATGTATCAGAAATTGCTTTATCTCTCCACATCTTTGACCTTGCCTGTGATACGAATGTATCAGAAAGGTTATCTGGATCTTCCGTTGGACGCGGAGTAGGCTCTTCTCCCTCGGGAAGCTCATTGTCATCCTCGGGATAATCTGCCTCAAATTCAACTGCATATTCTAAGAACTGTGTCAGGTCATAAGGGTTATTACAGTCAAAATCAGGCTTTGTTGCAATAGCTAAAATCTCGCCTGTATTGGGGTTCATAACTATACCTGCTGCACCCTCTTTAAGTTCATATTTAAGTACTGCTTCTTCAAGGTGCTTTTCCAGGAAATACTGGATACTCTCGTCAATGGTAAGAACTACACTGGCACCTTCACTTGCCGCAGTAAGATATTCTGCCTGTTGGCCTTGAAGAGTTGAGCCTGATGCATTTCTGTTTTGTGCAACCGAGCCGTTTACACCTGATAAATAATCGTCAAAAATAAGCTCTATTCCCTGTAAGCCGTTATTATCATAACCTGTAAAACCTATAACGTGAGATGCTACATTATAAGGATAATAACGTTTTGAGTCATTTTCAAAGTACAAGCCCGTCAAAGCATCTTCGATTTCGCGTTTATCCTCGTTACGATCTTTTGCCTCTTTGCTTGTCTCTTCCTCGTACTCAGGGTTTATAAGCTCCTCTATTGCCATACTTTCCTCGGCACTAAGACGCTTTTTTATAATTCTATATTGAGAATCTTCGTTAAAGTATTTCTTTAAGTCATCCTCATCAACACCAATAATAGGTGAAATAATCTGTGCACATCTGTTTATATCACCATGGTCCTGCACATCACGTGGGTTACAAACCAAAGTCTTAACTGACGCCGACTCTGCCAACACCTTTCCGTTTCTGTCAAGAATTTTACCACGGTTAGCGCGTTCTGCGGTCTCCGCTGTCTGCATTCTTCTTGCAGTCTCTGCAAGTTCAGGACCCTTTACAATCTGCCACCACGCCATTCTCAGAATAACCAAAAGAAAGCCGATGAATATTACAGCGACTATACTAAATGTTCTCTTTTTTACATCACTTAATGACGGTAATGCCAATTAAATCATCCCTTTATATATGCAGAAATGGCGCACTATCCATTATATGCTAAAAAATTCAACAATATTACTCTTTATACTGTTCATAAGGTTTGCAAATCTGTTTGAAAAGCCTTCAACCTGACCTGCTGTTTTAACGGTAACATCACTTTTCTTAACATCAAGATAAACTATCTGATGGGGTTCAGGTCTCTGCATACCAAGTCTTGATGTTGCCTCTGCTTCTATCTTTGACAGGTCAACACTCTGTTCAAGCTCAAAAGATTTCTGTGCGGTTACCGATTCCTCGAATTTGTATTCTTTAACGGCTGTTGCCAGGTCTGTTGCAGTCTCATTTACTGTAACATACTGGATAATCATAAACACGGCCGCTGCTGCCACAGTAAGAACCATAGCAATCTTACCGCCATAGCTTATGTCGGTCTTTTTATTCTTTGCCTTCTTTTTCAAAGGCTTTACATTCTTTCTTGCCTTCTCATCCTCGGCATTTTCTAATTTATAAGCTAAATTCCCGTAAATCAATGTTTTTCCCCTTTTCCCGATTACAGTTTCATAATTGCTCTTAATTTTGCACTCTTGGATCTTGAATTTTCACTAAGCTCATGGTCTGTCGGAAGCTTAGGCTTTGATGTAAGTATCTTAACCTTAGGTGTGTTTCCGCACACACACACGGGGAATTCCTTAGGGCAAGTGCAACCCTTAGCCAACTCCGCGAAAGTCTTTTTAACTATTCTGTCCTCTAATGAATGAAATGTGATAACGCTCAATACCCCACCAGGTTTTAGTGCATTAACAAAATCATTTACGGCGTCCTTTAATATTTCAAGTTCGCCATTTACCTCTATTCGTATTGCCTGGAATATTCTCTTTGAGGGATGTCCGCCGTCAAGTCTTGCCTTTTTTGGAATTGCTGCCTTTATAATATCATTAAGCTCAAAGGTGGTTTTGATTTCCTTACTCTCTCGGGCCTTTATTATAAATTCCGCAATTCTCGCCGACCATTTTTCCTCGCCGTATTCGTAGAATATTCTTGTAAGCTCGTCCTTTGAATAACCGTTTACTATTTCATAAGCACTCTTGGGGTTATTTCTATTCATTCTCATATCAAGGGGTGCATCGTGCATATACGAAAAACCACGCTCACCATTATCAAGTTGATATGAGCTTACGCCCAAGTCCATAACCGCACCGTCAATCGCATCAATACCTAAATCTTCAAGTATCTCTGTTATTGCACTGAAATTTCTGTTTACTGCTATAACTTTTTCGCCGAAAACTTCAAGTCTCTTTGTTGCGGCACCAATGGCCTCTATGTCCTGATCAATACCAATAAGCTTTCCTGCGCCACGGCTTAAAATTTCGTAAGAATGACCGCCACCGCCCATTGTTGCATCCACATAAATGCCGTCTTCTCTTACATTAAGAAAATCTACGCTTTCATTAAGAAGCACTGAATAATGTTTGAATTCCATACTCTGCTCCTTAAATGTTAAGATTATACTTCAATATTCCATCAAGCATAACATCAGATACTTCGTTCTGGTAGTTGTTCCACTCCGAAGAACTCCAAATTTCAAGACGGGTATTTGCTCCCACTAAGACAACGTCCTTTGTAAGCTCTGCAAATTCAATTAACCGTTTTGAAATAGGAACTCGTCCCTGCTTGTCCACCACAACTGCTGTGGCTTTGCCAAAGAACAAACGGACAAACGCCGCTGCATTTCTGTCAGTTGCAGTAGGAAGCTGATTAACCTTTTCTGCTACCTTCTCCCATTCCGCCTCCGTGTATAAATGCAGACACTTCTCTGATGTTGACTGTGTGATATACACAGTCCCCGAAATATCTTCTCTCAACTTTGAGGGAAGAATTATTCTGCCTCTTTCATCTAATTGTCTCTCATATTCGTCCACAAAGCTAACCATATATATCACCGCCCTTTCATTGTAATTTCAAATAGTTTATCCTTTGTGGGCAAATCGGAATTTTTCTCCATTTCTGGTGCAGAAGAGTGTTTTTCTCTCCCATTTACTCCAATTTACTCCCATTCATATACTATTTTACACTAAAACAATGAAAATTGCAACCCTTTTTTAGATATTTTTATAGATTTTTTCTTTGGCTATAAATATAAATTTTCCTCTTGTAAAATTCGCCAAAAAAGGGTATAATAGTCATATGGTTGGTTAAAACACAATAGGAATATATTGTTTATGTAAACATAAAAAAATACAATATATTGTGTTTTTATCCATTATATCATATTATTTTCAATTTGTATACACCTTTTTGAAAATTTTATTTCAAAACGATTACAAATTTATCATAATTATTACTCGTAATTTGGGGGTTTTGCACACATGGAAAAAAATGAGCAGAATATTATTGAAATTTTGTGTGAGGAGCTTAATATTAAAAAGTGGCAGGCAGAAAATGTTATTGGCTTAATTGATGACGGAAATACTGTGCCTTTTATTGCCCGTTACAGAAAAGAGGCAACAGGAGCAATGGACGATATTCAGCTACGCGATTTTCATAAGCGCCTTATGGCACTTCGTTCGTTGGAAGAAAAACGTGCGGATATTATTCGTTTAATTGACGAGCAGGGCAAGTTAACAGACGAGCTTAGAGTTGAGATTGAAAACGCAAAAACTGTTTCCGAGCTTAATGATATATATCGTCCCTACCGTCCCAAACGCCGTACGAGAGCAAGTGTTGCCAAGGAAAAGGGCCTTGCACCCTTAGCAGAGATTATCCTGACACAAGCCCCTGATACAGACCCAATAGAAGAAGCATCAAAATATATTGACGCAGAGAAAGGCGTTAATGACATTGACGAGGCTTTGGCAGGAGCAATGGATATTATAGCCGAGGATATCTCCGATAACGCAGACATCCGTAAGGCACTAAGAGAGAAAACGGAAAAGTTTGGTATTCTTACCACTAAAAATTCCACGGAGGAAGAAAGCGTTTATTCTACATACTATGAGTTTTCACAGAAAATCGCAGATGTTCCTCCCCATCGTTTACTTGCCATTAACCGTGGCGAGAAAGAGGGCTTCCTGTCAGTTAAATTAGAAACTGACGAGGAAAATATGATAGGATATATTATAAGGAAAACAACTCCAAAGACTCCCGCTCCTACCACTCAATACGTGGAATTGGCAAGTGCAGATGCTTACAAGAGACTAATTGCCCCCTCTCTTGCAACAGAGCTTAGAAATGATGCAACAGAACGTGCAGAGGATAGTTCAATTAAGGTCTTTGGCAAAAACTTAAACGGACTTTTAATGCAACCGCCCGTTAAGGGAAAGCGCGTTATGGGCTTTGACCCTGGTTACAGAACAGGCTGTAAGGTGGCAGTCGTTGACGATACAGGTAAAGTATTAGACACAGGAGTTGTGTATTGCACATTACCTAATCATGATAAGGAAAAAGCAGAAAAGATAATAAAGGATATGCTTATAAGAAATGATGTTGATATCGTTTCAATCGGTAATGGTACTGCATCAAAGGAGTCAGAAATATTTATTTCAGAACTCATTAAGACTATGGATAAGAGCATATATTATGTTATGACAAACGAGGCAGGTGCATCTGTTTACAGTGCATCAGAACTTGCAACGGCGGAGTTCCCCGAGTATGATGTGGCATTGCGTTCTGCCGTTTCTATTGCAAGGCGTTTACAGGATCCATTGGCGGAGCTTGTTAAGATTGACCCCAAATCAATTGGTGTTGGCCAGTATCAACACGATATGAACCCCACAAAGCTTTCAACAGAGCTTGGCGGTGTTGTTGAGGACTGCGTAAACCATGTTGGTGTAGACTTAAATACTGCATCACCCTCCCTTTTAGGATATGTTTCAGGTGTTAACAAAACTGTTGCACAGAACATCACATCCTATCGTGAGGAAAACGGAAAATTCAATAAACGCTCCGAATTATTGAATGTTCCTAAGCTTGGCAAAAAGGCATTTGAACAATGCGCAGGTTTTTTAAGAATTTCTGACGGCGAAGATTTTCTTGACAACACATCTGTTCATCCCGAGAGTTATAAGGCAACTCACGCTTTATTAAAAGAATTAAATTACACTGAGGCTGATGTTACGGGCGGAAAGCTTTCTGATATTCGTTCACGCGTTGAAACCATTGGCAAAACCACACTTGCAGAGAAAGTCGGCGTGGGTGAAATGACCCTTAATGATATTATTGAGGCTCTTCTAAAACCTGGTCGCGACCCAAGAGAAGAGTTGCCTCAGCCCACATTAAGAAAAGATGTTCTTTCAATGGAGGACTTAAAGCCTGATATGGTATTAACAGGTACTGTCCGTAATGTAATTGACTTTGGTGCATTTGTTGATATAGGCGTTCACCAGGACGGTCTGGTGCATATCTCACAGATTTGCGACAGATTTATAAAGCACCCGTCTGATGCCTTGAAAGTCGGGGATATTGTTAAGGTAAAAGTAATAGAAGTTGACCTTAAAAAGAAACGAATTTCCCTTACAATGAGAAATATAGGAGAATGATTGTAATGAATAATATTTCTTTCCCTAAGCTGGGGCTTGATTTTGATATCTCCCCCGTAGCCTTTTCCCTTTTTGGTAAAGATGTTTATTGGTATGCACTAATAATTCTGACAGGTTTTTTCCTGGGCATACTACTTGTATACCGCGACGCTCCCAAACGCGGTTTGTCCCGTGATAATGTAATTGATATTGCTCTTTTGGGAATTGTGTCAGGAATTATTTGTGCAAGAATATATTATGTAATATTCTCATGGGATGAATTCCGCGACGATATAATGGGAATATTCAGGATATGGGAGGGTGGAATTGCCATATACGGTGCAATCATCGGTGCCGTAATATCGACCGCCATTTACTGCAAGGTAAAAAAGCTTAATATCCTGAACACCTTTGATGTTTGTTGTGTTGGCTTACTTTTAGGTCAGGCAATAGGCCGTTGGGGCAACTTTGTAAACTGTGAGGTTTACGGCGGAGTAACTGACTCCCTCTTCGGTATGAGCATAAACGGTGGAGCTCCTGTTGTACCTTTGTTCCTATACGAGTCAGCATTAAACTTTTTAGGAGTAATATTACTTCTTGTATTTCGTAACAAAAAGACCTCAAACGGTCAGGTATTTTTTGGATATTTGTTCTGGTACTCCGTATGCCGTCTTATTTTAGAGGGTATGAGAGATACACGATACATCCTATATTTAATTCCAGATGTATTGGGAATATCACAGTTTGTTGCAGGACTTCTAATTATACTTTCAATAGTAGGTTTTATAATAGTAACAAAAAGAAAAAGAACTTCGGTTTAACCGAAGTTCTTTTTTATTATTTCATTGTCGTGTCAAGCATTCTGTCTACCGCTGATATTAATGCATATACTGATGCAGTATTAATGTTTTCGTGAACACCAACGCCCCAGAACACCTTTTCGTTGTCGTCATGGTCTGTTATTGCAATGTATGTTGCAGCCTTTGATGATGAACCACGCTCCAAAGCGTGTTCTGTATATGCACAAATCTCAAAGTCAATATTAAGCAACTTTCGCAATGCCTTACACAAAGCATCAAGAGGACCATTACCTGTACCTGATATAAGTGCACCCTCACCCTTGTACTCAACTATTGCATTAACAACTGTTGTTGTATCATCATTCTGTGCATTGTATGACTTTAATGTAAGAGGTGTTTTAAGGTTTGTATATGTATCCTTGAATGCAACGTGTATCTCATGATTATCAAGAACTGTATGTTTAGCATCTGACAAATCATTTATAATATTCGCAAACTCTGTAAGCATATCCTTGGGAAGAGTGTAACCATACTTCTTCTCCATTACATAGCTTACACCACCCTTACCTGACTGGCTGTTAATCATAATAGGCTCATATTTTCTGCCTATATCAGCGGGGTCAATTGTAAGATATGGGTTAGCCCACTTATTGTCGGGATGCTCATCAAACATATCAAAGCTCTTCTTAATAGCATCCTGATGGCTGCCTGAGAATGCCACATACGCCATATCACCCGCATATGGGTGGCGTGAATGAATGGGCATTTTATTAAACTTTTCAAATACAGCAATAGCCTCGTCAATATTGCTTAAATCAAGTTTGGGATCAACACCCTGTGAGAACATGTTAAGAGCAATAGTAACAATATCTGCATTACCCGTTCTCTCACCATTACCAAAAAGTGTACCCTCAACTCTGTCTGCACCAGCCAAAACTGCAAGTTCTGATGATGCAACGCCTGTACCGCGGTCATTATGAGCATGAACACTTATAATAAGGTTCTCGCGGTTGTTTAAGTTCTGGCACATATATTCAATCTGGTCGGCGTAAATGTTTGCCGTTGCAACCTCGATTGTTGAGGGAAGATTAATTATAACCTTTCTCTCAGGTGTGGGCTCAAAAATCTCGTTTACTGCATTAACAACCTCTACTGCATAATCAGGTTCTGTACATGTAAAACTCTCGGGAGAATACTCGTAACGGATATTACCTGTAAGCTTTGCATCAACAAGCTCTTTTACAAGCTTAGCACCCTCTATCGCAAGTTGCTTTATCTCCTCTTTACCCTTCTTAAACACCACTTCACGCTGTAAAGTTGATGTGGAATTATAAAGATGAACAATGGCATTCTTTGCTCCTTGCAAAGCCTCAATTGTCTTTTCAATAATGTGTTCACGGGCCTGAGTTAAAACCTGAATTGAAACATCATCAGGAATTCTGTTCTCGTCAATAAGACGGCGTACAAACTCAAACTCTGTGCCTGATGCAGCGGGGAAACCTACCTCAATTTCCTTAAAGCCTAACTTTACAAGATAATCAAAAAATTCAAGCTTTTCGTCTATTGTCATAGGTGAATATAATGCCTGATTACCATCACGCAAATCTACACTACACCAGATAGGCGCATTCTCTATTACTTTATCACACCATGTTCTGTTAAACTTAGGAACAGGTGTGTACATTCTCGTATATTTATGGTGATTCATAAACTTACCTCATCTTATAATAATATTATATTTCATTTTACAATAATTCACCTGTTTTGTCAATAGATTTCCATCTCCTTTTTTACTAAAAAAGGCTTGATAATTCCTATTATTTGGAGTATAATGACATAAAGGAAAAGGAGAGTGAATTTTATGAAGAAAATTTCAACAGATAAAGCGCCTCAGGCAATAGGCCCATATTCACAGGCTATTATATCAAACGGTCTTATGTACTGCTCAGGCCAGATACCAATTAACCCCGAAAATGGAGAAATTCCAGAGGGTGTTGAGGCTCAGGCGCATCAGGTTTTTAAGAATATCAAAAACCTACTTGAAGCAGGTGGCACATCTATTGATAATGTAATTAAAACATCAGTTTTTATTAAAGATATGAACGATTTTGGAAAAATCAACGAAATCTATGCTCAGTATTTCACAGAGCCCTTCCCCGCGCGTTCATGTGTTGAGGTTGCACGTTTACCCAAGGATGTTCTTCTTGAAACAGAAGTAATAGCAGAGGTATAAATTTGGTAATTTGGGGCATAATTCCCTTAGAATATATTTAATGGAGTTATGTATGAAAGATTTAACCAAAAAGGTAGTAATTTTAGAAAATCTTGCCTCACCTTATGTGCATCAGGCAATTATAGTTATGCGAGATTACAACCCTAAACTTGAAAGCCGTGCTGTTCTTGAAGCGGAACGAATTGTGTCGGCATACCTGGATAATATGAAACTAAAAAACGGACGGAGGAAAAAACCCTCCATCCGAAAAATTCATTCTGTTTTGTTATATTGTTTAGTGGCATCACTATCGGCATTTTTGACCTTTATTCTTCTGCGGTTCTAAAATAACTATCCATGTATTTTATAG
>JAZQFP010000013.1:0-3057 GCA_045539555.1 Candidatus Ornithomonoglobus sp.
ACAAATTCAAGTCCTGCACCACTAACAGCGGTTTTTGCGTCCCTGCCCCCAATAATTTTTGGAGCAATATATAAATGTAATTCATCAACAAGATTTTCATGAAGTATGGACCAATGCAAAGTTGAACCGCCCTCAACGAGCACACTATCAATCTTCCTATTGCTAAGCTCTGACATAAGTTCTCTTAGATTTACTCTGTCTCCACTCGTTTTAACTATGTCAACACCACACTCTTTAAGTCTGTCTATCTTATCAATATTATTTGATACTGTTGCAACAAGTGTAGGTATCTCATTTACTGTCTTTACAAGGTTACATTCTAATGGAATTCTTAAATTATTATCACAAACTACCCTCAAAGGATGTTTAGGATTATCGCATCTGCAATTAAGCATAGGGTTATCTTCAAGTACTGTATTTATCCCAACCATGATTGCAGAAACCCTTTTCCGTGTAAAATGAGAACTTTCCCTCGAAATTGAATTAGTTATCCATTTAGAATGCCCTGTCTTTGATGCAGTCTTACCGTCTGCTGACATTGCAATTTTCATTATTACATAAGGCATACCTGTTGTGATATAATGAAAAAATATATCATTTATCTTATCACATTCGTCTTTCAAAACATCTTCAAAAACCTCTATGCCGTGTTTTTTAAGATACTCGACTCCTTTACCGCAAACCTTAGGATTCGGGTCTCTGGACCCAATATAGACCCTTTTTATACCAGCTTCAACTACTGCTTCGCAACACGGAGGTTGTTTTCCATAATGAGAGCACGGTTCAAGGGTTACATACATATCTGCACCCTTAATATCTTCTGTTGCATTATTGATAGCATTTCTTTCTGCGTGAAGCTCACCATATCGAGCATGATATCCACGGCTTATTATTCTCCCGTCTTTAACAATCACAGCTCCAACCAATGGGTTGGGATTAGTAAATCCTAATCCTTTTTTTGCTTCTCGTATTGCCTCTCTCATAAACTTTTTTTCCATAAAAAACGCACCTCAATTCCTCGAGGTGCGTACAAAAACAAAACCGTCTTTATGTCTTCTCCCATCCGGACTCTCGGCTTACACCTTTACCGTCGGTTTTGGATTTGCACCAAATCAACCTTTTCAGGCTCACGGACTTATGAACACAAGTTCAATCACCGTCGGTTATGAATTTCACATTACCCCGAAGATTATTATTAAGTTATTTATAGTCTACCACAAATATATATACGTGTCAATATATTTATATTATACAATATATTCATACATTGTAAACTTTGTGCAGTCAGTACTATCATAAATCAATTTATGTTCGCCTTTGCACACAAAACCTGCACTTTGGTAAAGCTTATTTGCACCGTCATGACCGTCGATTACATCAAGACGCATTGCCTTTGAGCCTAAAAGACGGGTAATAGTAACTGCATTTTTTATCATTTCAGTAGCGAAACCCTGTCTTGTATACTTAGGCTTAACGCAAAGCGCATGAATGGATATGACCTCGTCATCTGAGGCGTCAATGTCCCAATTAACAGTTTCGTATCCTTTTGTAAAATGATGATCTAAAACCATTGCAGCTACAATTTCATTGTTTAATATGCCAACATACATTGTTTTCTTATTGATTGTACTCCCAACAAACTCATTTGATGGATAAACACCTTTTGTCCATCTTTGTGGATTGTTAGGCCCCATAAAATCTAATAAATCATTATATAATTCACAGATTTCATTATAATCTTTATCTGTGGCTAATCGAACTTCAAGCATATTATTTATTTCCTTTCTTTGAGAAAAGAATAAACATAAGTGAACTAAACAAAAGAATAATTGGATAATACAAATATTTTATTATTCCAAAGGCAGAAACCCCTACTCCCAACTCGTTAGCAGCAGAAATTGCAACCAACATCTGTGCACCATAAGGAATGATTCCCTGAAATACACAAGAGAATGTATCAAGAATTGAAGCAGTCTTTCTGGGTGATATTCCATATTCATCTGCCATATCCTTTGCAATGGGGTTTGCCATAACTATTGCAACGGTATTATTTGCAGTTGATATATCCATCAAACCAACTAATAAACCCATTCCAAGCTGTCCACCACGAGCACCTTTGAATGTTCTCTTAATAAGTGAAAGTAATGCATCAAATCCACCATGTTCACGAATTAGGGCACAAATTGCAGAAACTAAAATTGCAACCATAGTTGTCTCAAACATACCAGCTGTTCCTGATCCCATATTTGCAAGTAATGTAGGCACATCAACCGTTCCTGTTACAAGCATAATAATCGCACCTGAAACAATGCCAATTAAAAGCACAACAAAAACATTTATACCTATAATTCCACCTACAAGCACAAGAATATAAGGAATAATCTGAACAAGATTATAATCATGTTCAACAACTGCGCTATTGCCCTGTGTAAATGAAATAATAAGAATTATAATTAAACTTATAATCGCGGCGGGAAGTGCAATCTTAAAGTTCTCACGGAACTTGTCTTTCATTTCACAACCTTGTCCATTACATGCAGCAATAGTAGTATCTGAAATAAATGAAAGATTATCACCAAACATTGCACCGCCAACAACCGATGCGATACATAAAGGCATGGTAAAGCCTGATGCCTGAGAAACTGCAACAGCAATGGGGGTAATAAGTGTTATTGTTCCAACTGATGTTCCCATTGATAGTGAAACAAAACAGCTTACTATAAATAGAACTGCAACCGATAACTCAGATGGCATAATCGAAAGCATAAAATAAGCCACACTCTGAGCACTCTCACGGCCAACAACGCCTACAAACATACCTGCAACAAGGAATATTAAAATCATTGTTATAATATTTTTATCGCCTACTCCCTTGCCCATAAGTTGTAACTTATCATCAAAGGTAAGCTTTTTGTTCTGTAAACATGCAACAAACAGAGCAATCATAAACATAACTACAATGGGCACATTGTAAAAACCCATAGGAATTTTAAGTACATACTCAAAAATAACACCTGTGCTTATGTACAGAACAACAAAAATAACGATAGGTAATAA
>JAZQFP010000014.1:0-19887 GCA_045539555.1 Candidatus Ornithomonoglobus sp.
CGTACCTTTCCCGAGAAAGATTAACGGCAACTACGCTATGCTTACAAGACCCAGTGATAGCGGTCATACACCCTTTGGTGATATTTATTACAGCGAGAGCCCCGATATGACTTTCTGGGGTAAGCACCGTCATGTTATGGGTCCCAAGAACTACTGGGATATTACAAAAATCGGTGGTGGTCCTGTACCCATTGAGACAGACGAGGGTTGGCTACTAATCTACCACGGTGTTTTAGAGAGCTGTAACGGTTATGTATATAGCGCCGGTGTTGCAATCTTGGATAAGGACGAGCCCTGGAAGGTACTTTACCGTTCAAACTCATACATCCTATCACCTCAGACAGACTATGAGCGTGTAGGCGACGTTCCTAACGTTGTATTCCCCTGTGCAACACTTTGCGATGCAAAGACAGGCAGAATTGCACTTTACTATGGTGCTGCTGACACAGTTGTTGGTATAGCATTTACAACAGTTGATGGCCTTATCAAGTACGCAAAAGAGAATACATACGATTCACCTAATGTTTATTATAGATAACTAAGAAAGAGACCTGAATATCAGGTCTCTTTTTTTATGTCTACAACCTGTACCAATATAATTGCTACAAACATCAGTACACATCCCATAATTTCGCGGAATGTTAAAGCTCCCCCCGTTAAGTTCCAGCCCAACGCCACAAGGACAACTGTGGTAAGAGTTGCCACTACCGATTCCAGACTCATTATGATTGATGCAGAGGTGGGGTCGGTATATTTCTGCCCCACTACCTGTAATGTGTATGCCACACCGCAGGAAAGAAAGCCTGAATAACATATTGGTTTCCAACATGCTAAAATATTAGCAAAATCAAACTCAGGAGCGTCAAAAAACATTGTAATTATTCCTAACCCTCCGCAGACTAAAAATTGCACACAGGAAAGCTTTACCCCGTCAACCTCAGGTGATACTTTATCAATAATTAAAATATGTACCGTAAAGAACATGGCACAGATTAAAGTTAATACATCACCTTTGTTTATTACAAAAGTAGAATCAATGCACAAAAGATACATTCCAATAACGGCAATTATAACCGCCAAAGGTACAACGGGTGAAAGCTTTTTACCCATAAAGACACCCACAATGGGAATAAATACCATATAGAGTGCCGTTATAAAGCCTGATTTTCCAGGGCTTGTATAGACCATTCCCGCAGTTTGCAGTACCGATGCAAAGTACAATACCACGCCACAGGCAACACCGCCTAAGATTAGTTTTTTAGTATAGCCCTGTACCTCATCCCCGCGGTTTTTCTTGATTTTATCAAGTACGGGAATTGCAAGGAGCAATACTCCTGCACCCAGGATACAACGGACCCCGATAAATGCCGTTGGCGATATGGTTTCCATTCCTACACTCTGTGCAATAAAGGATGTACCCCATATTATTGCAGTTAAAAGCAATATTAAGTTTCCTTTTAGTTTTGTCTTGTTCATTAGTGTGTTTCCTTGTTATAAATTCTTAAAATAAAAGCCTGTCATTGCCCCGTGATTTATTTCTTTGGGGCGTTCTATCTTTTTATATCCGCTTTTTTCATAAATATGAATAGCCGCCTCTAAGTTATGATGAGTTTCAAGATATGAACTTCTATAACCTTTCTCCCGCATCTTGTCCTCAATAAACTCTATAAGCTTATAGCCTAAGCCATTACCCTTAACTCTATCGTCAAGGTAGAGTTTCTGTAACTCTGCACATTTGGGAATTGGCGTAAACTCGTCAAGACCTATGCCACCAATTACGCGGTTACTCTCATCCACCATAACATAATAACCACGCCTGACATCCTCTGAATAGAACTCATACAGGTTATCAAGTATTTTATCAAAATACACCGTTCCAGGTATATCAAGGTTATGCTTTTTAAGATTTGTCCTGATTAACTCAGCCACAGGCAAGTTATCCTCCCGCGTCATTTCTCTTATTTTGTAGTTCATTTATTTTCTCCGTTAAGGTGTAATTATAAATTCATTTTACCACAGCTTATTCCATTTTTCAACACTAAAAAAGCCCCGAAAATCGGGGCTTTTAGTTTAGTGATTAGCAGCAGCTGTTGTTGCAACCGCAGTCGTTAGAACTGTTGTTGTTACCGCAGCAGCATACCAATAAGATTATGATTAGGATCCAGATCCACTCACAACCGTTGTTGTTATTGCTGTTAAATAGACACATACCACTGACCTCCTTTTAACGAATTGTATTATATACTATTCCTTAAAAGTGTTTTGTGTTACATCAGTCCATTCTCTCGTCAAGCTCGGTAAAGATATAATTACCCTCTTCATCCTTTGTAAAATATATAAACTTCACTACTCTGCCCATTCTCATTGCCGCCGCAGTATAGCCTTTGCCGTGGGCTTCAATGGGTGAATATGTGCAGTCGGGGTAATTGGTATCCATATACTTTGAAAGCTCCTCGTGTTGCTCACGGAAGCGGTATTTGTTAAAAGGGCCTTTTCCTGCAATGGCAGAATATGCAACTGCCGCAGCAGCACCTAATAACAGCATTTTACCCTTGTTATTCTTTTTCTCCATATCAATCACTCCTTATGATATTCGTTATATATCTCACGCTTGGGAACGCCACGGTCAACTGCTGTTTGCTTTATGGCGTCCTTTTGTGCCATTCCCTCATCGATATACTTATTAACGTGCTCAATTACCGTCATATCTTCCCAGAAACATTCCTCTGCTTCCTGAGTTTCACTTGCACCCTCAATTATCAGTACATACTCGCCCCTGGGTGATTTCTCCTCATAATGTGCAATAGCACCGTCAATATCCGTTCTTATAATCTCCTCGTGAAGCTTTGTAAGTTCCCTTGCAAGTGCAATCTTTCTCTCGCCCCCAAAGGTATCTTTCATATCTTTTAAGGTTGTTAAAAGCTTATGGGGTGCTTCATAGAAAATCAATGTATGAGTGTCATTCTTAACACTCTCTAAATGCTCCTGTCGGTTACGCTTATTGGTTGATAAAAAGCCCTCAAAAGCATAACGCTTTGCCGATAGTCCCGACAAAATCAATGCCGTAATTCCTGCAACGGCGCCAGGAACTGATGTTACGGTTATATCATTTTCAATACAAAGCTTTACTAAATCTTCGCCAGGGTCAGATATTGCAGGTGTTCCCGCGTCGGACACCTGTGCTACATTTTTACCCTCTAAAAGCAGGGATACTATGTACTCGCCCTTTGCCTTTTTATTATGCTCATGGTAGCTTGTAAGTGCCTTTGAAATTCCAAAATGATTAAGTAACTGCAAAGTTCTGCGGGTATCCTCCGCCGCTATTAAATCTACGTTTTCTAAAACCTCTAAGCAACGGGCGGATATATCCCCCAAGTTACCGATAGGCGTTGCACAAAGATATAGAGTTCCTTTATTTTCTGCCATAAATCTTATCTATCTCCTCTGTGTATGAGTTATCTTCGTTATACACATATAATGTGGGCAATGTGGTTAACTGCGGTTTTGCACATTTTATACCGCATATAAGCACCATATTAGGCTCTTTACCGACAGATGGTGCTACAAGACGCATTATCTTAGGCTCAACCTGATATTTTGTCATAAGATAAAATATCTCGCTAAGTCTCTGGGGGCGGTGGACCATAAACATCTTGCCATGTGGTTTTAACAGTCCAGAGGATATTTTAATTACATCCTCCAAGTCACACATAACCTCATGACGTGCTATTGTTTTACTGTCCGTTCCGTTTACAATACCCGTACCCGTTTTTTTATAAGGCGGGTTTACCGTTACGCCGTCATAAATGCTTTTGCCATATAGGTTAAAGGCGTCTTTTATATCACCGCATTTAACTGAAATTCTCTCCTCTAAGTTATTATATTTAACTGACCTTTGTGCCATCTCTGCCATCTGAGGCTGAATTTCAAGAGCGTCAATGTGATTTGCCTTTGACTTTGCACAAAGCAAAATGGGAATTATTCCCGTGCCTGTGCAAAGGTCAATAACCTTGCCCGAAAGTGATTTTGCAAAATCGGATAAAAGCACCGCGTCAATGCCAAACTTAAAGCCGTCATTGTCCTGAATTATGTAATATCCGTTCTGCAAATCATCAATTATCTCATTTGTTGCCATTGTTCTCAATTACAGCGAAACTAATCTCGCCCTTTGCCGCAACCTGACCTTCAACTGTTGCACATACCTCTGCTTTTCCCATACCATGACGGTATGTTAAAAGCTCCGCTGAAAGCTCCAATGTATCGCCTGGCACTACCTGACGGCGGAACTTGAAATTGTTTATTCCTGTGAACACGCCAAGCTTTCCCTTGTTTTCCTCCATACTTAGCAAAAGTACCGCACCAACCTGTGCCAATGCCTCACAAATAAGTACGCCTGGCATAATGGGGTTACCAGGGAAATGACCCTGAAAGAAAGGCTCATTTACAGTTACATTTTTAATGCCCTTTATTGATTTACCCTCGTCCATCTCTGTGATTTTATCAACCAACAGGAACGGGTAACGATGAGGTAGAATTTTCTGAATTTCGATATTATTCATTAATGTTTCCATAATTTTCTCCTTTTTACAATACTTGAATATTTGAGTGCATACGGTACGACAGGTAGGCGACGGCGTACTCTTGTACTCCGAGCCTACGGGAGTGCCGTAGGTGCTTAAATATGCAAGTATTTATTCGTGAATGTAGGCTTTTTTATGGTATATTTCTGTCGGGGTCGATACCGTATCAATGCCATCCAAGGCAATGCCCGTACCCTTTACCACGCATTGTGAAATATCGGGGGCAAGGTAGCATTTTACGCCTATCTCCTCTTCTATTCGCTTATCCAGACCATAAAGAAGTGAGCCGCCGCCCGTCATTATAATTCCGTTTAAGATTATATCACCTTGAAGCTCGGGCGGTGTTTCGTCAAGGACTTCACGGACACGCTCCGTTATGTTATAGACAATCTCATCAAAGATTGTGCATAAATCATTTGAGGATACCGTTACACTCTTTGGAAAGCCTGTTACGGTACAAACGCCCTTTGCCTCGCACAGAATTTCCTTATCACGCTTTATAACACCCGCAATTGTTGTCTTTAACTTTTCTGCCGTTACCTTGCCAATATGCAGTTGCATTTCTCTTCGCATAAAACGGATAATCTCCTCCGTTACCTCGTCTCCTGCAATCTTCATAGAACGACTTGCAACAACTGAGCCAAGGCTTATAACCGCTATATCCGTTGTGCCGCCGCCAATGTCAATTATCATTGTGCCGTTGGGCTCGGAAATTTTAAGTCCCGCTCCCAATGCCGCCGCAACAGGCTCTTCGATTACATAGATATCCTTTGCACCAACCTCACGGGCAGCGTCAATTACGGCGCGTTGCTCAACGTCCGTTATACCTGAGGGCACACACATCATAATTCGCGGTCTGCCTGGGACACGGTTAATGACCCTTTCAACAAGGCGTTTAATCATTTCAAGAGTGAGTGTGTAATCTGAAATTACACCATCACGGAGAGGATGAATTACCTTTATCTCAGGTGGCGTTCTGCCTATCATTGCACCTGCCTCGTTGCCTACTGCCACAACCGATTTTGTCTTTGTGTTTATGGCAATAACCGTTGGCTCGTTCAAGACAACGCCACGGCCCTTTACATAAGCAAGAGTGGTCGCCGTGCCTAAATCTATACTTATATCGTTTGCAAACATATAAGCTTTCTCCTTAATTTACATTACTTCCTTACCGTTAATTAACATACTTAATCGGTGGGACTGACAAAACTCAAAAGTGAAGCCCTCTAAGTATTTTGCCATTGCCTCTACTACCGTCTGGGGTTTAAGGTTATAATCACTGCCACAGGCAACTGTCATTTTAACTGTCATTACCCCGTCATTATAGCCCATATTTTCAATACGGTATATATAAGGTCTTATATCGGAATCTTTAATTCCGCTCTTGGTTTTCTTGGGTACTATAAGCTCATTAAAGTCTAAAAGGCTCTCACAGTTACAAGGGGCATTACATTCAATCTCTGTTATGTACTCTGCCATATTGATTTTCGTTAAATCAATCTCCTTGCCCTCTACCCTTTTTACCTTGTAAACACTAAAACCAGGGGGCATTGATGAGTTTAGCTCATCACAAATTTCATTATCGGTAAAATCTCCTACAAGTCCCACTTTCATATACTCACTCTCTGATGTTACCGCAACGGGCAGAGGTTGAGCAATCGTCATTACGGGGTGCGGGTTAAAGCCTTGGGAAAACTCAAAATTAAGCTTTGAGCGTCTTACGGCTCGGTGGAAACATCTTACAAAGTCAAGGTGTGAAATAAACTTTACTCTCTCGTCTCTGCCATACTTAACTATATATTTAGCCATTGTCTCCACCTCGTTTCTCGGTACATACGCCCGTCTTAAAACGACCTATACCGCAATTTGAACACTCTAATCTGCAATGAGGTGTTGTGGTCTCCGCCTTTGCCTTTTCCATTTCACGAATAAAGAATTCCTTTGTTACGCCCACATCAATGTGGTCCCAGGGTAGTACTTCTTCATAATCGCGTACACGGGCTGTGTAGAAATCAGGGTCAATGCCACAAATATCAAAGGCTTCCATCCACTTGTCAAAATCAAAGAATTCGCCCCATCCGTCAAACTTACAACCCATTTCTACCGCTTTTAGAATTACTGGTAAAAGTCTTCTGTCGCCACGGGCAAAGATACCCTCTAAATAACTTGTTTTGTTATCGTGATAAGTATATCTTATTCTCTTTGAGGGGATAGAATCTTTAATTAGTTTCTGCTTTCTTATAATCTCCTCGCGGGAGTTCATTCCTACCCATTGAAACGCCGTAAAGGGCTTGGGTACAAATGAGGATGTACTTACGGTTATATTTATGTTCTTTGCTCTCTCCTCTTTGGGAATTTCAAAGTACACATCAAGGACTTTTCCTGCAAGGTCAGCAATACCCGTTACATCCGTGTCCGTCTCTGTGGGCAGACCTATCATAAAATAAAGCTTAACATTAGTCCAACCGCCCTTAAAAAGTAATGCAGTTGATTTTACAATGTCATCCTCTGTTATGTTCTTGTTTATAACATCACGAAGTCTCTGGGTTCCCGCCTCGGGAGCAAAGGTGATACCAGATTTTCTCACCTTTTGTACCTTTTCCATTAACTCCAATGAGAAATTATCAATTCTTAATGATGGCAGGGAAAGTCCAATTTTCTTCTCCTCTGTCATATCAATTAAGCCGTCAGTTAAAGGGGGTAAACCCTTAAAATCACTTGTGGAAAGTGATGATAAAGAAATCTCATCAAAACCGCTGCAAGTTAAAAGCTTATCCGCTAAGCCCAACAATGTTTCAGGCCTTCTCTCTCGCAAGGGTCTATAAATATATCCCGCCTGACAAAATCTGCAACCGCGTAAACATCCACGCATAACTTCAAGCATAACTCTGTCATGAACAACATCACCATAAGGCACAATAATTGTGTCAGGTGCATAGGTTTTGTCAAAGTCGTCTACAATACGCTTTCTTACGGTCTTTGGTGCATTGGGGTTATTGGGTGTAATTGATTTTATTGTCCCGTCTTCCTTATAGTCAACATCATAGAATGAGGGGACATAAATTCCGTCAATTTTACACAGTCTCTCCAATAGGTCTGTTTTGGACTTTTTGCCCTCTCGTTTCCATACCTTTAAGACATCCATAACCTCGTGTATCTGCTCCTCGCCCTCGCCAAGCATCATAAAGTCAAATACTCCCGCAATAGGCTCGGCATTATATGCACAAGGTCCGCCGCAACAGATTATGGGGTGGGTTTCGTCTCTGTCCTTGGCAAGAGGCGGGATATTGGCAAGGTCTAACATATTTACAATGTTTGAGTATGATAACTCATATTGCAGGGTAAAACCTAATATATCAAAATCAGTTACACTATCCCCCGTCTCCAAGGCAAACAAGGGTATATTATGCTCCCTCATTTCCTTTTCCATATCATCCCATGGTGCAAAAACGCGTTCGCAATATGTATCAGGACGCGTGTTAAGTGTATGGTATAGAATTTTTAAGCCTAAATGAGACATTGCTATCTCGTAGACATCGGGAAAGCAAAACCCAAAACGCATTTCTACCGTTTTGGGGTCTTTCATAACCGCATTAAGCTCACCGCCTGTATAGCGGGTGGGCTTTGTAACTCTTGATAAGATTTTATCCTTGATTGTAATCATTATTCTGTAATTTCCTTTTCTTTCTTAAACAACGCTGAAATTCTCTCCACAAGCTCGGGTGTGTAATCAATTAGTTTCTCAACCGCACCAAGATTGCCTGATGTTGAAACAAATCTCACACTGCCCGTTTTTGAAATTACCAAAAAGCCCTCAGGCTTTACTGTTGCACCTGCACCGACACCGCCGCCGAAAAGGTTGTCGTTCATATTATTGGTTTCCTTAAACTCGCAACCGCCGCCGCCTACGCCAAAAGATACCTTTGCCATAGGTATAATCATTGTGCCGTCGGGAGTTGTTACAGTCTCACCTAAAATACTCTCTGATGTGAACATTCCGTCAAGAGAGTTTATTGTGCTTTCAATCATTTCTTTAATCGGGTTTGCCATTGTTCTTTTCCTTTCTTATTATGGGAATTGCTCTTACAAGGGCAATTATACCCAATGCAAGAATATGATATATGTTTGTTCTTATTATGCTCTCAAATTCAATAAAAATCACTTCGTTGTTAAAGTCGGGTTTATAATCAATATCTACCCCTTGAACCTTTATAACCTTGTCCACCGCACCTATTAAGTTATACATAAACGCCGATGTCCCGCCGTAGACAACGCCCGTTGCCGCCGCGTCGGAAAGCCCGAGCATTCCTTTAATGCGTAGCTTCTTGATTTTTATTAAGTGCTTTGTAATGTAGCCTACAACGGATATAATAAGCTTTTTAACATAACTCCTGCGTTGCCAGAGTTTCTTTATTAAAGGCTTTTTATCCTTTTTTTCATTACTCTCCGTTGCGGGTTCCTCTTTTGTTTCTTTTTGTGGCTTTTCCTTAGGCTTTTTCTTATCCGTATCAATAAGGGTTATAAACCAGTATTTTACAACTATGCTATTGCCCAACGCTTTGTCCTCAAACTTTATAAATACCCTTACACTTATGGGTATTAAAAGTATTGCAATAAAGATCGCCACAATTATAATCGTAGTGAGCATTCCTTACTCCTCTAATTCCTCTGCTTCCTCAATTACCATCTGTTCGCCTGTTTCCATAAGCTCAGGCATATTCTTGAAATTGATAGGCGGTAAATCTTTGGGTGTGCGTAAACCGAAACATCTTAGGAATGTATCGGTAGTTTTATATAAAACAGGTCGGCCAGGGGCGTCAAGTCTACCCGCCTCGTCAATTAAACCTCTTTCATATAAACGGCTCACACAACCATCGGAATTAACTCCGCGTACCTTTTCTATCATTCCCCTTGTTACAGGTTGTTTATACGCAATTATTGCCAATGCCTCCATTGCCGCATTTGACAAGGGTTGATTTCTCTGTTCACCTAAAATCTCACGGATATAATTGTAATAATCGGGGCGTGAGCAAATCTGGTAACCGTCAGAAATCTCGATTATGGCAAAACCGCGCTTCTCTTCGTTATATTCATCACGAAGCTCTGCTACTGCCTTATCGATTTCATCTACTGTTGTCTCCAATACTACTGCAAGTTTTGCCGTCTTAACCGCATCACCCGCTGCAAATAATATGCTCTCGATTGCATATTTCAGGTTTTTCATTATGTATTATCCTTTCAATCGTTATGGTCTTTATTTAACACTCTTTATAATAAACTCTTTCTTCTTCTCATCATAATCGGCTCTGATTTCCCTGCCCTTAATCATTTCAAGGACTGCTAAGAATGTTGCAATCATTTCAGGCTTTGAGTCATCCTCGCCAAACAGGGTTGAAAACTCAATCTTCTTAAATTGTCTGAGTCTTTCCTTTACCTTTATAACCATGTCCTCAACTGATACCTTTTCACGACCTACGATACCGTAAAAAGCGCGTTTTTCAGGCTTCTGCATACGGACACGGCGTTGGAATATGTTTCCAAAGGCGTCAATGAGTTCGGATATGCCGTGAGTATGGTCATACTCGGGCATTGGGAATTTAATTGCCTCTTCCTCGCGGAATACCATATACTTTGATGAGTTTTCCGTCTTTCGCATTTCCTGTGAGGCTTCCTTGAACTTCTTGTACTCATACAAGCGTCTTGCGAGTTCTTCGCGGGGGTCTTCCTCATCCTCGTTCTCCTCATCCTTGGGAAGAAGCATTTTTGATTTTATATAAAGTAGCTGTGATGCCAAGATGACAAACTCACCCGTATTATCAAGCATAGTCTTTTCAATGCCCGATATAGCTTCAAGGTACTGGTCTGTTATTTCAACTATTGGTATGTCCCATATTGAAACCTTGTTCTTTTTAATCAAGGTCAATAACAAATCAAGAGGACCCTCAAAGGTTTCAAGCTTATATTTCAATTCGTCCATTTATACCACCATCATAACTAAAAGTTCAAGTCCCTGTAACATTTTCATAAATATAAAGCTTACTCCCGTGCCGATAATTCTGTCAAATACACCTGTTACAGACATTAAAATTATAAGCATAAAGCTATATCTTTCATACTGTTGAAGCTTGAAATATGCCTCGTTTGAAAGGAACAGTCCCAACACCCTTGAACCGTCAAGGGGCGGAATGGGAATAAAGTTAAATATCATAAAACATAGGTTAAGGTTCACAAATCGCATTGTAAGCATTGCAATATCGCCCATTGCCGTAGCTAATGCACCCGTTTTTACATAGATTATATAACATACTCCGTAGATTAGCATTGAGACAATGGCTAAAAGGAAGTTTGTTACGGGTCCTGCCAATGCCGTTAGTCCCATTCCCTTTTTAGGGTCTTTGTAATATCGGGGGTTAATAGGAACAGGTTTTGCCCAGCCAAAGCCTGTAAAAAGCATCAATAATGCACCAATAGGGTCAAGGTGTGCCAAGGGGTTTAAGGTCATACGCCCCATCATATCGGGTGTGGGGTCCCCCTGCTTTTTTGATACCCAGCCGTGAGCAACCTCGTGAAAGGTTAAGGCTATCAATACCATGGGTATCATTATAAGTTTATCCAATAAAACTGACATATCTATTCTCCTGAAACGAAAGTTGCATACAATAATTCTATACTATCATATATTATACCTCTTTTTCCCTCTTTTGTAAAGTGGAAACAGAAAAAAAGCACAAAAAAAGACCCCAAAGTAACCGTGTTAAGACCGTTATTTCTACCTGGTTACCCAGGTGGGTCGCTTCCTATGAGCTTTACAAGTCCACTGGCATTCACATAAGTGAAAGGAGGCATGTGCGCCACTCAATTAGAGTAAGCATCCCTATTAAAAATTGTTGGTAAAAAAAATGGTCTGTCCACGAGAAACCTCAGGAATCTCTGTTGTGTCTTTATTATAACAAGTTTTTTGTTACAATACAAGCGGTAATTATTTACAGTTTGATTACAGTTTTATTCTCCCGCTTCTTCATCACGGCGAACGAACTCGTCAAATGCGCGTTTTAGCAAGTCTTCATCCTCTACCATAACAAGCTCTGCATCCTCGCTCTCAATATCGCCCTCTACCATCATGATAAGAACCTCGTCTGATTCCATCTCCTCAGGCAAAACTTCAAGCAATGCAAAGAATGTATGACCCTCAAACTCATATACGTCAATGGCCTCAAACTCAATCTCTACGCCGTTTTCGTCTTCAAGAATTATAATATTACTCTCCATTATTTTAGTTACCTTTCTATAAATTCATTTGGTATAATCATTCTAATATATTTACCCCAAATTGTCAACTGTTATTTTTACGCTTCATATATGTGTCAAGGATAAGACAGGCGGACACGGTGTCGATTACATCCTTACGCTTTTTACCAAAGGTATTGGTGGCAGACAAATACTGTGCCGCACCCATTGTTGTAAGGCGTTCGTCAACAAACTCAATATTGCCATTATATATGGTCTTTAATTTCTCTGCAAACTTATAGGTTTTCTCGGCTCTGAACCCCTCTGTGCCGTCCATATTTTTAGGCAGACCTATAACAATAGTCTCGGGGGTGTATTGATTTATTATTTCTCCCAATTCTGCCAAAAGCTTTTTAATACCGCCGTTTTTGACGGTTGTAACACCCTGTGAGGTTATTCCCAAGGGATCTGTTACTGCAACACCCACACGGGCATCGCCAAAGTCTATTGCAAGTATTCGCATTTGTGTTCTCCTTTCAAAGGCTCCCTTGTGTAAAGGGAGCTGTCAGCGTAGCTGACTGAGGGATTGTTTATATTATTCTTTTTACAACCCCTCCGAGTTGCTTCGCAACCCACCTCCCCTTACACAGGGGAGGCTTTTTTTGATTTCGACTCGGTTGTTGCGAAACAAAACTGCTCAGGGAAAGTCTGCCAATCTGGCAGACTTTTCTTTCTTTCATTATACCACAAAAATTTCCTCAATTCAACCCTGATGCAAAACTCGATTTATCTTGACAATATCCCCTACATTATGATAAAATATTTAAGATTAACTAAGGAGGTACTAAAATGACTTCACAAAAAACTAAAAAGCGTTTGTCTATGACTGTTCTTGCGGTTATTATACTGACATTCGTAACATCTTTCGTTACTGTAAGCGCAACTGACTTAGACCTTACAGATAACTCAAATGCAGTTACCTATCTTACTGAGCAGGGCGAATATAACGCCGAGGCTGAGAATGCAGATGATTATAAAACTGCGGCTTATACTTTTATTGACAGTTATTCTGAGAACGTATCAACAGAGGCAGAGTTTACAGAGAACCTTGACAAGTCTCTTACAGCTGTTCGTGATGACGTTAATGTCTATGCTACATTATGGTCATTGCTTCCGCCCCTTATTGCTATTGTTTTAGCACTTATTACAAAGCAGGTTTATGCTTCACTTTTCCTTGGTATCCTATCAGGTGCGGTGTTGTATTCAAATTTCAGCTTTACAGGTACTATTGACCACTTGTTCCAGGGCGGTTTTATGCCTGCTATTGCAGATGCCTACAACATAGGTATTATCCTGTTCCTTGTTGCTCTTGGTGCAATCGTTGTTCTTATGAACAAGGCGGGTGGCTCTGCGGCGTTTGGCCGTTGGGCAGCAAAGCATATTAAATCAAAGGTTGGTGCACAGATTGCTACAATCTTCCTGGGTATCCTTATCTTTGTTGATGACTACTTTAACTGCTTAACAGTAGGCTCAGTTATGAGACCCGTTACAGATAAATTCAATGTTTCACGCTCAAAGCTATCATATATAATTGACGCAACAGCCGCTCCAATTTGTATTATTGCTCCCATTTCATCTTGGGCGGCAGCGGTTGCAGGTTTTGTGTCAGAGGAGCAGATAAGCGGTTTCTCATTGTTCCTACGCGCTATCCCCTATAACTTCTATGCTATCCTTACAATCGTAATGATGTTTACAATAGTTCTTATGAAGTTTGATTTCGGCCCTATGAAAAAGCACGAGCTTGATATTATGGCAGACCGTCTTGCAGAGGGCAAGGAAACAGACGAAGAGGGCAACCCCAAGGCAGTTGTCTGGGACCTACTTGCTCCCGTTATTTTCCTTATTATAGCGTGTGTTGCAGGTCTACTGTACTCAGGCGGTTTCTTCACACCTGACAGCGGAGTTTATATGGATATCATAAACGCCTTTTCAAGCGCTGACGCGTCAGTTGGTCTTGTAATCGGCTCATTTGCAAGTTTGATATTCACAGTTATCTACTATATGCTAAGACGCGTTCTTAACTTCCGCGAGTGTATGGATGCAGTTCCCGAGGGCTTTAAGGCTATGGTACCTGCAATTATGATTTTATGTTGTGCATGGACATTAAAGGTTATGACAGACTCACTTGGTGCAAAGCTGTTTATTGCAGAGTTTGTCCGTAATGACGCTACTGCATTTATCTCATTCCTACCCGCAATTATATTCTTAATCGGTTGCGGACTTGCATTTGCAACAGGTACATCATGGGGCACATTTGGTATTCTTATCCCCATTGTTCTTGCAGTATTCGGCGGCTCAATAGAAAATGAGCTTTGTATTATTTCAATCTCAGCTTGTATGGCAGGTGCTGTGTGCGGCGACCATTGCTCACCCATTTCCGATACCACAATTATGGCTTCGGCAGGTGCACAATGCGACCATATCGCCCATGTTTCCACACAGTTGCCCTATGCAATTACAATGGCCGGTATATCCTTTGTAATGTATGTTATAGCAGGTTTTATAACAAACTGGATGATTGTTCTTCCCTTAGGTATAGTTGTTACAATTCTTACTCTTTGGGTTATTAGAAAGATTACAACGAAAAATGCATAAATAAATCAAAAAGGTCTGCGGAAAACCCCGCAGACCTTTTTTTGTTTACAATTTATCTATTGACAAAAATTCTATTTAATATATAATAGAATGAGTAGGTTAATTGTGTTTTTATGAGGGATAAATAAATGGAAAAGAAAATGTTATTTATCTTTAACCCCCTATCGGGTAAGGGTAAAATTAAAAATGCACTTTTTGATATAGTTGACAGGTTTACAAAAGCCGATTATGAGGTTACGGCTTGCCCCACTCAAAAAGCGGGTGATTGTTATGATAAAATTCGCAAGGACGCGTCAAGATTTGATTTAGTGGTAGTATCAGGCGGCGACGGAACATTGCACGATGCCGTTGACGGTATGCTTGAATTACCCCGCGAAATGCGAATTCCTATCGGATACATTCCCGCGGGTACAATGAACGATTTTGCTTCAACCAACAATATTTCAAGTTCACCCCGCGACGCTGTGGCAGAAATAATTGATAACCCCATTATTCCCTACGATATAGGACTTTTTAACGGGCGAAGATTTATTTATGTAGCCGCATTCGGTGCATTTACCGATGTGTCTTATGAGACACCCCAGTCAACAAAAAATATGTTTGGTCAGGCGGCTTACATAGTTGAGGGAATTAAGAGCTTACCTAAAATTCACGGTGTAGATGTAACAATTAAGACTAATGAGGGCAAGGTTATAAATTCTCACGCCTACCTTGTAATGATAATGAATTCCACAAGTGTGGGCGGTTTCGACTTTGGCAGATTTTACGACGTGGACACGGGTGATGGCAAGTTTGAAATCGTGGTAATTGACAGTACAATCAATGTCATTGACCTTACCAATATATTTACCGCTATCCGTAACGGCACAGTGGACATTCCAGGGGTTACAATCGTTTCCACAACGGGTGCTGAGATAACAACCGCCCAAAAGGTTAAATGGACCTTAGACGGCGAATTTGGCGGCGAGGTGAGTAATGTAGACTTTAATGTTGCTCATAATGCGGTGGACTTTTTCATAAGTAATAATAAAAAGAATTAAGGGAGAATAAAATGGACCAAATCGCAACATCTTTAATGGATACCTTAAACGCGTGGGGTATTCCCCACCAGATAATAACAGCTATAATTTCAATGATACCCTTAATTGAGCTTCGTGGCTCAATATTAGTTGGCGGAACACTTAATCTGCCCTTTATTGAAACTTTTATAGCCTCTGTTGTGGGTAATATGATACCAATTCCATTTATCCTGCTATTTATCGAGAAGATATTTGACTGGATGAAGAAAGTCAAGGGCTTGGAGAAAATCGCCAACGGAATTGAGAAAAAGGCAATGTCAAAGTCAGAGCAGATTGAAAAGTACGGCTACCTTGGTTTGTTCTTATTCGTTGCAATTCCCCTGCCAGGCACAGGTGCATGGACAGGAAGCTTACTTGCAGTACTGTTCAGATTAAACCGCAAAAAGAGCTTAGGTATGATATTCTTAGGCGTACTTGGTGCAGGGTTGATTATGTCATTGGTAAGCTACGGAGTATTAAATACATTGTTATACTAAAAAAAGAGGAGCAACGCTCCTCTTTTTTATTTCAAGTCTTTTAATGTCAAGTCAAACGGCGTTTCGTCTTCCAGATAATCTATAAGTTTATCATCGCTGTCCGTTGAAATATAAAGGTTATGGCAACCCTCACGAACGAATTTCTCTTCCTCGCAAAATTCCATAAACTCCATAAGCTTATCGTAATAATTAAAGATATTATAAAAAGCAATGGGTTTTCTGTGCTGACATAACTGCTTTAAGGTGATAACCTCAAACATTTCTTCTAATGTACCAATACCGCCAGGCACAATGATAAAGGCGTCAGCGCGGTCTTCCATACCCTCTTTACGCTCGTTCATAGTCTCGGTGTAAATCAATTCATCACACTTGTCATAAATAGGCTCAACGGTGTCTGTTAAGAAAAAGCTTGGGATAATTCCTGTAATCTTGCCACCGCCCTCGGTAAAGCCTCTTGCCGCCGCACCCATAAGGCCGTTGGCACCTGCACCAAAGACTAAATCATGGCCGCGTTTTGCAAGTTTTACGGCTAATTCTTGAACTCTCTCCATATATTTCTTATCTATTAAATCACTTGCTGCACCAAATATACAAATTTTCATTTTTTCTCACTCCTTATTTTTTTAAGTTTCCCCTTAGGAAAAAGCTATGAGGAAAATTTTCAAAGCAGATTGTGCCGTTTTCCGAACGCCGTGTACTCTTGTACATAAGCGAGGAAAAGGGTGCGAGATGCACCGAGAATTTTTCTCATCTCATTAAAAGGTATACAGTATACACTATATACAGAATTACAAGGAATATTCCCTCTTTTCTTCCCATTCGCTTGTCTTTTACACAGAAAAGCCAACCTATAAGGTTTACGGCTAACATTATTGCAACGTCAATCAGGGCTTCGGGAATGACAATTATCGGTGTTAATGCCGATGACATACCCAGAACAAACATAAGATTAAATATGTTCGAGCCAACAACATTGCCCATTGCTATTGCACTCTGTCCTTTATGTGCCGCAACGATTGATGTTACTAGCTCAGGTAGTGATGTACCGATTGCAACAATGGTAACACCGATAAGTGTTTCACTCATTCCAAACTCTCTTGCAATGGTTTTTGCACTTTCAACTACCAGCTGACCGCCGCCGATTATGGCTGCAAGTCCTATTATTATAAATATGACACTCTTTAAGGGTGGCATAGGTTTTTCAAGGTTCTTTTCAGTTTCGCGGTTTTTAATTGCCTCATACACAAGATATACTATATAGGCAATAAATAACACAAGTAAAATTATACCCTCAACACGAGATACAACTCTTCCTGTTAAGGAAAAAATCACAGATAATGCCATAACGCCCAGACACAAGGGATAATCACGCTTAATAATGTCCTTGTCCACAATAAAGGGTGTTATAATAGCACTTAAACCTGCAACACAAAGCAGATTAAAGGTGTTTGAGCCAACAAGGTTTGAAATGGCAATCTCGTTACTGCCGTGATAACCCGCGGTAATGCTCACCGCCGCCTCAGGGGCTGATGTTCCCATAGATACAACCGTAAGACCAACGATTACGGCAGGTATACCCATTAAACGCGCAATTGATGCACTGCCGTCAACGAAAAGGTCGGAGCCTTTTACAAGGAGTATAAAGCCGATTATAAGTAGTAGTATTGTGATAAACATTTCCATTTTTATATATCCTTTCAGGAAGTTATCTGTAAAACATTGGCCCTATCCCTCGCACGTTTTTATTCTACATAGTGGTCTTTGTACTTTTGAAGCAAAAGTACCAAAACTGGCGGGGGTTTCGATTCCCCCGCACCCCACAAACGACCAGGGTTACACCCTGGACCCCTATAATCTCAACTATGTGAGAAGACAGTAGTTAGTGGGAATCGGAACTTTCTTATAACTTACGAGATTTATCTGAACAAGCCTTCATTGCCCGTCCTATCATTCCGTGCATATCCTCGTTCTCTAAAACTGCAACCGCCTCAATGGTGGTACCGCCTGGTGAACATACATTTATTTTTAACTGCTCAGGGGAAATGTCCGTTTCCATTACCATTTTAGCACTGCCCAAAACGGCCTGGGCTGCAAAGGTATATGCTAAGTCCTTGTCCATTCCCTCGCTCTCTGCCGCTGATGCCATTGCTTCAATAAACATAAATACATAGGCAGGTGATGAGCCACTTATGGCAGTTACTGTGTCCATAAGGGACTCCGCTACAACCTCGGCTTTACCAATACTGCGAAAAATATCAAGAACTGCTTGACTCTCAGTCTCCGCCACAGTTTCGCCTAAGGAAATTGCCGCCATACCCTCACCAACTAATGCAGGTGTGTTGGGCATAACACGGACAACCTTAACTGCCTTACAAAAGGCGTCTGTCATTTTCTTAATACTCTGTCCTGCGGCTATTGAAACAACAATAGTGTTTTCTCTGACCGCGTCTTTTATCTCGTCAATAACGGAGTAAAGAACATTAGGCTTTACGCAGAGAAAAAGCATATCACAGTCCATACAATCAATATTTGATGTGGTTGTGTTTACGCCGTACTGTGCATTTATTGTATCTAATTTATCATTATCACGGTCTGCAACGGTAATATCCGTAGGCTTTGCAAGGCGTGATTTAACAATTCCGCCGATTATTGCACTACCCATATTACCTGCACCGATAAAGGATATTTTCATTGTATTTCATTCCTTTCAGGGAGTCATCTGTAACACACAGTCCTCTCCCTCGCACGTTTTTTGTCCTACATAGTGGTCTTTGTACTTTTGAAGCAAAAGTACCAAAACTGGCGGGGGTTTCGATCCCCCCGCGCCCCTCAAACGACCAGGGTTACACCCTGGACCCCTATAATCTCAACTATATGAGAAGACAGTAGTTAGCGGGAATAGGAACTTTCTTATATTGCAACAGGTATTTTTGTCTTTAATTCGTGATACTTATAATCTATTAGCTTAAAATCATCAGGTGTGAAATCATAGAAATTAGTCTTATCCGCAACTTCAAGCTTGGGTGCGGGTAATGGCTCGTTCTTAATGATTTCTTCAATAACGGGGATATGTCTGTCATAAATATGAGCATCTGCGATTACATGAACAAATTCACCCGGCTCTAACCCTGCTACCTTTGCCATCATAATTACAAGGGCACTGTACTGACATACATTCCAGTTGTTTGCCGCCAACATATCCTGTGAACGCTGATTCAATATAGCGTTAAGCTTGTTGCCTGATACATTAAAGGTCATTGAATATGCACAGGGGTAAAGTCCCATATCCTTTAAGTCCTGATGCACATAAATGTTTGTCATAATACGGCGTGATGAGGGGTTATTTTTAAGGTCATAGATAACCCTGTCAACCTGGTCAAACTCACCCTCGGGGTACTGGTGCTTCACGCCTAACTGATAGCCGTAAGCCTTACCGATTGAGCCGTTCTCATCCGCCCATGAGTCCCAAATATGACTGTGCAGGTCTTTAATATTGTTTGACTTCTTCTGCCATATCCATAAAAGCTCATCAATGGCACTCTTTAAGTATGTTCTGCGAAGAGTTAAAATGGGAAACTCCTCTGCTAAGTTATATCTGTTAACAATACAAAAACTCTTTTTTGTATGAGCAGGTGCACCGTCTTCCCAATGGGGACGAACGGGCAAACCCTCGTCAGAGAAACCGTTATCGATTATTTCTCTGCAATTTTTTATAAAAAGTAAATCAGCATAGCTCATAGTTTTCACCTCTTTTTAGAATGTGGGAATTTCAAATTCAATTCCCTATCCCTCGCACTCAATTATCCTACATAGTGGTCTTTGTACTTTTGAAGCAAAAGTACCAAAACTGGCGGGGGTTTCGATTCCCCC
>JAZQFP010000015.1:0-19117 GCA_045539555.1 Candidatus Ornithomonoglobus sp.
TTTTTATTACAAATGTGTCATAATAATTAAATTTTAAAAAAGGTAGTGACAAATGCAGGGGTTTATGTTATAATTACAATGAATAAATATATTAAAAGGAGTGTTTGCTTTGAAAAAAGTAATTCTGGCAGTTTTATCAGCGGCGGTTGTTATGTCAATGTCCGTAAATAGCTTTGCTGCAATAATAAACACTACAATTAAATCAGATAAAGAAACAGTAGATTTTTCGTTTAACTCTGCAACCTTTAACGAGTATAAGTCAGACCTTATGCCCATAATCGGCGAATGGGAAATTCCCCAGGAGGACGAATACATATCAGAGGATATCTCAATAAACTTTGCAACAGACGGTGAGGGAGAAAGCAAGTTATATTTCTACCTTGAAGGAGTTTCAAAAGATGTTGTAAATTTCTTCAAATTCCGTTTTGTATCACATAATGGTGAGGTTTTATATGACGATATGACAAAGTCTAACCCTGCCACAGAGAATTTCAGAGAGATTTATGTTACAGATTCCAAAACTCCCAAGGAGTTTAAGCTTGAATACAGAGTTGCACCTGGTGCAGACCGTAGTCTTGACATTTCGAGCCTTAAATTAAAGGCAGTTTCCAAGGTGGATGTCTTAACACCTGTTGCGACAGAGAAGCCTGTTGCAACACAGAAGCCCAAGTTTGACTTAGATAGCTTAGACAATGGACGTCAGGAAATAGTGTTTGATATGTCTGATAACACAATTAAGGGTCCTGATAATAAGCCTGAGGAAAAAAGCGTTGTAAAGACAGTAGGAGTTGACATTCCCGCTGACAGATATGCAGTTAAGGGTAATGGTAAGCTGACAATTACAACTACTAACGGAATGGTAAAGTATGAGTCAGTAATTACAGATGCAACAGGTACAGTGGTGGTTCTTTTAGAGAATGGCGATGTAATTAAAATCACGTCTGCAAATGGTGGAGATTCTGCAAAGCTAAGTTTTAGCAAGGCTGCAACAGATAATCAGGCACCCTCAACTATAACTACTACACCTGATAAAACAAACCCAAAGACTGACGATAACTCAATGGGAGTTGGAATGACCGTTGGTGTGATTGCACTTGTAGCAGGTTTAATTGCAGGATTAGAGATAATCAAGCGTAAAAAGAACGGTAATAATTAAAAATAGAAAGGATTTGATGAGGTGAAAGGTAAGATTGCACTAATTCAGGTCCTTTTAATTTTTACTGTTATTATGGTCCTTATAAATGTATTTGAGGATAGCGGTGAAAAGTCAAAAAGCAAGAATGAGTTTGAAACCTTAAAGGAACAGGTGGAGGTAATAGATACAGAGGTTAATGAAATCTCCTATGAAGAAAATGGAATGCTTTCAAGATATATGCCTCTTTATCAAAGGAACAATGACTTTTCGGGATGGATAGAGATAGAGGGTACAAAGATTGATTATCCCGTAATGCATAACACTCAGTCCAACGCCTATTATCTACACAGGAACTTTAACCGTGAAGACAGTAATGCGGGAATACCATTCCTTGATTTTCAATGTATGATTAACCCCCGTAGTGATAATATTATAATCTATTCTCACAATATGAAAAACGGCGAGATGTTCCATGATTTATTGAACTACAAGGACATAAATTATTGTAAAGAACATAATAAAGTAAAGTACGATACTCTTTATGAAACGGGCGACTATGAAATATTTGCAGTTATAAGGACAAAGGTAGGGTCGGCTAATGAGTTTAAGTATTATAATTATATAAACTTTAACGATGAAGCTGATTTTAATGCTTTTGTAAATACGGCTATTGAAAGAAGCCTGTATAATACAGGTGTCATACCTGTATTTGGGGATAAACTTCTGACATTATCAACCTGTTCATATAACACGGATAATGAAAGATTTGTAGTATTTTGTAAAAAGAAATAAGCTTATGTAAAACCATACGGTGTTATGCCGTATGGTTTTTTTAATTCGACAAAGGTTATTAAAATTCTTCAAAGGACAAGCAGAGTTCTATGGTGAAATATATAGGTGAAACTATTGTAGCAAAGGGGAAAAGAAATGGAAATTTCAGTTATACCAAAACACAGAATGATACTTGTGCGGGTATCGGGTGAGATAGACCACCATAGTGCAGAATGGATAAGAAAACATCTTGAACGGGAAATCAAGAGAACATCTGCAATTAATATTGCAATGGATTTCAGCCGTGTAACATTTATGGACTCGTCAGGAATAGGAATGATAATAGGCAGATACAAAACCGTAAAAGCCCTTGGGGGAAGCTTAATTGTGTTTGATGCGGGAGAAAGCATTAAAAGAATACTTGAAATGTCGGGGTTAAGCTCACTTATAATTATTAGCGACACATTACAGAGAGGAATATCAAAAATGAACAAGGCAAGGGGTGTAAAAATATGATAAATACAATGAAAGTAGAAATTCCGTCAAGGTCGGAGAACGAAAAATTTGCAAGAACTGTCTGTGCGGCGTTTGTCCTTGAACTTGACCCAACAATAGAGGAAATAACGGAGATAAAAACGGCTATATCAGAAGCGGTAACAAATGCAATAATTCATGGGTACAGAAATGGCGAAGGAATTATTGAAATATCAGGTGAGATAATGGGCAGGGATGTTACATATATTATTAAAGATAAGGGTTGTGGAATAGCAGACATAAAAAAGGCGCGTGAGCCTTTATATACAGGTATGCCTGAGGATGAGAGATCAGGTATGGGTTTCTCTATTATGGAGGCATTTATGGATAGCCTAAATGTAGAAAGCGTGGAGGGGCAAGGTACAACTGTTACTATGACAAAAAGGCTTAGAAATGAACCCTGACAATACCCTTTTACTCTCAAAACTTCAATCGGGGGATGAGTCGGCGAGAGATTTAATTATTGAAAACAATATGGGACTTGTGTATAACATAGTCAATAAATTCCAGAACCGTGGCTATGAGCGGGACGACTTAATACAAATAGGTTCTATCGGCCTCATAAAAGCCGTTAAAAAGTTTGATAACTCCCTTGGGGTACAGTTCTCAACTTATGCAGTTCCTGTAATTTTAGGGGAAATTAAACGGTTTTTAAGGGATGACGGAGCTATTAAAGTAAGCAGAAGCCTAAAAGAGATTGCAATGAAAGGCAGAAGGTGTGAAGAAAAACTAAATCGTGAGTTAGGCAGAACGCCCACCCTTATGGAAATTTCAAAAGACTGCGGAATAGAAGAGGGGTTACTTCTTGAAGCTTTTGAAGCGTCTATGCCTGTTGAATCAATCTATAAAAGCGTTGGCGATGACGAAAGCCTAAGCCTTATGAACATATTAGAGGGAGAAAATGTTACTGATAAGGTAATTGATAAAATATATATAAATGAATCTTTTCATGCGTTAACTCAACGGGAAAAAGAAATAATTAATTTAAGATATTACAAAGGAAAAACTCAAAGTGATATTGCAAAGGTGATGGGGGTAAGTCAGGTGCAGATTTCCCGCCTTGAAAAGAAGGCTTTATTAAAAATGCGGGATGTATTAGAAAAGCAATAAATGATTGACTTATCTGTCGAAATATGTTAAAATAGGTGTATATTTTAACAGGGGGATTTATATATTGGAAAGAAGGAAGTGGGGAGACCGCAGGGATGGTAAGCGGTTAAAAAAACTTGATGCAATGCATCATATTATGCCTTTGATATTTCCTAAAAGATGTGAAAGTGAAGTATTTATGTTTGAGAGAATTGACTTAACAAACCTGAATGCTTACATAAAGGCAAAAAATTTAGAAAAGCCTGAGTACAGACTTGGTGTGTTTCAGGCAATTATTGCGGCGTTTTTGAAGACAATAGTATTAAGACCGCAGTTAAATAGATTTATTGCAAATCAGACTATATTCCAGAGAAATGAAATATCTGCTGCATTTGTTGTAAAGACAAGTCTTTCAGATGATGCCGAGGAAGCTATGGCGTTTATAAATGCAGAGGAAACAGATACATTATCTGACTTACAGAGAAAAATAAATGAAGAGATAAATAAAGCCCGAGACTTAAATCATAAAAACAGTACAGACTTGGCAATGGAAATCGTTGCAAAGCTACCCTCGTTCCTTAAATGGATAGTAGGTTGTGTTATGCGATGTCTTGACCGCCACGGAATTGTACCAAAATCAATAGTAGCGGATGATATTCATTATGCATCTGTTGTTATGACACAGTTAGGGTCAATTAAGCTTAATGCAGGTTATCATCATTTGACCGACTGGGGAACAAACTCATTGTTTATCGCAGTTGGAGAAAAGAAAATGCGTCCCTATTATGACACAAAGGGAAACATAGAAATGAGACATAGTATTGATTTGGGAATTACAGTAGATGAGCGAATTGCAGATGGTTTTTATTTTGCTAAATCAATACGTTTGGTGAAAAAGCTTCTTGAAAATCCTGAATTACTTGAATTGCCTCTTAACGAAAAGGTAGTTTTCTAAGATTATGGAGACAAAAGAAGAAATACTAAAAGAAGTAGGAGCGAGGCTTCGTGAATTTCGTAATGAAAAGGGATACAACAGGGAGTTTATCGCAAAACACCTTTGTATTACGGAGCGTACTTATGCGTCCTATGAAAGAGGCGAACATGACATACCGATGGATGTTATGTATAAACTTGCTCTTATGTATAGGACAACACTTGCCAACTTAATAGATTATAAAAAAGCACACAAATAAATTGTGTGTTTTTTCTTTGTAAATTTTTTAACAAAATTATTGTAAAATCAAGAAAAATGTGGTATAATAATATGATACAGAAAATGAAAGGAGTGATGATATGAAGATAACCGACGCAATGGTTAAAGGCCTGTGCAGTGATATGGTATATAAGCGTGGATGTGAGTATTTCACAGAGGGGCGTGTCCATATAAAAAAGCGTTCCGAAACACAGCTTAGTGCGGCGGTTGACGGCGAGGAAATATACAATGTATTCATCACTTTTGAAAATGATAAAATAAAGAGTGAGCTATGTACGTGTCAGTATTATGAAACTATGCAGTCTCCCTGTAAGCATGTAATTGCGGTATTAAAGCATCGTCAGGCAGAACAGGAGGCAGGTTCTGAGATTACAAACGAAAATGACAGAATAGCAGAAAACCTGTGTTGCGAGTTTGCGCAAAGTTCCGACCGTCAGCGAGTTCATGCATCTTTTGAATTGTTTATAAAACCCAACCGCGACGGTGAGGCAGAGTATGAAATGTCTTTGTCATTACCTGAGATGGGAGGAAGAGTACAGGGACTTGAAAACTTTCTTGACTGTTACTTGACCTATCGTGATTTCAAGATGGACAGAAGTAATGTTTACAGCCGTAGAAAGATGTATTTTTCCGAGCATGAAGATGCCATTATTAAGATTATGGCAGAGGTTTACCAGACCCGTTCATCAGGAATGGACTTATATCGTAAAATGTCTGCCCGTACATCCTTTGGCTCAGCTGTTGTAAGACGAATTCTGCCACATCTTATAAATATGGACTTTAAGCTTGTTTATGACGGACTTGTAATAAATGGTGCAAGAATTCTAAAAGAAGACCCTGATATTTTAATAGATGTCGAGGCTTTCCAGAAAGAAATTGTAATGTCCTTATCAGAAAGCGGTTTTGCAATCACTCCCAACGGTGAATGGTTTTTCTATAACGACGTGATTTATAACACAACTCCTATGTGGCGTGATTACTTTATGCCCATTTACCGTTCATTGGCATCTTGTAACCGTACACAAATAACATTCCGTGGTGATAATGCAATGCTTTTTGCATCTCATGTATTACCTAAGCTACGAAACCGCCATGGTGTTGTGATTAACGGTGTTGACGAGGTGGTTGTTGATACAAAGCCTGAATTTTGTGTAATACTTGACTATGATGGCACAGGTATTACGGCAGTTCCTATGGTAAGCTACGGAACAATGGAGTTCCGTTTGCCTGATGATAGTAATACACCCGAGGGTAAGATTGTTCTTCGTGATAAGGGTCAGGAGACAATGTATCTGTCTCAATTTGAAAACTTTTCACGCATAAACGGAGTTTATCACTTAAATGACAATGATGGTATTTACAGATTTGTTGTAAACACAGTGAAAACTTTATCTGCTATTGGCAGAGTTATAATGAGCGAAAGATTTAAGACTCTTGAAATCAGCGATGATTTACCCATAAAAGTTACTGCTCAATATAAAGAAAAAACAGACTATCTTGAAATAGGTTTTGATACGGAGCTGACCCCTGAGGAGATTTATAAAATATTACGTGCAGTAAGACTTAAAGAAGAGTATTATCGTACAAAAGACGGAAGATTTATAAATCTTAGAAAAAACAAAAAAGCAGATGTCCTTGAACTGTTAAAAACAGTTGGTGTAACGGAAGATGATTTACGCTTTGGTAAAAAAGCATTGCCTAAGATTGAACTTCTGAGATTAGAAGCAACTGCTGGTATCATCAAAGATGATAGTATAAAGGAATACCTGAATTCTATCCGCAATATTACACCAAAGTTTCCCGAGGACTTAAACGGAACACTTAGAGAATATCAAAAGGATGCAGTATCCTGGTTTACTCAACTTAGCAAATTGGGTATGGGTGGAATTCTGGCAGACGATATGGGCCTTGGAAAGACATTGCAGACCATTGCCTATATTCACGGGATAAAACCCGAGAAACCTGCTCTTGTAGTTGCACCTGCAACCCTGGTGTATAACTGGCAAAAGGAAATTGAGAGATTTACTCCTGATGCGAAGTATTTAATAATAAGCGGTAGTAAAGAAACCCGTGATAAACTGCTTGAAGATGTTAATGAATATGAGTTTGTACTGACATCATATCCTTTGTTACGAAGAGATATTAACAAGTATCGCGACATAGAATTTTCCTGCTGTATAATTGACGAGGCACAATACATTAAAAACCGTAAGACAATGAATGCTGTGTCAGTAAAAAAGATACGGGCAGAGCATAAGTTTGCTTTAACGGGAACACCTGTTGAGAACTCCATTATGGAATTATGGTCAATATTTGATTTTATAATGCCTGGATACCTTAAATCAGCACGGCAATTCAGCGAAGAGTTTGCGTTAATTTCTGACAGCAACGAAGTTCAGGAGACCTTACGCAATATCATCTGCCCATTCGTATTAAGACGAATGAAAAAGGATGTTTTAGATGAGCTTCCTGAGAAAATTGAAACAACTATGCTATCGGAATTAAGCCGTGAGCAAAAGGCATTATATAAGACCTATGCAGAAGAGGCAAGAATTGCCGCAGAGGGACTTATGAATGGCAGAGACAAGATGACTGTCTTGACATATTTGCTTCGTTTAAGACAAATTTGCGGACATCCTGCGTTGTTTGCTGACGGTACAGAGGGAAGAAGCGGTAAACTTGAACAGCTTATGGAAATAATAGAGGATGCAAGAGCAGGAGGACATCGTATTCTTGTATTCTCACAGTTTAAGACAATGCTTGATATTATCGGTAAAGAGCTTAAACAGGCAGAAATTGAATTTTTTGCAATAACGGGCTCTGTACCCTTAGATGAAAGAGTTTCAATCTGTGAGAAATTTAATAACGGTGAGGGTGATGTTGTGCTTGTATCACTAAAAGCGGGTGGTACGGGTATAAACCTTACAGGAGCAGATACTGTTATCCATTATGACCCGTGGTGGAACCCTGCCGTTACTGATCAGGCAACAGACAGAGCCCACAGAATTGGCCAGAAACGTGCCGTTTCTGTAATTAAACTTGCAGCTCAGGGTACCATAGAGGAAAAAATAATTAAACTTCAAGACGAAAAACGCCGTCTTGCAGACGATATTATAAAGACAAATTCTAAGACATTAAAGAACCTGACAAATGATGAAATTCTATCCTTATTTGACTTATAGGAGGGATAATCTTGGAGCTTATGGAATGGCTTGATAAGGGCGACAAGCCCCGTAGAAAGCTGATAAACAGTAAATATCTGCCTTATATTATAGTGGGGGGAGTGTGTCTTTTAACGCTTATATGGGGCATACTTTATACTGTTATATCCAAAACTGTATATTTCTGGGATGATGCAACTTATTGGGAAATAAGCAGAATGATTATGGCAAAACCCTTAAATTTACAGTTTATAAAGGATGTTTACATCTCAATTACAACGGCAGATTACAATTATCTTTCTGCTTTGCCCGTAGCGATCTGGATGAAGATATTTGGCGGTACAAGGGTGTCATATATAATAGCAATTACCCTTATGTATCTTATTCCCACTCAGATAATGATATATAAACTGTGTGAGAAATTATCAAAAGCACCATGGGTTGCATTTCTTGTAACAGTTATTTCCATACCTGCACTTTTATATATTACTTTTATAGGTTTTATAGATGTAGGGGGAGTGCTCATTGGCGTGTCATGTTATTATTTATATTATACTGACACATTTAAGAAAAGACCGTGGGTAAAATATGTAATATTAGGTGTATTATTAGCCGTAATAATGTTATTCAGGCGTTATTTTGCCTTTTTTGCAGTTTCATTTATAACGGCAATGATAATTGATGTAATTTTGTTCAGGCGTTCATCAAGGGGACTGCTTATAACCCTTGGAACACTTGCAGGAGTAATAGTTATATTCTTTTTCCTCTTTATTACAAATATATTGTTAAAGGACTATGGTAACTTGTATTCAGGTTATAGATACAATATCTTTACAGACCTTAAACTTATAACAAGATATTACGGGTTAATGTTTCTTATAATGGTATTTGCATCAGTACCTTTTACAATAAAGAAAAAAGGGGATATGAGATGCATTATGCCCTTATTACAGGTCTTAATATGCTGGGGTATGTTTGTAACAACCCAGACTCATGGCCAACAACATTTGTTGTTATATATCCCGGGTTTTGCAGTACTTATAATGTTGGGGCTTAATGCAGTTAACCGCCATAATGTATTTTGGGCTGTGAGCGTAATAGCTGTAATTACTTTTATAAGCCCTTTTATACCGAGGAAGCAACCTGATAATATTCAGGAGATTAAGGGTCTTGCCCTTGCCCCCACATATTCGGTTAAGGCAGAGAAAAGGGGAGATATAAATCACCTTGTTGCTCTTAAAAGCAACCTTGATAAAGCAGTTCCTGAGGGTGAAATCTGCGGAGTGCTGTCGTCCTCTTTTACATTAAATGCAAGTATATTGCTTAATGTTGAGCCGTCTCTGAACAGAGAGCCATGTAGAATGGATAGTTACATTGTGGGTCTGCCTGAGGTAGATTCACGGGACTGGTGGAGACTTGAAGAAATATATAACTGTGATTATATTCTTGTTGCCACTCCCGCCCAGACACATTTGGCAGAGGGACAACAGACCATTATAATAGAGGCAGTCAATAGCTTTATAAATAATACCGATTTTGCAAAAGCATATACAAAGGTTAACGACTTTTCTGCGAGAATTGCAGATGTTGATGTAAAACTATACAGACGCGTGAGAGATGTAACAGAAACAGAAAAGGCACAGTTGAAATCAAGATTAAATTTAGGCGAGGGTTAAAAAATGAGAGAGTGTATTTATTGTGGCAGACAACTTGGCGTAGGTGAGAAATGCACCTGTGCAATGAGTGAGGCAAAACGCCGTCAAAAAGGCGAGGAGCCAATAATAAACGAAAACTCAAAGGATAAAAAACGTGCAGAAAAAGAGAAGAAAAAACAAGAGGCGAAAGAACGCCGTAGTGCACAGCGGGAGGCAAGAAAAACCCAATGGAGGCCAAAGGGTAATATGGGCGAGGCTTTTTCTGAGTTAAAAAGATTAGCCATAAGCTTTATAAAATCACCCGTTGAGACAGTAATGAACCCTGGGTATATGTCAAAGACAGTAATCTTCCTTTTTATAATCATAGAGGGAATAATCGGCGGAATGTGTGTTTTTGCAGTTACCACAGGTGCAGTTAGAGGCCCTATCGGTACATTAGGTGCAATGATGGGCTTTGGAGGGCTCAACGGATATGAGCTTGTACGTGGATGGGTAATGTCAGCCCTGTCAGGTGCAATATCGGGAATGGTAATATTCTTTGTGTATTCTGGCGTTTTCTATCTTGTAAACAAGTTTATATATAAGCAGTTCACACCATATTGGGAGTTTGTTAAAAGATTTGTTTTTGCACCTATTCCTTTAACAGTAATAGGGACTGTGGGTGTACTTTTTGGGTTATTCTCATATACCACATTTTTAATTCTTCTCATAAGCGGACTATGCGGTGTTGTTCTTGTTACTTATGAGATAATAAAAAGCGTATGGTATATGAAGTCTCCCACAAAGACCATATATACAATGATGTTATGTATTTTTGTTATAATAACCGTTCTTATGAGTTTAATGCGATTTGCATAATTTAAGAGAGAAAAATCAGCAAAAATACTACAAAAAAATTCCTAAAAACACTTGACAAAAACGCGAAAATATAAGATACTATTAGGTAGAGCATTTTTAGCATAGATACTATCTATGCCTTGTTAAAAATAATAACAAAGGAGATAACAGTTGCATGAAGAAACGAGACGACATCCATAAAGTTCTGATAATCGGTTCAGGTCCTATTATTATCGGTCAGGCATGTGAGTTTGACTATTCAGGCACACAGGCTTGTAAGGCATTAAAAAAGCTTGGTTATGAGATTGTACTTGTAAACTCAAACCCTGCTACAATTATGACAGACCCTGAAACCGCAGATGTAACTTATATAGAGCCTCTTAATGTAGAGCGCTTGACACAGATAATTGAGAAAGAGCGTCCCGACGCATTGTTACCCAACCTTGGCGGACAGTCAGGTCTTAACCTTTGTTCTGAACTTGCCAAAGAAGGTGTCCTTGATAAATACAATGTACAGGTAATAGGTGTACAGGTTGATGCCATTGACCGTGGTGAAGACAGAATTGAATTCAAGAAAGCCATGGAAAAGCTTGGTATTGAGATGGCGAGAAGTGAGGTTGCATACACAGTTGATGAAGCACTTGCAATCGCTGATAAGCTTGGTTATCCCGTTGTACTTCGTCCCGCATACACAATGGGCGGACAGGGCGGCGGCCTTGTATATAATACAGAGGAATTAAAGGTTGTTTGTGAGCGCGGACTACAAGCAAGTCTTGTAGGTCAGGTATTGGTAGAAGAATCAATTCTTGGCTGGGAAGAGCTTGAAGTTGAGGTTGTTCGCGACTCAAAGAACAATATGATAACTGTATGTATGATTGAAAATATTGACCCCTTGGGTGTGCATACAGGCGACTCATTCTGTTCAGCACCTATGCTAACAATAGCAGAGGATGTGCAGAAAGAATTACAGCGTCAGGCATACAAGATTGTTGAGGCTATTGAGGTTATTGGTGGTACAAATGTACAGTTTGGCCGTAACCCCAAAGACGGCAGAATTATTGTAATTGAGATTAACCCCAGAACATCACGTTCATCAGCATTGGCATCAAAGGCTACTGGTTTCCCCATAGCTTTGGTATCAGCAATGTTGGCAGCGGGTCTTGATTTATCAGACATTCCCTGTGGAAAGTACGGAACACTTGACAAATACTATCCCGATGGTGAGTATGTTGTAATCAAGTTTGCAAGATGGGCATTTGAGAAATTCAAGGGTGCAGAGGACAAGCTTGGTACACAGATGCGTGCCGTAGGCGAGGTAATGAGCATTGGTAAGACATATAAAGAAGCGTTCCAGAAAGCTATCCGTTCACTTGAAATCGGCAGATATGGTCTTGGCGGAGCAAAGGACTTTAATGAGAAGTCAAAGGACGAGCTTTTGAAGATGTTGACTTATGCAACAAGTGAGAGACAGTTCGTTATGTACGAAGCTTTAAGAAAGGGTGCAACAATCGAGGAGATTGAGGCTCTTACAAAGATTAAGCCTTATTTCTTGGAGCAGATGAAAGAGCTTGTAGAGGAAGAAGAGGCACTAAAAGCATACAAGGGCTCAGTTCCCCCCGTTGATGTGCTTATGAGTGCAAAGAAGAATGGTTTCGCTGATAAGTATTTAGCAAACATCCTTGATGTAACAGAGGAAGATATTCGAAATGCAAGAATTAGCAATGGAATAGTTGAGGCGTGGGAGCCCGTTCATGTAAGCGGTACAGAGAATGAGGCATACTACTACTCATCATATAATGTAGAGGACAAGACAGTTGTAAATACTGACAAGCCCAAGATTATGATTCTTGGTGGCGGTCCTAACAGAATTGGTCAGGGTATTGAGTTTGACTATTGTTGTGTTCATGCATCAATGGCACTTAAAAAGCTTGGTTTTGAGACAATTATTGTAAACTGTAACCCCGAAACTGTTTCAACAGACTATGATACATCAGATAAGCTATACTTTGAACCCTTGACATTAGAGGATGTTCTAAGTATTCATGAAAAGGAAAAACCCGTTGGCGTTATTGCTCAGTTTGGCGGACAAACACCTCTTAACCTTGCAGCAGAGCTTAAAAAGAACGGCGTAAACATCTTAGGTACAACACCTGAGACAATAGATTTAGCGGAGGACAGAGACTTATTCCGTGAAATGATGGATAAGCTTGAAATTCCCATGCCCGAGTCTGGTATGGCAGTTAATGTTGACGAGGCTATTGCTATTGCCAACGAAATCGGCTATCCCGTAATGGTTCGTCCCTCATACGTATTGGGCGGACGCGGTATGGAGGTTGTCCATGACGAAGAAAGTCTGAGAGTTTATATGAATGCGGCAGTTGGCGTAACACCCGACAGACCTATTCTTATAGACAGATTCTTGGGCCATGCAACAGAGTGTGAGGCAGACGCTATTTCAGACGGCACAAACGTATTTGTTCCCGCTGTTATGGAGCATATTGAACTTGCAGGTATCCATTCAGGCGATTCAGCTTGTATCTTACCTTCAATGAATATCTCACCTGAGCACGTTGAAACAATTAAAGATTATACAAAGAAGATTGCAAAGGAAATGAATGTCCGCGGTCTAATGAATATGCAGTACGCTATTGAGGATGGCAAGGTATATGTGCTTGAAGCCAACCCCAGAGCATCAAGAACTGTACCCCTTGTATCAAAGGTATGTGATATAAGAATGGTACCTCTTGCAACTGATATTATAACTGCACCTTTAACTGGCAGAACATCACCCATTGCAGATATGAAGGATCGTCATATCGGCCACTACGGTGTAAAAGAGGCGGTATTCCCGTTTAATATGTTCCAGGAGGTTGACCCTGTATTAGGACCTGAAATGCGATCAACAGGTGAGGTTCTTGGTATGGCTGAGACATTTGGTGAGGCGTTTGCAAAGGCACAGGAGGCAACACAGACAAAGCTACCCACAGGCGGTAAGGTACTAATCAGTGTCAATGACCGTGATAAGGACGAGCTTGTAGAGGTTGCACAGGGCTTTATAGATTGTGGTTTTGAGATTGTTGCCACAAAGGGTTGTTGCGACTATATGCGTAAAAATGGTATTGAGGCTCAGGAGATTGCAAAGCTTGGCGAGGGCAGACCTAATGTTTTGGATATAATCACAAACAATGAGGTCAGCATGGTTATCAACACTCCCAACGATAAGAAGGGTGTAACAGATGACAGCTACATCAGAAAAGCAATCATCAAGGGCAGAGTTCCTTATATGACAACAATGGCAGAGACAAAGGCGTCAATCGCAGGTATCAAGTCATTGCAAAAAGGAATTGGTGGAGTAAAGTCATTACAGGACTTCCACAAAGAGATTAAGTAATAAAAAAGAACTGGTTTATACCAGTTCTTTTTTTACCTTAAAAGCTGTGCCATGATGTTTTCTCATATAAACAATATATGTAACAAAAAGGAACAGGGCAGGGGTTAACAATGTCAGGTTATATGAAACACCTGCACCGTCAAAGCCCAGCATTGGGATAAATATGGATGCAGATACTGCCCTTGTAATAAATTCAAATATACCAATTATAAAAGGAATGAATGTCTGTCCCATACCTTGCAAGGCATTCCTGAAAATATGAATTGTTCCGAGTAAGAATATACTTGGACAAAGGGCTATAACGTACCTGAACACAAGTTTTTGTTGCTCAAACTCGTTTTTGCCTACTATTAAGTTAACAAATAAGTCCGATGTCAGTAGCATAAATATTGAGCCTATGGCTGCCACAGTAAGCATAATAAATGATGCACTTTTTACACCTGACTTAATTCTTTCAATTTTACCTGCACCGCGGTTTTGCGCGGAAAAAGTAGAGGTCGTTGCACCTAATGCACTTAAAACCTGAGCGGGAACAAGTTCAACTTTACCCGCGGTTGAGAATGCTGCCAGGGCCGTTGGACCAAGTGTATTAATATATGATGATGATATAATATTACCTATGGATGTTACAGAAAACTGTAATGCCATTGGAAGCCCCATTTTTATATGAGCTAAAAGATATCTGGGATCAATACGCCAGTTTTCTTTTTTTAGCCGTACTATGGGATGCTTTTTGAATGCAATTATAAAACAGGCTATGCAAGATAAGAAAGTAGCAATTACTGTTGCAAAAGCTGCGCCAAAAACACCAGTATGGAAGTATTTAATAAATACAACATCAAGTGTAAGATTTATTATGGCTGATATTGCAAGTATAATAACGGGTGTTTTACTGTCTCCGATAGCTCTTAAAGCAGATGCGAAGAAATTATAAAATATAGTCGCTAAAAGACCTGCAAATATTGTAATAGTATATTCGTAAGTATCAGTAAATATATTTTCAGGCACATTAACAAGTTTTAATAATTCATCTGTAAAGGTACATGCAATAGCTGTTAACAGTAATGCCATTACTGCACAAACAACGATACTTAATGCCAGACTGTCTTTAACTCCTTTTTCATCTTTTGCGCCGCACCGTTGAGATGTTATAACAACAAGCCCATGGGTAATACCAAGAGAGAAACTGTTAATAAACCAGGTTATTGAGCCGTTTGCACTGACAGCCGCGAGTGCATTTATACCTAAAAATCTGCCGACAATAGCAGTATCGGTAATGTTATAAACCTGTTGCAGAAGGCTTCCTATAACGATAGGTATTGCAAAGGATATTATTAACCTCCACGGTGTACCTTGGGTCATATCAATGCTTTTTTTCATAAAGAACAACTCCTTTATGTTTTAATTTCCATTGTAGTATAGCACGACTGGTAATTATTTCAAGGGGTAATATGCACAAAAATAAACTTTATTTTTGTGCATATTAGTTTATTTAATTTTATGTTGAAAAGATTATGATAATGTGGTAAAATCAAAGTATAGAGAGACAAGGGAGAAAAGAGATTTGGGTAAGTTCAGTAACATTATGCTTGTGTCCGATATGGACGCTACATTGTTAAATAAAGACCATGAGGTATCAGGAGAAAACTTTGACGCCATAAGTGAATTTATTAGCGAGGGTGGAATTTTTACCGTAGCGTCAGGCAGAATGGTTGATGCGGTGCGGGTATATCTTAAAAGGTTGCAGATAAATGCCCCTGCAATTCTTCATAACGGTGCTAAGGTTTACGATTTTAAGAATGAAAGTGTTATATACGAGAAAACCATAGAGGATGAAAGAAAATCTGCTATTAAGCGTGTTTATGAAAATCAACCCCATCTGGGACTTGAAGTATATTCAAAAGAAAAAATTTATGTTCTTCGTGAATGCATTGAAACGGCACGACTTAAAGCAACACCTTATAATGTAACATATTCCATGCCTGATTTCGTATGGGATGAGCCCTGGACAAAAGCACTTATCATTGGCGAGGAGAAAGAAATAGACAATTTTGAGCCAATATATAAAAGTGAATATGACAGAGGTTACAGCGTAAGGAGCGGAAAAAGGTTTTTAGATGTGGTAGCCAATGGTGTCTCAAAGGGCTATGGAGTGATGACATTAGCTCAGAGACTTGGTATAGAGAAAGAAAACATATATACCGTTGGCGATAATATGAATGACTATGAAATGATAACATTAGCAGGGCATGGCTATGCGGTAGAGAATGGCGTTAGCAAACTTAAATCTGCGGCAGAAGCGGTTGTACCTGATTGCAACAACAATGCCATTGCATATATTATAAAGAATTATATTAAATAAAGGGAAGGTGGAAGAAATGAAGAAACTATTCAGATCAAAGACAGATAAAAAGGTATTTGGTGTATGCGGAGGACTTGCAGAATATTTTAATATGGATGTAACAATTCTTCGCTTAATTGCGGCGTTTCTAGTATTATTCTGGGGAACAGGACTTCTTGCATATTTTGTTGCAGCATTGGTAATACCCACAAAACCTGATGAAGAATAAAAAAAGACGGCGAAGCCTTCTTTTTTTTATAATCTTGGTCTGTCAAGGTTACGGTATTGAATTGCTTCGGCAATATGCATTGTTTTAATATCATCAGCGCCGTCAAGGTCGGCAATGGTTCGCGCAACTTTCAAAATTTTACTATGTGCTCTTGCACTCATACCAAGTCTGTCAAAGGCAGACTTTAACAGTCTACTTGCATCATCATCCAATGGGCAATATTTTTCAAGCATTGAAGCACTAAGTTGAGAATTTGATGTAATTCCCTCGTTTTTGTATCTTTCCTGTTGTATTTTACGGGCCTTGTTTACACGAGCTTTAATAGTTTCGGATGTGTCTCCACCTGCAAGGCTTGAAAGGTCATCATACTTAACGGCAGGAACTTCAATGTGGATATCAATTCTGTCAAGTAATGGACCCGAAATCTTGGAACGATAGCGGAAAACCTGGTGAGGGGTGCAGGTGCATACTCTGTTAGGATCACCATAATTACCGCAGGGACAAGGGTTCATAGCCGCAATCATCATAATATTACAAGGGTATGTTACCGTTGCATTAACTCTTGCGATTGAGATAGTCCCGTCTTCTAAGGGCTGACGGAGAACTTCCAATGAATCACGGCGGAATTCAGGCAGCTCATCTAAGAACAACACTCCGCAATGGGACAAGGACAATTCACCAGGTCTGGGAACTGTACCGCCACCTGACAGGGCATTTGCAGATATTGTATGGTGAGGGCTCCTGAAAGGTCTCTGTGTTATTAAAGGAACACCATTTCCTAATGTACCCGCAATAGAGTGTAACTTTGAAACCTCTAATATCTCATCGAAAGTCATATCAGGCAAAATTGTGCTTATTCTTTTTGCTAACATGGATTTACCCGTTCCCGCGGGGCCTGACATAAGAATATTATGAGCACCACTTGCGGCAACTTCAATAGCGCGTTTTGCATTTTCTTGACCCTTTACCTCCCGCATATCAAGAAGAGACTCCATGGCAATACTTTTGATTGAAGAAAGGTCGGTTTTCACGGGTGCAATAGGGGATATACCTTCGTAATGGTCAACTACTTCTTTTAAGTTTTTTACGGGAAGAACATCAATTCCGTCAACAACGGAGGCTTCCATTACACAGTCGTAGGGAACAAAGCAACGCTTAAAACCATTCTCATAAGCGGAGATAACCATAGGCAGAACACCACGGATGGGTTTAACATCTCCGTCTAAGGAGAGTTCGCCAAGAAAGACAGTAGAATCTCTGTCATAAATATCAATTTGCTTGGAAGCATCGAGAATAGAAAGAGTAATTGCAAGGTCAAGACCTGCACCTTCTTTTTTTAATGATGCAGGGGCAAGGTTCATTGTAATTCTCTTTTTAGGATAATCAAAACCACTGTTTTTAATTGATGCTTTTGCGCGTTCGCGGGACTCTTTAACCGTAGCGTCAGGCAAACCTATAACATCAAAAGCAACAAGACCGTTCGATATATCTGTTTGAATTTCAATTACGGCTCCGTCAAGGCCTGTAAGGGCAATGGAATTAAGTTTTGTAAACATTGTATCCAACCTTCCATAACTTAGTATATTTTTAGTATAACACAAACCTTTGTTCGTGTCAATAGAATAAAATGATTTTCTTTCAAAAAACCTTAAAAGTATAGGTTTAATGGGGGTTTATCCCTTGACAGTATTTGTAAAATATGATATTATATAAAAGATTATAACTATAAAAGGAGAATGAGATGATTACTGGTAAGCAAAGAGCATATCTGAGAAAAATCGGACATGATATGCAACCAATATTCCAGATAGGAAAAGACGGAATAACCGATACGGTAATTGTAGCAATAGATGAGGCGTTGGAGAAACGCGAAATCATAAAAATAGCCATTCTTGAAACTGCAATGCTTGACACCCGTGAGACTTGCGATGGAATTGCTAAGCGACTTCTTGCAGAGCCCGTACAGTCAATCGGCAACAAGTTTGTTTTGTATCGTAAATCATCCAACGAAAAGAACAGAAAAATTGAATTACCCCGAAAATGAGAAAGATAGGAATTTTAGGCGGTACATTTGACCCTATACATGAGGGACATATAAATATTGCAAAGGAAGCAATGGTGCAGTATAATCTTTTTGAGGTTCGCTTTTTAACGGGAGGTATTCCGCCTCATAAGCGGGATAAAAAGATTACAGATCCTATAATTCGCCACAGAATGTGTGAACTTGCAACAGAGGATATAAAAGGCTTTGTTGCAGATGACTTTGAGCTTTCAAAAACGGAATACACCTATTCTGTAAACATTTTAAGGGAATTAAAGGAGCTTCACCCTGACTGGGACATTCATTTTATAATTGGTGAAGATTCTCTTCGTGATTTCCATTTATGGCATAAGCCTGAGGAGATTACAAAGCTCTCAAAACTGTTAGTTTATCCGCGGGAAAATAGAGATATAGGAGAATTGGTAAAAAGGCGCAGAAATGAATTTAATGCACAAATTGAAATCGTAGATGCAAAGCAGATAAATGTATCCTCAACTCAAATAAGAGAGATGATAAAAAAAGGCGAGGATATTACGGGACTTGTCCCCGCAAAAGTAATAGAGTATATAAAAGAAAAGGGACTCTATAAAAATGGAAATTGAAAAAATGCAGGAAAGACTAAAAAAAGTCTTAAATGAACATCGTTATAATCATAGTATTGGTGTTATGAGAGAAGCTGTAAGAATGGCAGAGACATTTGGTCAGGATACAGAAAAGGCA
>JAZQFP010000016.1:0-3757 GCA_045539555.1 Candidatus Ornithomonoglobus sp.
GTTCACGGTTCAGGTATGTTTACAAGAGGTCAGACACAGGTACTTACAATCGCAACATTGGCACCTCTTTCAGAGGCTCAGCGTCTTGTCGGCATTGTCCTTGAAGAGACAAAGAGATATATGCACCAGTATAACTTCCCGTCATATTCAGTTGGCGAGACTCGTCCCTCACGTGGCCCTGGCAGACGTGAAATCGGTCATGGTGCATTAGCAGAGAAATCATTAGTTCCTGTACTTCCCTCAGAGGAAGAGTTCCCCTATGCAATTCGTTGTGTATCAGAGGTACTTTCATCAAATGGTTCAACATCACAGGGTTCAGTTTGTGGCTCAACTCTTGCTTTGATGGCAGCAGGTGTACCCATTAAGGCACCCGTTGCAGGTATCTCATGTGGTCTTATCACAACAGATGAGGGCTTCACAACAATGGTAGACATTCAGGGCCTTGAAGACTTCTATGGCGAGATGGACTTTAAGGTAGCAGGTACAAAGAAGGGTATCACATCAATTCAGGTTGATATTAAGAACGATGGTTTGACATACGAGGTAATTGAGGAAGCTCTTAGAAAGACAAGAGATGCTCGTTATCATATTATCGACGATGTACTATTAAAGGCAATTCCTGAGGTAAGAGCAGAGCTTTCACCCTATGCTCCCAAGGTAATGACAATTAAGATTGACCCTGAGAAGATAAGAGAAGTTATCGGCCAGGGCGGTAAGGTTATTCAGGGTATCGTAGCTGAGACAGGTGCTAAGATTGATATTGAGGAAGACGGTACAATTCACATCTTCGCAGAAACTCAGGAAAGCGGTAACGCTGCAAAGAAAGCAATCGAGGCAATCGTTGAGGAGCCTGAAATCGGCAGAATTTATAAGGGCGTTGTAAAGACAATCACAGCGTTCGGCGCATTCGTTGAAATTTTACCTGGTAAGGATGGCCTATGCCATATCTCAAAGCTTGATATGGAAAGAGTTGAGAAGGTAGAGGATGTTTGTCAGGAGGGTGATACTATGATCGTTAAGGTTATGGAAATTGATCCCAAGACAGGCAAAATTTCGCTTTCAAGAAAAGACGCAATGCTTGAAATTGAAGATTGCTCAAACAACCAGTAACATTAAAAAGGCTGAGCTTAGTGCTCAGCCTTTATTTTATTTAACATTTGAATAAGTCTGTAATTTTCCTTTACATCGTGTACTCTTATAAACATTGCACCTTTCATATATGCCATTGCTGTTGTCGCAAGAGTTCCTTCAAGACGCTCATTAACGGGTAAGTCAAGAGCTGTACCGATGACTGATTTTCTTGATGTGCCTAAAAGCAGGGGATAACCAAGTATATGGAGTTGTTCCAGCCTGTTTATAAGTGAGAGATTTTCGTTGTAGTTTTTTGCAAAGCCAATGCCGGGGTCGATAATGATATTGTCCTTTGATATACCTGCCGATAGTGCAATGTCAATGCTTTCTTTCAGGTCGAAAATGACATCTTTAATTAAATCTTTATATTCACTATTGTTTCTATTATGCATAATGCAGACGGGAATATCTGCCTTTGCAATAACAGAACTCATAGTTGGGTCATATTTGAGCCCCCATATATCGTTAATCATATCTGCACCCGCGGAAATTGCAGTTTCTGCCACTTTTCCTTTATAGGTGTCAACGGATACAGGAATATTAAAACGTGATTTTATAGCCTCAATGACAGGCAGAATTCTGTCTGTTTCCTCCTGGACTGATATCATATCGTAACCAGGCCTTGTTGACTCTCCGCCAATATCTAAAATATCTGCACCGTCTTTTATCAGTTTCTCCGCCTGAAACAATGCTGAGTCAAGGGTTGTAAAACTGCCCCCGTCAGAAAACGAGTCGGGGGTTATGTTTAATATTCCCATTATATAAGTCGAATTGATATTAAATTCTTTGTTTCCAATTTTCATATTATCAGAACCTTTTATATTTCTATATTATGATTTTTCTTATCTTCTTCCCAATAACATTCATCATACGCTTCACATTTGAAACATAATCTTGATTTCTTGTCCGCGTCATATAAAATGGAAGAGAACTCAGTTGAATGTTTTGCATCCCTGTGCCCTGATATTGCATCGGCAACAAGGTTAATTTCTTCATTTGTATAATCGCAGTCAGGCATAATTTTTCGTGCAAGTTCTGCCCCTGATTGGTTGTGAGGGATACCACTGTAACGACCAGCGTCATGAAGAATTGCTGCGGTATAGATAAGTTCTTTTGGGATATCTAAGCCATTTTCAAGAATATGTATATAAGCAATTCTTGCTACATCAAGAGCGTGTTCTAAATGATGAAGACAAAATTTTCTGTCCCTTTCAAGCTCAGCTATTCTTTTTATGCACTCTTTATATAAAGGGTGATTATATATCTTGTTGCATCTTTGCATTTTATTTTATCCCTTCTATAATCTCTTTTGCATCATGAAGTATTGACAATGTACCGAATATAATTACATTTTCATATTTGTTTGCTTCGTTTATTGCATCTTTAAGCGATGGGGAAATGGTTGCATCTGCACCATTTCGTAAAAAGGCATCGCATAATATTTCAGGGTTAAGCCCTCTTGTTGTCGGAGCCTTTATACAAAAAACCTTATTTGCATAGTGAGATGTGATTTCAGTAATTTTCTCATATTCCTTATCCTTAAAACATCCACAGATAAAGGCAATTTTTTTGCCCGAAAAATATTTTTCTATTGACTTAGCCAATTCCATAGCTCCGTCAGGGTTATGAGCACCATCAAGAATGAATTTCCCGATTTTTTCAAATCTGTATTCCCAATTTGCGTTTCTAATTCCTCTGTTGATTGAATTATAATCAATTCCAAGGACTTCTGCACATTTAATAGCAACAGATGCATTCTGGGGTTGAAAAGTGCCCAGCATTTTTGTTAAATACTGTCGGGTATTAACTGTAAAAGATGTTTCGCGATCACCATAAGAAATGTTCTCGGGTTTATCCGCCATGTGAAGGGGGACAGCGTAATATGTGCATTTTGAAATTATTGGAGACATGGCTTCATTCTCCTGCATTAACGTAACGACTTGTGTACCTTTTTTAATTATGCCAGATTTCTCGGTTGCAATTTCTTTTAATGAATTGCCAAGGTATGCGGTATGGTCCATTGAAATCTTGGTAATTACTGCAAGTGTTGGCGTTGGAATAACATTTGTTGCGTCATTTTTTCCGCCCATTCCACATTCTAAAAGGACGTAATCAGGAGAAATCAAATTGAATACAACAAATGAAAGAGCAACCTCTGTTTCAAAGGAAGTAGGGAATATACCTATGGTTTCCAACTCGTTCATTGCATTTTTTATAAGCTCTGTGGCATTGGTAATAACTTCTTCACAAACGGGTTTGCCGTTAAATAAAAATGTATTCTCATAATTTCCTACACAAGGTGATACAAATCTAGCAACTGACTTTCCGTATGCACAAAGAATTTCAGATAAATATGCGCCTACTGAGCCTTTTCCGTTGGTACCTGCAATATGTATAAAATTAAGATTATGGTGCGGGTTTCCCAACTTCTCTAAAAGCATGATTTCATTGTCGAGACCCGGTACGATACCACGGGTGTTAAGTGAATTGATGTAATCTTTGGTTTCTCTGTATCCCATGGCAGTTCTCCTCTTAAAACTAATACATTAATTATACCACAATGCAATGGGGTGTGTCAAATAACACTTGCATAAATTACAGCTATGATGTATAATATAGTATATCA
>JAZQFP010000017.1:0-16499 GCA_045539555.1 Candidatus Ornithomonoglobus sp.
ACCTACTGTTTCTTCCAGATGGTCAACAATACCGCGTTCGTAGTAGTATTCATTCATTTCCATTCCGTCAGGAGTTTCATTGTAGAATACAAATTTAAGACCCGCATTTACCTTTGCCTGAATATCAAGGACTTCGCGGAAATATTCAACGGGAATATCAATGTCGGTAAATACATCCAAGTCAGGACGCCATCTTTGAACAGTACCTGTCTGGACAGTTCTTACAGGCTCCTTTTTAAGACCGCCGACATTTTCACCCTTTTCAAATCTAAGAGTGTAGCGTGTCTTATCACGGATAACCTCTACATCCATATACTCTGATGAGCACTGTGTTGCACAGGCACCAAGGCCGTTAAGACCTAAGCTGTATTCATAGTTGCCGCCGCTGTTGTTGTTATACTTACCACCTGCATAAAGCTCACAATAAACAAGGTCCCAGTTATATCTTCCCTCGCGTTCGTTATAGTCTAAGGGTACACCACGGCCGTGGTCGCGGACCTCCAATGATTTATCTAAAAAGCGTGTAACCTCAATTAAGTTACCATAGCCCTCTCTCGCCTCGTCAATAGAGTTTGAAAGTATCTCAAAAAAGGTATGCTGACAACCGTCTAAACCGTCTGAGCCAAGCATAACGCCCGGGCGTAATCTTATTCTGTCGGCACCCTTTAATTGTGTAATGGAACTATTATCATATTCCGTTTTCTTTGGCATTTTTTCTACCTTCCTTTTAACCTCTTAAAAATGGCACTAATATACCCTTTTATTTTACACCATTTTCCCCATTTTGTCAAGCTTTGGGGGATATAAAAAAGGGGGTTTTAATGCTCTATTTTGTGTGTTGCATTTAGCTCTTTAATATGGTATACTGTTACCATAGAAAGAAGGAAAAACTTATGGATAAAATTAAACATAACAACCTGATTGTCTCAGGTCTGGTTTTGCTTTTATTATATATACAGAGATTTATATTCGGGTTTTCGTATTATCCTGCCGTTGATGACTGGTTTTTATACCTTGGCAGGAATATGGCAACACCTGACCTTGCCACCCGTCCTTTTGCAGGGCTTTTGGACCATTACATAATTGCACCAATGTCCCACCATTTAGTCATAATCGAGTGTATGTTAATTATTATGCTTGTTCTTGGTGCATACTTTATATGGCGAGGACTTTTCCCAAAACCTGCGGACATTGATACCATTTTCATTCTTATGGTTACAATGTTCCCCGTAGCTTTTGAAGGGTATTACTGGTTAGCGTCAATGGCAAGGGTTGTACCCTCATTGTTCTTTATTGGACTTAGTGTCTACGCTCTGAGGCGTTACCTTGACCTTGAAAAAATCAGGGACTTAATTACATTTATACTATCAGGCATATTTGCCGTAGGCTTTTATGAGGCATTTATCCCCATATACATACTCCTTGTATGTATCATAACCTTAAATGCAAAAAAGAAATATTACCTTATAGCCATTCCCCTTATTCTGACTGCAATAATGGGTGTATATTATGGCATAAATTCTCAGGATGTAACCATAAGTGCAAGATTTGAGTTTGTAAAATTCAAAGACCTGCCCCAGCATATTGAATATGTATATGAGCAGTATAAAGAACTCTTTAAGCACAGTATTAAACTTATCTCAGGCTCATTCATTGACGGCATCCGCGGAATAAAGGAATACCCCGTAGGCGGAGCATTGGTGATATTATTATCCATAGCTCTCGGCTTTTTCACAAAGCCTGTGGCAGTAAAGAACAGAGTAAAATATATATGGGTTTCAATTCTCTTAATCTTAGGCGGTGTAGCACTTAATTTTATAATGTGCTTTGTAAGACTGCCATTTAGAATGTTCACCCTTATGGTTGTGGGTATTGCACTTTTAACACAGATTATTTTTTCATATCTGCCCAAAATTCCATATAAGATTGTGGCGGGTATAATGGCACTTGCCTTTGCAATCTGTAACATCGGCTCACTTACTTTGTACCGATACACCAACACCCGCGACCGCGAGTTTGTAAATACCCTTATTGAAGAATACAATGTAGGTAAAACCGACAAGTTTACATATATCATAAACGCTCCGTCATATTGGTACAATGACCGCGTGGCAGTACACGAATATGTTAAGGCGGTAACGGAAAACTACGCCACCATTATGGGCGAGGTTGGATATTACGCCAAAAACCCTGACCCCGAATTTATAATGTGTCTTCATGAATGGAACTCTATCGGTGCATTTACACCCGAAGAGGTAGATGCAACATATCTCTACTATGACGGCGAAAAGCTTTTGGAATGTTTGCTTACTACCGTTCCACCTGGTATTGATGTTACCCTTAAAGACGGGACAAAGGTTGGCCACATAACAGTTGAAAACAATTTATTCACATACAAAAATATCCCTCAGGAATAACCTGAGGGATGTTTTTTATTTATACGCTTTTCTCAATAATTCCTCAATCTCTTCAATTAAAGGCAATCTTGGGTTTGCAGTAGTACACTGGTCCTCAAACGCCCTATCTGCAAGGTCAGGGATGTTTTTCATATAAGTTTTCTCATCAATGCCACAAGCCTTATAAGTGTCGGGCATTTCACATTCTGCCATAAGGTTTTTTACACCCTTAATCAAAGCATCAACCGCCTCGCGTGTATCATTACCGCTGTAAAGTCCACATGCACGGGCAATCTCGGCATATTTTTTATCCGCTATAAAGGTCTTGTACTTAGGCCATGATACCATTTTTGTAGGTGTCTCGCTATTGTACTTTATAATGTGGGGTAGCAATACCGCATTGGCACGGCCGTGAGGTATATGATACTGACCGCCGATTTTGTGGGCAATAGAGTGGTTAATTCCCAAAAATGCATTGGTAAATGCCATACCAGCAATGCAACTTGCATTATGCATTTTCTCCCTTGCCACCTCGTCCTCTTTACCGTTTTTGTATGCTCTGGGCAAATACTCAAACACCAGCTGACACGCCTTTAAGGCAAGGGCGTCGGTGTAGTCGGACGCCATAACGGAAACATAAGCCTCAATGGCGTGAGTGAGAACATCAAGTCCCGTGTCCGCCGTAGGTGTTTTGGGAAGAGACAAAGCAAACTGCGGGTCAATTATAGCTACATCAGGAGTTAATTCGTAGTCTGCAAGAGGATATTTCATATTGTTCTTTTTATCAGATATAACGGCAAAGGAGGTTACCTCTGAGCCTGTGCCTGAGGTTGTTGGAATTGCCACAAGCTTGGCTTTTTTGCCCATTTTGGGGAACTTAAAGGCGCGTTTGCGAATATCAAGAAATCTTAAATGAAGACCCTTGAATTCTGTGTCGGGGTATTCATAGAAAAGCCACATACCCTTTGCCGCGTCCAGAGCACTTCCCCCGCCTAATGCGATTATAACATCGGGGCGGAACTTCTCCATTTCCTTTGCACCCCGCATAACCGTTTCAACTGACGGGTCAGGCTCAACCTCGGAGAATACCTCTGTTACAATATTTTCCTTATGCTTTTTAAGATAATATAAAATCTTATCCACATATCCCAGAGACACCATTCCCCCGTCAGTTACAATAAATGCACGGGATATATCAGGCATTTTTTCAAGGTACTGGATAGAGTCGTACTCAAAATAAATTCTCTCAGGAATTTTGAACCATTGCATATTTATTCTTCGCTTTGCCACGCGCTTCTGGTTAATCAAATTCAGCGTTGATACATTGGTACTCACACTGTTTCCGCCATAACTACCGCAACCTAAGGTTAATGACGGCATATTGGTATTATATAAATCACCTATCGCACCATGAGACGAGGGTGAATTTACAATAAGTCTACCCGCTTTCATCCGCATAGCATAGCGGTCAATAACCGCCTCATCCTTAGCATGAATAACTGCACTATGGCCAAGACCGTTAAATTTAAGCATCTCCTCTGCCAAATCAATTCCTTTATCCTCAGTATCCGCTACCATATAACCTAATACGGGGCTTAATTTCTCACGGGAAAGGGGGTATTGCTCACCCACGCCCTCAATCTTACATACAAGAATTTTCGTATCACGGGGCACATCGCGAAGTCCTGCTCTTTCTGCTATCCACGACGCACTCTGGCCTACAATCTCTGAATTAACGCCCCCGCGGGTGTTGTCAATACAGTAATTGGAGAGGAGCTTTATCTCATCATCCTTGGCAAAGTAGCAACCGCCTTTTTTCATAAGCCTCTCAAACTCAGGTGCAATCTCCTTATCCACAATCGCCGCCTGTTCGGACGCACAAATCATACCGTTATCAAAAGACTTAGAGATAATAAGGTCAGTTACCGCCTGTTCCAGATCACAGGACTTATGAAAATAACAGGGCACATTACCAGGGCCAACACCTAATGCAGGTTTACCCGTTGAATATGCCGCCCGTACCATACTGCTGCCGCCCGTTGCAAGAACTGTATCAACACCCTTATGGTGCATAAGGGCATTAGTTGCCTCAATAGACGGGTTTTCTATCCATTGAATACAATTTTTCGGTGCTCCCGCCTTTACTGCCGCGTCATACATTGTTTTTGCGGCGGCAACGGAACATTTTTGTGCCGACGGGTGAAAACCGAAAATTATAGGGTTTCGGGACTTAATTGATATTAACGCCTTAAACATAGTTGTAGATGTAGGGTTTGTAACGGGAGTTACACCGCAGATTACACCGATAGGCTCGGCAATAATCTCGTAATCTTCAAGCTCACTCTCCTCAATTACCCCCACAGTTCTCTCGTTTTTTATGGAGTGATAAATATACTCCGTTGCAAACATATTCTTAGTTATTTTATCCTCATAAACACCGCGGCCCGTTTCCTCTACCGCCATTTTGGCAAGTTCCATATGCTTTTCAAGACCCGCTAAGGTCATTTCTTTTACAATGTTATCAACCTCGTCCTGAGTGAAAGACATAAACTCATCAAGTGCCTTTTGTGCCTTTTTTACGTATCCGTCAATTACAGAAGTTATATCCGTTTCCTTTTTTGTGGGCATAACGCCACCTCCAAATATATTTTTATTTATATTTTATCTCCCCCTCTGTCTTTTATGCAAAAGAAAAAAGCGTTCAAAACTGAACGCCTTATTTCATTAAATTATAAATTGTAGGACTAAGGTTAAATTCCTGAATTATAGCTTCTGCCTCAGCGAGATATTTATCCCGTGTTTTTTGGGGTATTTGCGACTTAACACCACGGATAAGAACATTCTTAGGAGTGTGGGACATATCCACAAATTCAAGAACCTGTGTATTGTAACCCTTATACCATAGCATATTGGCACGAATTGCATCGGTAATCAATGCCGATGTTCTCTCCTTGATAATTCCATACCTTGTAAGGCATGATAAATTTTCACTCTTTATCTGCGAATTAACCTCATGCTGACAACAAGGGACAGAAAAAATCATATCTGCACACCACTCAACCGCATTAAATAAAGCATAATCTGTTGCCGTATCACAAGCATGAAGTGTGATTACCATATTTGGCTTTTCCTTACACTTATATCCGTTAATATCGCCAATTTCAAAGTGAAGCCCCGTATATCCGTACTTCTCTGCCGCACGGTTACAGTTTTCAATTACATCCGCCTTTAAGTCAAGACCTGTAATATTCGCCTCAATGCCCTTAATCTCCGTTAAGTAGTAATAAACAATAAATGTAAGATATGACTTTCCACAGCCGAAATCAATTATATTTATTTCTTCGAATTTACTGTCCCTTATTTCATCATCAATAAGTTCAATAAATCTGTTTATCTGTTTGAACTTGTCGTACATCTGCCGTACAACCTTACCCTCACGGGTAAATATTCCCATATCTACAAGGGGCGGAACTACTGTTCCCTCTTCAATAAGATATTTCTTTTTGCGGTTATGAGTCTGAGTTTTTACCTCGCTCTTAACCCCTTTGCGTTTATAAGATATGTGTCCCTTTTTGGAAATAAGAATAATATGTTCAAAAGATGTATCCCATATATTTAACTGCAAAAAGCTTTCTGCATTTGAGATTATAAATTCATTTATATCCTCAATGTGCTTGTGAAACGCCTGTTTCTCTGTGAACATCTCAACAAAGTAATCTTTGTCCGTCTTTGTAATGGTTATCTTTTTATATTCGCAATTTCCCTTGGGCTTTGAAATTGTAGCTTTTATAATGCCACTAATACCCTCAATAATCTCTCTTAATTCCATATTATTCACCCTCACGGCATTTTTTTATAAACTCCGCGTCAGCCTCGGTTAACCATGCCGTCTCCAACATATCGGGGCGTTTTTTCAAGGTCGCCTTTAAGGACTCCTCGTGCTTCCACTTATTTATAAGCTCGTGATTTCCGCTGAGCAATACCTCAGGCACAGCTTTGCCGTGCCACTCCCGAGGTTTTGTGTACTGGGGATGCTCTAAAAGTCCCTGAAAATGAGACTCATTCTGGAATGAGCCGTCATTGGACAAAACACCTGGTATCAGTCTTGCAACAGTATCAATAACCGCCATGGCAGGAATCTCACCGCCCGTCATTACAAAATCACCTAAGGAAATCTCACAATCTACTATCTCATCAAGGACACGCTGGTCAATTCCCTCATAATGTCCGCAAAGTAAAACTATATGCTCTTTCTTTGACAGGTCAATGGCAATATCCTGCTCAAAGACCTTGCCCTGAGGCGACATAAAGATAGTATAAGGCTTGTAATCTAAACCCTCTGCTATTGACATATAAGCACGGTAAACGGGCTCTGGGCTCATTAACATACCGCCCCCGCCGCTATAAGGCGTATCGTCAACCTTACGGTGCTTGTCAAGGGTAAAGTCGCGGATATCAATGAAATTCATTTCAATAAGTCCCGCCTTTTCGGCTCTGCCAATAACTGATTCACCCAATACATTACGAAGCATCTGGGGGAATAATGTTAAAACATCAAATCTCATCGTCAAGACCTTCCATAATATTGACAGTTACCTGTCTTTTCTCCATATCTATTTCCTTTACAACCTCGTCAATAACGGGCAAAAGCAAGTTCTTTTTACCCTCACGCTTAACGTCATAAATGTCGTTTGCCCCTGTGTTAAACACATCAGCAATAACGCCCACGTGATTTCCGTCTTCTGTTACCACATCAAGACCTATTAAGTCAACAATGTAATAGACGCCCTCAGGCAACTCCCCAAGCTCGTCGCGGTGGCAGTAAAGGGTCATTCCCTTAAAACCCTCAACATCGTTTATATTGTCAAATTCCTTAAACTTAACGATTAAGTTATTCTTCTGGTATCTTACACTCTGGACAGTCAAAGGTTTATATTCTCTTTTTATCTTAATAAACACATTAGAAACGGCCTCAAAATCGTCAGGGGTATCTGTCCAGGGTACAACCTTAACCTCGCCCCTTAAACCGTGTGTGTTTACAATCTTTCCAATTTCAAGTAAATTTTCCATAGTAACTCCTTCTAAAAAGAAGGGCTGTTTAGCTTCCGCGTAAACAGCCTTGGTTGTCTCTCATAAATATTAGATTATATCTACTGAAACCTTCTTGTTTTCTCGACTAGCCGCCGCCTTAACAACAGTACGAAGGGCTTTTGCAATTCTGCCCTGCTTACCAATTACCTTGCCCATATCGTTTTCTGCAACTCTAAGTTCAAGTGTAACTGAACTGTCCTCATTGTTAACCTCTGTGATATTTACCATATCGGGGTTATCAACAAGAGCCTTGGCAATGACTTCCAATACTTCCTTCATCATATTGCCCTCCATTAGTCAATAATATTTGATTTCTTTAGAAGAGCCTTTACAGTATCTGTCGGCTGAGCACCGTTAGCAATCCACTTCTTAGCTGCCTCAGCATCGATTTTGATAGTTGAAGGATTTGTCATGGGATCGTATGTTCCGATTTCGTCGATAAATCTACCGTTTCTCGGTGATCTTGAATCTGCAACTATAACTCTATAAAACGGCGCCTTCTTTGCACCCATTCTTCTTAATCTGATTTTAACTGCCATTGTCTTTCACCTCCCGTTAAAATTTGTTTGTATAATAAATATATAAAATATATAAATTATCTCATTTTTCTTAGTCGGTTAAGCATTTTCTGTTGCTTACCGCCCGTAAACTGCTTCATCATCTTCTGCATATCAGAAAACTGTTTCAGAAGCTGGTTTACATCGTGAACTTGAAGACCGCAACCCTTTGCAATTCTTATCTTTCGACTTGCTGCAATAATCTTCGGGTTTCGTCTTTCCTCTAATGTCATTGACTGGATAATCGCCTCAGTATGAACTAACTTTTTTGCATTCTCCTCGGTATCAACCTGGTCAAGCATTTTTCTGTCCATTCCTGGCATCATACCAAGTATCTGCGAGAATGAGCCAAGCTTTTTCATCTGTTGAAGCTGAGCAAGGAAATCGTCTAAGTCAAACTGAGACTTTCTCAATTTCGCTTCAAGCTCCATTGCCGATTTCTCGTCAAACTCTGCCTGAGCCTTATCAATAAGAGACAGTACATCACCCATACCAAGTATTCTTGATGCCATACGGTCAGGGTGGAACTGCTCCAAATCATTAAGCTTCTCTCCAACGGAAGCAAACTTAATGGGTTTGCCCGTTACCTGCTTTACAGATAACGCCGCACCGCCTCGTGTGTCGCCGTCAAGCTTTGACAGAATAACACCCGTTATTTCAAGCTGGTTATTAAAAGCCTCCGCAACATTAACCGCGTCCTGACCCGTCATTGAATCAACTACTAAAAGTATCTCTGCGGGGTCTGTTTCACGCTTTATATTGCCAAGCTCTCCCATTAACTCCTCGTCAATGTGAAGTCGTCCTGCCGTATCTAAAATTACAGGGTTATTACCATGCTCAATAGCGTACTTAACCGCCTCTTTTGCAATAGTTACAGGGTCAGTATCAGTACCCATTGAAAACACGGGCTGATTTATCTGCTTACCTAAAACTTCAAGCTGTTTTACAGCGGCGGGACGATATATATCACAGGCTACCATAAGAGGCCGTCTGCTCTGCTTTGACAAATGCAAAGCAAGTTTTGCAGTTGCAGTTGTTTTACCCGCGCCTTGCAGACCGCACATCATAATAACCGTAGGTGTCTTTTTTGAAAAATCAAGGTGTGAGGTTTCTGAGCCTATCATCTCTGTCAATTCTTCATTAACAATCTTAACAAGCTGTTGTGATGGAGTTAATGACTCCAATACCTCGGCACCCATTGCCTTTTCTGATACCTTAGCTACAAACTCTTTTACGATTTTGAAGTTAACATCTGCTTCAAGAAGTGCCAGTTTTATCTCACGCATAGCTTCCTTGATGTCTTTTTCATTAAGCTTACCTTTACCGCGTAGCTTTTTGAATACGCCTTGAAGCTTATCACCAAGACTCTCAAACGCCATTTACTGCACTCCTCTCTGTTTTATATGTTATGGGATATGGAGTCTATGAGTTTAATTAACTCATCTCTCTCCGCATTTTCGGGCATATTCTGGGCTATCTGTCGCATATTATAAAGCCCCTTGCTTATCTTATGAAATCTCCTGGCAAGTCCAAGCTTCTCCTCAAAATCTTTAAGGTGCTTTTCCCCTTGTTTAAGAAACGCCATAACCCCCTGTCGGCTGATACCCATATCGTCAGCAATCTCCGAGAGGGACAAGTCCTGATTATAATAGCAGTCCAGGGCCAACGCCTGTTTCTCCGTAAGTAACCCGCCGTAAAAGTCAAGCAAGATTACAAACTTCAAGTCCTTTGCCATATTATTCACCGTCTAACTGTAAAGTAAATTTGATTTACAGATGATATTCTACACCATTTACCCTCTGTTGTCAATAGTTTTTTATTAAAAAAATTAAAATTTATCAAGAATTTCCACTAATTCATCAAATGTATAAAGTCGGTTTAATACATCTAACAACATATTTGCAGATAAACTCTTTGGCATTCCAATCTCCATAAGGAGTTTCTCCCTTAGCTCCCTCGAATTTTTACCCCCTGACAAACCTAACTCATAAAGCTGTGCCTTTGTGATTTTACTGTCCTTGCTCTCTTTAATCTCGTCATCAAGGGTACAACCCGCGTCGCGAAGTGCTTTTACAATAATCTCCTCACTCATTCCCTCAACGCCTAAAAAGCCCTCTGCCGACGCTTTGCGTTTACGCCGTTCCTTACCCTCAATATCAGGGATATAGGCGTGAAGCACTCTGCCGTCTTTTGCTTTATCTTTAATATAGTTTCGTATTCTCTGCCCCGCATGGTCGGAGTCAGTTAAAATAACAATACCCATATCTTTTGAAAGTTTAACTATACTCTCTGTATATTCCTCATTGGAATAGACAGCAAAGCCATGGGTGGTTATTATAATTCCGTCAAGAAATGAGGATAACTTTATTTTATCGTAATTACCCTCAACTATAATTGCTTCTTTAATCTTATACATTATATCCTCCAATAACAAAACCTCCGTTAACGGAGGTTTTGTATTACGGTACTTCTATGTAATGAATAGAGTTTATAATTCCCTCTGCAATACCCTTTGCTACCTTATCCTGATAAGCTGAACTGTTCATTTTCCTCAGCTCATTCTCATTTGATATAAAACCAACCTCAATTAGTATTGCGGGCATATTTGAACGCCTTGTAACCGCCCAGTTAGCCATTCTTACGCCTCTGTCATAAGAGCCCATGTGCTTTAACATAGTTTCAAGGACATTCTCCGCCAACTCCTGACTTATCATATTATATCTCTGGTGATTATTCTCATCAGAATAATATACCTCTGTACCATACGCCTCAGGGTTCTCCGCGGAATTTATATGGATACTTACAAACATTGCACAACCCATATTATTTGCCATCTGCGGACGCTCTGCAAGGCTAGGCAGGGTATCGCCCGTTCTTGTCATTGCCGTCTTATATCCGTAGCTGTCAAGAATTGCCTTTACCTTTTTGGTAATGGTTAAGGTTAATTCTTTCTCCTCTATATCCTTTCCGTCAAGCTGACCTATTGCACCAGGGTCTGACCCGCCGTGTCCCGCGTCAAGCATAATTATCTTTTGCTTATCAGACGCGTTTGCCTGAACAATACCTGTCTTCTTCACCGTTACAGGTGCGGGACGGGGTGTTGGTGTAGGCTTTGGCGTGGATGTCGCCGTAGGCTTAGCTGTGGTTGTCGGCTTTGCCGTAGTTGTCGGTTTTGATGTGGGCTTTGCCGTAGGCTTAACTGTGGGTGTTTCTTCCTCCTCGGTTTCCGCTGCTGCACGGATAATTACCGATTTTGATGAGGTGGAAACAGTATAGTGAGACAAATTCTCCAAATCAATTACAATTCTTGTACGGATAGGGTCAACGCCCGTTCGTACCGACGGGATATACTCACTGTCAAGCTTAATGGTCCTGTCCCCACCAGCATAAGATATATCCTCAAAATCAATTACCACTCTGTCAGGGTTGGATAATTCAAAATAATCATAACGCCCGTTAGGGTAATCTGAACACTTTATAGTTACCTTAACCTGATCCTCGTTTAATAACTGAGCCGATACCATATCAATGGTCATTGGTGCTCGTGTGGGCTTCGGTGTAGGTGTTGTAACGGGGTTTGGCTTTATACCCGTTTCCTTTATACGAATTTCGCCTATATCACCGTTAAACTGAACATCCATTCCTACGCTTTCACTTATGAAACGAACGGGTACCATGGTTTTTGTAAGACCGCCGGGCTTATAAATAAGCTTTGGTACAACTCCGTCAGGAATTGACACGGGGTCGCCGTTTACATAAGCACAGTTATCGTTAATGCTCATTTCAATGTTCATATCGTAGTAATCTATGCTTACAGTTTTTGTTTTCTCCTCGTACCCAACTTCTGCACCGCATTTTTCAAACACTTCACGAACAGGGACAAGGGCGTGGCCGTTAAATATAATTGGCTCAATCTCTGCAACAATCTTTTTGTTGTTTACATACAAATCATAAACCGAGCCTGTATATAAATGAGTTTCACCGTCATAGCAAATCTCAAAGCCCGTTTTTGCAAGGGTAATATTTGTTCCCGTAATTAACATTATACTTGCCAACATAAATGCCGCAAGTCTTCTTAAACTGTGCATCGCTTATCCCTCCTCTCATGAGTATTTTTATTCCTTATTCAGCGAAAGGAATTCCAAAATGGTCATAGGCCAACTTTGTGGCAATACGGCCTCTGGGTGTTCTTGATATAAAGCCTAATTGCAAAAGATAAGGCTCATAAACATCCTCAATAGTGTTAGGCTCCTCGCCTATGGTTGCAGCAATGGTTTCAAGTCCAACGGGGCCTCCGCCAAAGTTTTCTATCATTGCCAAAATCATACGGTTATCAATGGAGTCAAGGCCAAGCTCGTCCACTTCTAATCTCTTTAATGCCATATCCGCAATATCGTGGGTAATTACGCCATTCGCCTTAACCTGAGCAAAATCACGGACACGCTTCAAAAATCTATTGGCAAGTCTTGGTGTGCCACGCGAACGGGATGCAATCTCTGCTGCACCCTCGTGGTCTATTGCCACATCCAAAAGTCCCGCACTACGCTCTACAATTTGTGTCAATTCCTCTGTTGAATATAATTCAAGCCTTGAAATAACGCCAAATCTGTCTCTCAGGGGTGCTGTTAAAAGTCCCAGTCGTGTCGTAGCACCGATAAGGGTGAACTTAGGCAAATCAATTCTTATGGACTTTGCCGCAGGGCCTTTACCGATTATAATATCTAATGAATAGTCCTCCATTGCAGGATATAAAATCTCCTCAACGGTTCTTGACATTCTGTGAATTTCGTCTATAAACAAAATATCGTGCTCTGAAAGATTAGTGAGTATAGCCGCCAGATCTCCCGCTTTCTCAATGGCAGGGCCGCTTGTAATACGGATATTAACGCCCATTTCATTGGCAATAATACCTGCAAGGGTAGTTTTACCAAGTCCTGGGGGGCCGTATAATAAAACGTGGTCAAGGGCTTCCTTACGCTCCTTTGCAGCTTCTATATATACTTCAAGGTTTTCCTTAGCTTTGTTCTGTCCGATATATTCCTCGAACTTATGAGGACGAAGACCGTATTCAATATCCGTGTCCTCGGCAATTAACCCCGCCGTTACGAAGCGCTCATCTTCATCAAACATTTACTTTATCCTCCGTTACATTAACCGCGTAAGAGCCTGTTTAATAAGCTCCTCTGTGGGAAGTGTTGAATCAAGCTTTAACAATACATTCTTGGCGTCATTGACACTATAACCTAAAACTGTCAGGGCACTTAAAGCTTCTGCACGGGCATCGGTAATAACTGTGTCTGTTGTTTCAACCGCACCGCCTATGTCTAACTCGTCATTGTCAATCTTATCGCGAAGTTCAAGTATAACTCGCTTCGCTGCCTTAGGTCCAACACCGTTGGCTTTGGTCAATAGCTTTTCATCCCCCGTTATAATTGCCGCTGCAAGTTTTTGCGGAGTTGCAACTGACAACAGGGCAAGTCCCGCCTTTGGTCCTATGCCTGAAACAGAGATAAGTTTTAAGAACATTCCCCGCTCTTCCTCATTGCCAAAACCATATAACTCCATTGCATCCTCACGGACATTAAGGTATGTATATATTGTTACCTCATCGCCAACAGAGCCTACGGTTTCAATGGTACTAAGGGATGTGTTCACTCTGTAACCCACACCGCCGTTATCTATAACTATGTAATTTTCGCCTTTTACGGCAAGTTTTCCTTTAATATAATAATACATGACTACTCACCCATTTTATTATCTTTATTTACATAATATCACATATTACGGTTAATGTCAACCAAATTGTTAAAAATTTGTTACGAAAACTCCCTGCCAATAAATAGAAAAAACTCCGACCCGTTATGAGTCAGAGTTAAATCTATTTACATTGAAATTACGCCAAATGCTGATAGAACTGATGATACAAGAACTAAGCAAACAAGGATAGGAGCAATGTACTTAATCATTACATTGAACAAACCCTTTCTCTTGAACTTGCCAAATGAAAGAACTTCTTCCTCTACAAGCTTTGTGCCGATACCAAATGTAACAAACAAGCAGATTAGCAATGCACAGATAGGCATCATTACTGAGTTTGTAATAAAGTCCATAAAGTCAAGAATATCAAATCTTCCGCCAATGAATCTTACATCTGATAGCACATTGTAACCTAATGCGGGTAGGCAGCTGACTAACCATGAACCGATACCAACAATAAGAACTGATGCTTTTCTTGAAATCTTGAAGTGATCGCAAACACATGCAACGATTGTCTCCATTAGTGAAATTGCAGATGTAATAGCAGCTGCAAAAACAAGGAAGAAGAACAATACACCAATAAGATTTGAAAGAGGCATTGTATTAAATACCTTAGGTAATGTCATAAACATTAGTCCAGGACCTGCTGAAAGCTGGTTCTTGTCAAATGCAAATACTGCGGGGATAATCATCAGACCTGCAAGAACTGCAATTAGTGTATCAAAGAACTCAATCTTTGTAACGTTACCTTCAAGTGATGTGTTCTTAGGCATATATGAGCCGTATGCAATCATAATACCCATAGCAAGTGATAGTGAATAGAACATCTGTCCCATTGCTGCAAGAACGCCCATAATACTGAAATTATCAAAGTTGGGGATGAATAGATACTTAACACCCTCCATAGCACCAGGCATTGTCATTGAGTAGATTGAAATTGCAATCGCAAGAATAACCAATACGGGCATCAGAACTGTACTAACCTTTTCTACGCCTTTCTTAACACCCATCAAAAGCACAGCTACTATAATACCTGTAAAGATTGTCTGAGTTATAAGCAATGACCAGGGTGATGATAACATATCTGTAAAGTATGTTGCACCTGCTACTAAGTCTGCACCATATGTACCATTTGATGTAATACCTTGAAGTGCGTTTGCAACGTCTGTTACAAGACCGCCAAAGTAAACTGCAAAGTACTGAATGATCCAACCACCGATTACATCGTAGTAAGGCAAGATTATACAGGGAATAAGTGTTGCAATAATACCAAGGAAACCCCACTTTTTGTTGAGTGAGCCAAAAGCGTTAAGTGAACTCTTGCCACTCTTTCTACCGATTGCGTTCTCTGCAACCATCAAAGCGTAACCGAATGTGCATACCAAAATGATATAAACCAACAGGAATATACCGCCGCCGTATTTAGCAGCAAGATACGGAAAACGCCAGATATTTCCAAGACCTACCGCTGAACCTGCTGCTGCAAGTACAAAGCCAAGGCCACTTGAAAATGTTCCTCTTTTCTGTTCCATAAGAAATCCTCCAAAATTAAATTATCCATTAGATTTTACCACATAACTGTTTAACTTGCAAGTGTTTTTAACAATTTATGTGCAAATTGTAAACTTTTTGTCATTTTATCCTAATATATCCGAGAGTTTCTGGAATTCCTCCAAGGTAAGTGTCTCGCCACGGCGTCTCGGGTCAATTCCAACGCTTTCCATAATCTCCACAAGCTCATCCTTGGACTTTGGGAAATTAGAAGCAAGGCAATTAAGCAAGGTTTTTCTTCTTTGGGAAAATGCGGCTTTCACAGTTTTGAAAAACATTTTCTCATCCTTTGGCGTAACTGCGGGGGTGTCGCGGAATACCATTTTAACCACTGCACTATGAACCTTGGGCGGCGGAACAAATAAATGAGCAGGTACGACCGTTACAGTGCTGACCTCTGTATAGTACTGACATAATACCGATATTGCACCGTAGTCCTTACTTCCCGCCTTTGCCGTAAGTCTGTCGGCAACCTCTTTCTGTACCATTACCACAAGGTTTTTAAGAGGCAGTTTTGCATCTATAACCCCCGTTATAATGGGAGTTGTTATATAGTAAGGCAAATTAGCGGCAATACTTACCCTCTCGCCGCCAAACTCCTCCTCAATAAGTGATGTCATATCTGTCTTTAACACATCACGGTTAATGACCTTAACATTGTCATACTCACTTAATGTATCATTAAGGATAGGGATAAGCCTCTCATCAATTTCAAGGGCAACAACTTTGTCGGCTCTTTTTGCCAACTCGTTTGTGAGAACTCCAAAGCCTGGTCCGATTTCGATTACTCCGCCATCCTGTATCTCCGCAGCATCGGCAATCTCCTCTAAAACCTCCTGAGATGAAAGGAAGTTCTGTCCAAGCCCCTTTTTGAATGCAAAACCATACCGTTGCGCTATTCTTTTTATTTCCGCGGGTGATATAAAGTCCATATATTACTCCTTAAAATCTTTTATAAAAGGTGCTTCAATTTTGATTTCTCTTCCGTTAAGATATTCTAAAATGCTATCCTCACGAAAATCAAAGCTTATCCTTGTACTGTATAATGCCTGACGGAACTCTCCGCCCTTAGCACCATACTTACTATCCCCCGTAAGAGGATGTCCTATATTCTTAAACTGAGCTCGTATCTGGTGGGTTCTGCCCG
>JAZQFP010000018.1:0-4432 GCA_045539555.1 Candidatus Ornithomonoglobus sp.
CCCTGAGTGGTGCTTGAATACCGACGGTCACATCCGCTCTGTTATCATGGGCCGCAGTGTTACCATTCCCATCATTGACGGCGAAGTCCAGCTGGGCGAGTTTGGCCTGGTTTACTTTGCTGACTGGGATCAGGTCCGTTCCCGTACCCGTACTGTGATCGTCCAGGTCATGGGTGAATAAAATGCCGTATGTTCTGGCTATTGACTTTGGCACCTCCGGGTGCCGAAGTGCCATTTATAATGAAAAGCTGGAAATGCTCTATGCCGCTGTAGCTGAGTATCCTCTAATCGTTCTTTCTGAAAAGGAAATCGAGCAGGATGCAGACCTTGTAATGTTCCTGTTCCGTAATTATTATTACAGCAAGAACCCTGAGGAAAAGGAACTTGCCGAGTGTATTATAGCTAAAAACCGTAATGGTGAGGCTAATAACTTCGACCTTGGCTTCAAGGGAGAATTTACACAGTTCAGAAATCTGGAGTACAGAGTAGAGGAGGCATAATGCCTCCTCATTTTAAGAAAGTTTGGTGTGGCGTATGCTTGATAAAATTGAAAAAGATATGCTGAATAAAGGCATTATGCCCGAAAAGTCTGTACTAATCGGACTTAGTGGCGGAGCAGACAGCGTAGCATTAACTTATATTATGCATAAGCTATCTGAGAAATACGGCTTTATGGTTTACACGGCACACCTTAATCATATGCTAAGAGGTAAAGACGCGGATAAGGACGAGGAGTTCTGCCGTGAATTTGCGAAAAACCTTGGCATAACCCATTATGAAAAATCAGTTGACATTTCAAAAATTTCCCATAAAACAGGGGATAGTGAAGAGGTAGCGGGAAGAAACGCCCGTTATGATTTCTTTATGGAGATTATGGAAAATGTCGGCATAGAATTATGTGCTACGGCACATCATAAGAATGACTGTGCAGAAACGGTTATTATGAATTTTCTCCGTGGCAGCGGTATTTCAGGCCTTAAAGGAATTCCTTATAAAAGGGATAATTTTATTCGCCCGTTACTGTGTGTTTGCCGTGATGATATTGAGGAGTTTTGTAAGTGTGAGGGTTTGTCTTATGTAACGGATAAGACCAATAGTGAAACAAAGTACACACGAAATAAAATTCGAAATCTTTTAATTCCATATCTTAAAAAGGAATATAACCCTAATTTAGTGGACACTATTACCCAGAATGCAGAGGTTATAGCCTATGACAATGATTATCTTGATTTAGTTGCAGAGAGGGAATTTAAGGCAATAGATAATAACGCCATAGAGATTTCAAGGATAGAGGATATGCACATTGCAATCGCAATGCGCGTAGTCCGTAAAATGATTGAGAAAATAACGGGACTAACGGATATATCCGCCCGTCATATAAAAGATATTCTGTCCCTTAAAGACACGGGAAAAAGCCTTTGTATTAAAGATGATGTAGTGGCAAGGGTAGAATATGGAAAGCTTATTATTGACCGTTATGAGGGAGATTGTGAGGACTTTTTCTATAAGGTTAAAATAGGTGAAAGTGTAAGAATAGATGAGCTTGGCTATACTGTAACAGTTGAGAGGGCAGAGTCAATAAATGAAAAGGGAAAATGGATATCATATATGACATTACCTGATGGTGTTAATGAGATTACTATCCGTAACCGCCGTGATGGCGACACCTTTAAGCCAAAGGGAATGAACGGCACAAAAAAAGTAAAGGAATATATGATAAACGAGAAAATTCCAAGGAATATGCGGAGCCGTACGGGAATAGTAGAGGTTGACGGTCAGATAGGTTGGATAATAGGCCACCGTGAAGACGCGAGGTTTTCCTTTAATGGCAATGGCATAAAAATTTCAGTATCATATTGAATTTAAGACACATTTGTGATACAATTAAAAAAGTTTTTTAATGGAGGTGAGTGCATTTGAAAAAGTCAATGAAAAGCTTTGGGGTATGGGTAATAATTTTTGCAATAGTATTTGCATTGTATTCATATCTTAACGGAAAAGCAAATGCACCAGAGGAGATACCTTATTCGACTTTGATTTCAAGTATTAAATCAGAGCAGGTAAACTCAATAGAAATTTCAGGAAACTCGGCAACAGTTGTCCTTGTGGATAACCAGACGGGCGAGGAAACAGAATGTATAGCAGAAATTCCGTCAAGTGAGGTTTTACATCAGGATATAGGCGAGGAATTGCTTGACCAGGAGCAGAGAGGACAGCTTGAAGTTAAGTATAACGAGCCTTCAATGTCCATTATGGGCTCCTTTGAGATTATATTCTCTGTAATTATGATTTTGGTGTTGTTCTTAATTCTTGGCCGTCGTGGCGGTGGCGGAGCATTCACCAAAAACCGTGCAAAACTTGCGGGAGATAAAACAGACGTTACATTTGAGGATGTAGCGGGAGCAGATGAGGAAAAGGCAGAACTGCAAGAGGTTGTAGATTTTCTTCGTGAGCCTGAGAAATATACAAGATTAGGTGCTAAAATTCCCCGTGGAATTTTGTTGGTAGGCTCACCTGGTAACGGTAAAACACTACTTGCAAAAGCGGTTGCAGGTGAAGCAGAAGTGCCGTTCTTTACCATAAGCGGTTCGGACTTTGTTGAACTTTATGTGGGCGTTGGAGCATCGAGAGTGCGCGACCTGTTTGAACAGGCGAAAAAAGCAAAGCCCTGTATTGTATTTATAGACGAGATTGACGCTGTTGGCAGAAAGCGTGGCGCGGGTATGGGCGGCGGCCATGACGAGAGGGAGCAGACTCTAAATCAGCTATTAGTTGAAATGGACGGCTTCCAGAAAAATGACGGCGTAATTATTTTAGCAGCAACCAATCGTCCTGATATATTGGATAAAGCGTTACTAAGACCTGGCAGATTTGACCGACAGATAGTAGTTGATTATCCTGATATTAAGGGTCGAGAGGAAATCTTAAAGGTACACGCTAAGGGTAAACCCTTAGGGGATGATGTAGACCTTAAAAAGATAGCAAAGAACACAACAGGTTATTCGGGAGCTGAGCTTTCAAACTTGCTAAACGAGGCTGCAATAATGGCGGCAAAGGACGGCAAGGATGAGATTTCAAATGCCCATATAGAAAAGGCAAACCTGAAAGTAATGATGGGTGCGGAGAAACGCTCTCATGTATTATCGGATACAGAGCGAAAGCTAACGGCATATCACGAGGCAGGACACGCTATCGCAGCACAGGTAGTGGATAATTCACAGTCGGTAAGCACTATTTCAATTATTCCAAGAGGCCGTGCAGGTGGCTTTACAATGTACCAGCCTGAGAGTGATAACAGAATGTATACATCCCGTAACGAGATGTTAAATCAGATAATCGTAATGCTTGGCGGACGCGTAGCAGAAGCCATTACATTAGACGATATTTCAACGGGCGCATCAAGTGATATTAAACGCGCTACGGCAATCGCCCGTGATATGGTAACAAAGTACGGTATGAGTGAGACAATGGGCCCTGTATCTTATGATGAGGGCGGAGAGGTATTCTTAGGCCGTGATTACGGACACCAGAAAGCCTACTCGGAGTTAACCGCATCGGAGATTGACCGTGAGGTTAAGGGAATTATATTAAAGCAGTACGAAAAAACAGAGAAAATTCTTCGTGGGCATATGAATGAGCTAACACGGGTAGCTGAAATGTTACTGGAACGTGAGACCATAACAGGCGAGGAATTCTTAGAGGCATTTAATGGAAAAGGAGATATATAAAATGGCACAGGTAACAAAGGAAACACTAATTGGCGAGGCACTTATGATGGATATGGGCATTGCAACTGTTCTAATGGAGTCAGGAATGCATTGCGTAGGCTGTCCAGCAGCACAGGGCGAGAGCATAGAAGAGGCGTGTGTTGTTCACGGAATGGACGCAGACGAGCTTATTGAAAAGATAAACACATACCTTGCAGGTAAGTAATTAAAAAGAGCCGATAAATTCGGCTCTTTTTTTATATCCACCTTGACAATAAAGGGGGGATATGGTAAAATGTAAATAGTTTTTTCTAAAAACTATATTTTTACTATGAAAGAAGGAATTACAATGAAAATCAAGAAGTTTTTGGCACTTGCAATGGCTGGTGTTATGGCATTATGCATGACAGGCTGTGGAGCAAATGGTTCAGATTCAGAGTACATAAAGGAAAAGGGAACACTTAAAGTTGGTTATACAATCATTAACCCTCTTAACTATGAGAAAGATGGTGAGCTAACAGGTTTTGAGACAGAGTTTGCTAAGGCAGTAGCAAAGGAGCTTGGCGTTGAGGCAGAGTTTATCGAGATTAACTGGGACGCTAAGGAAACAGAGCTTAACTCAAAGAACATTGACTGTATCTGGAATGGTATGACAATCACACCTGAGAGAGCAGAGAATATGTCAATTTCAACACCCTATCTTGAAAACAGACAGGTACTTGTTG
>JAZQFP010000019.1:0-55774 GCA_045539555.1 Candidatus Ornithomonoglobus sp.
CCAGCTGCTATGCAATAATTTTTAAGATTTTTTTCAACTGTCTGGGGTAAAATTCTCTTGCCGTTACGGCTTATGAAAAGCGGGTCAGTGTCTTTTGTATCCTCACTTGACAGCCTCTCCTCAACATATTTAAGCATTTCATTTTCAACCTGAATAGGCATAAAAATTTCCTGACGGTCTCCGCCCTTTCGGGTAATAATAAAGGATGATGCCTCAAAATCGACATCGGAGATGTTAAGGTTTACAAGCTCAGACACTCGGCAACCTGTACCAAGATATGCCGTAAAAAGTGCTACATCTCTCTGTTTACGATTTAAGTATGACGCTTTATGTCTGCCCTCAAAATAATTTTCACCATTATAGATAACATCTATAAGTCCTACAACATCTTTTGTGTTAAGTGGGCGTTTCATTTTCTGGTGAAGCTTCTTGAAATCAAGCTTGTCGGTTATATTATGGTCAAGGTAATCGTTCTTGTAAAGATACATAAACAAACCGCGTATTCCCGAAAGCTTACGGTTAATGCCGTATTCGTTATTTGTACGAATACGCTTTATAACTCTGCCAGAAACAGATACATATTCCGTTTCATACTCCCTTAAATATGCCTTAAACCCGTTAAGGTCCCGTAATGTTACCTCGTTTAGCATATCTGTTGTAATATCCTCAGGTGTTATCCCCTTAAACTTGAATTTAATTAAATATTCAAAAAATGTTTTTATATCAATACTATATCCAATCTGAGTATTAACACTCTCACCGTCATAGGCCACCTCAATATAGTCAAAGACATAATCAGGAAGCTTGGTAAGAATTTTTGTTAAATCAACATATTTACTCATCTGTCCCTCTTCCTCATATCCTTAGCCCGTTTTATAAGATATGCTCTGTTATTAAGCTCAGGCTTAATAATTACCTCGTCTAAAAGACTCCTTAATGTATCACCAATTTCTCTGCCCTGATGATAACCGATACTCATAAGGTCCCGCCCGTTTATCATAAGATGTGAAACCTTATAGGGTTGTTTAAGGGATAAAATTTCCTTACGGATACGCAGACAACCCTCTATTCTCTTTAATTTTTCAGGCAAATGTCCAGGGTTTTTCGCAGTATTATCCGCCTTTTGCAAAATCAGTAGTTTTTCAAAAAGCTCTGCACCCGTTTTTGCCATCATTCGCTTTACTGCGGTTGGGTTTGCTTCCACTCTGTAATCGTGGTTTTCCACAAGTAATGCAATATCTTTGATTGACTCGGCGTCCATGTGGTATCTGTATAAAACATCAACAGTAATTCTTCGGCTTTCTCTGTGGTGGCCGTAAAAATGAATTATGCCGTTACTATCAACTGACGGACAACAGGGTTTTCCCGTATCATGAAGCAATGCCGCCCACCTTAAAATTAAATCACAGGGAGTGTTTATAACAGTGTGCATAATGTGCTCACCCACATCATAAATGTGATATTTGTTTCTCTGTGGCTCACCAAAACATCTGTCAAGCTCAGGCAAGATGTGCTTCAAAAGGCCCAGTTCATTCAAATCACGAAATGCATCAGGGTTATCTGAAAGCAAAATCTTATTAAGCTCGTCAAGTATCCTCTCACGGCTGACTTTTTTAATAAGTACTGCACATTTCTTAATGGCATTTGCCGTATGTTGTTCGATTGAAAAGCCCAGTTGAGCCTTAAACCTTACGGCACGAAGCATCCTTAACGCATCTTCTTTGAAACGCTTTTCTGCATCTCCTACACAACGGATAATTCCCTTGCGGATATCTCGCTTTCCACAAAAGAAATCAAGCACTCCCGATTTAGGGTTATACATCATTGCATTTATAGTAAAATCGCGTCTCAGGCAATCTTCCCGAGGTGCATTAACAAATTCCACATGAAGAGGGTGGCGACCGTCAAGATAATCACCGTCGCGGCGGAAAGTGGTAATTTCATATCCGATTTTGTTGTAAATAACCGTTACTGTTCCGTGCTTTATGCCCGTTGCAATGGTCTTTTGAAACAGTTTTTCTACATCCTCAGGCCGTGCATTGGTGGCAATGTCATAATCATGGGGAGTTTTACCCATAATGGCGTCTCTCACCGCACCACCAGCAATGTACGCTTCATATCCCGCATTGGTAAGAACTTCTAAAACCTTTATAGCGTCCTTTGAAATCTCTGGATGCATTTCCGCCCCCTCCTTTCATCTTATATTATCTCATACTAAGTATACCACAAATGCCCATTTCGGTCAACGGATAATATAATATTTTTGTCCATTGACTTGAATATGTTTTAGTGGTATAATCAAGTTAGAAAACTATGGAAAGAGGTCTGATACAATGAGTAACGGATACAAAATGAAAATAGCAGGTTTGGAAAGAGAACTTCCTTTCTGCCCCATTGATGATAACTTGGATATTGCGGCTTTTATTATGTTCTCTGATGTGGAGCTGACAAAGGCGGTGGCAGAGGAATTGCTAAAAAAAGTTCCTGAATTTGATATCCTTTTAACAGCTGAATCAAAGGGTATTCCATTAGCTTATGAAATGGCTCGTCAATCGGGAAAAAACTATGTCGTTGCAAGAAAGTCCATTAAGCTTTATATGCAGGACCCCGTGTCTGTAACGGTTAAATCTATTACAACTGCATCGGTACAGACTCTTTACCTTTCACACGCTGATTTTGAGCTAATGCAGGGTAAGCGCATACTTATTGTTGATGATGTTATAAGTACAGGTGAATCATTAACTGCACTTGAAAAACTATGCCACAAGGTAGACGGAACGATCTGCGGTAAGGCAGCAGTTTTAGCAGAAGGCGATGCGGCCGACAGAGAGGATATTATTTTCCTTGAAAAATTGCCCTTGTTCTTTAAGTAAATAATTAAAAAGAGTTTAGCAAATGCTAAACTCTTTTTTTAGTCAAGATGATTTTATACTATTTCTGCACCTGACTGTATATCTTTTAGTGTTGTTAGTACAGTTAGATTATCCTGATACTCCGCTGATAAAATCATACCGCAGGAGTCATAACCCATCATCTTTCGGGGCTTTAAGTTGGCAATAAATACAACATTCTTGCCTATAAGCTCATCGGGGTTATGGAACTGTGAAATACCCGATAAAATCTGGCGTTTCTCTGTACCTACTTCAAGAACAAATCTCAAAAGCTTCTTTGACTTGGGAACAGGCTCACATTCAATAACCTTACCCACTCTTATGTCAAGCTTCTCCCACTCGTCAAATTCAATATAGTCTTTATAAGGTGCAATCTCAATCTCAGGCTCCTGATTGGCTTCCATTTCTGCCGCCAATTCCTCTAACTTTTTCTCCATATCAATTCTTGCAAACAATACCTCAGCGGCACCTACCTTTGTACCTGCCACAGTTGTACCAAAGCTTGTAACATTCTCATAAGACAAATCTTCGGCACCAATCTGCTCTGCAATTCTCTTGGCAGTCTCTGGCATATATGATGATAACAGAGATGCAATAATTCTTATTGTTTCAATTAAGTTATACAATACTGTTCCAAGGCGTGGCATTGTTGCCTCATCCTTTGCAAGTATCCATGGGGTTGTCTCGTCAATATATTTATTGGCACGATTTACAACTTTCCATATCTCGTCTAAACTGTCTGCTACGTGGAAAGTTGACATTTTCTTTTCCATTGCCGCCATTGCTGATGTTGCAACCCTGATTAAATCATCATCAAACTCACCCTTAACATCACCTGACTGAATAACACCGTCAAAATACTTGTTTACCATTGAAACGGTTCTTGTAACAAGGTTACCTAATGTGTTTGCCAAATCACTGTTATAACGGCTTATAAATACCTCATAAGTGATTGTGCCGTCCTGGGCAAATGGCATTTCGTGAAGCATATAGTATCTTACTGCATCAACACCGAAATGACGAACCAAGTCGTTGGCATATATAACATTACCGCGGGACTTACTCATCTTCTCCTCGCCAAACAACATCCACGGATGACCAAATACCTGCTTAGGTAACGGCTCTCCCAATGCCATTAACATAATGGGCCAGTAAATTGTGTGGAAACGCAAAATGTCCTTACCAATAATATGAACATTTGCGGGCCAGTATTTCTTATACAAATCTCCCTTTTCATCAACCGAATAACCAAGGGCGGTTATATAGTTTGAAAGGGCGTCTATCCATACATAAATTACATGTCCAGGGTCAAACTCAACAGGTATTCCCCATGTAAAGCTTGTACGGGAAACACACAAATCTTGAAGACCAGGCTTAATAAAGTTATTAAGCATTTCGTTCTTTCTTGACTCGGGCTGGATAAATAAGGGGTTCTCCTCAATATAGTCCTCCAACTGCTTCTGGTACTTGGACATTTTGAAGAAATATGCCTCTTCCTTTGTTTTCTCAACAGGACGGCCACAATCGGGACAACATCCGTCCTTTAACTGTGTCTGTGTCCAGAAAGACTCACAAGGAGTACAATACCATCCCTCATATTCACTCTTGTAAATATCGCCCTGGTCGTATAGTTTCTTAAATATTTTCTGTACTGCCTTTTCGTGATGCTCGTCAGTTGTTCTTATAAAGCCGTCATAGCTCACATTAAGCATATCTGCAATATCGCGGATTTCTCCTGCAATGTTATCAACATGCTGCTTGGGAGTAATACCTGCATTCTCGGCAATCTCCTGAATTTTCTGACCATGCTCGTCTGTACCTGTTAAAAAATACACATCCTTGCCGATATATCTGTTGTGTCTTGCAATAGCATCGGATAAAACAATTTCATAAGTATTACCTACATGAGGCGTCTTTGATGTGTATGCTATGGCAGTAGTCAAATAAAACTTTTCCTTCTCCATTAGTTGTTCTCCTTATTTTGTAATCTCGTTGAGGTAAGCCCCAAAGATTTTAATTTCTTTCACAGTAAAAGCACTAAGCTGCTTAATTACTTTTATCGGGGCACGGAATAAGCCAACCTTGTATAAGCTTATAATAAGCATCAGCACAAGGGGACCTGTAATAAGTCCGATAATTCCCCAGAACTTATAGCCAATATACATTGCAACAAGTGTAACAAGGGGGTTTACACCAAGTCTGTCGCTTACAAGTTTCGGCTCAATAAATCTGCGAAGCAACATTATTGCAAAATATGTCGCTACATAAACTATGCCCAAAGTAATATTGCCGTCAATGAAATATATAACTGCCATTGGCCATAACACAATTCCGCTGCCAAAGAACGGCAAAGCGTCAAGTACAGCCGTAACTGCCGCAACCAATACTGAATATGGTGCATTAAAAAGCGATAAAACCACAAGTATTACCATAAATACTATCATCATTAGTATTAACTGTGCTTTTACATACCCGCCAAGATACTCTACACATTGAGACTTTATCTCATTGAGCTTTCTCACAGACTTCTCCCCTAATGTTTTGTGAACAAAGCCCGTTACTGTCTGCTTTTGTGTTACCATAAAATACAAAGACAACACAAACATTACTACCCATATAAGACCAGGGGGCAACGCTTTTGCAACCGTTTGCGCCGTATCAACAACGGGAATATTATGAACAAAATCTACGCTTGTCTTATAGATATTTGCCCATGCATTGTCTATTACATTCTGCACCGCATCAGGCATTGCAATATACATTCCGCTGAAATTATCAACTATATTTGTCCAGTTGTCTTTGAGACTGCTTAATAGCTCAGGCCAGTTAGAAACCAAGTTTCTGATTTCATCGAAAAGTTTGTATCCTAACCATCCTACAAGGCCAAATATAACTGCAATAGTCAAAATCATCACTACTACGGCAGAAATGCCACGGGGGATTTTAAGCCATTTCTGTAATCGGTCTGCTAATGGGTTTATAAGTCTTGCAAAAAGATAACCGAATACAAAGGGTGATAGAAGTCCAAAAAGATATACGATTGCTTTAATTACAGTCGGACCTGCGAAGTATATCAAAAGTATTGTGGCAAGTACTACGCCTGATACAATCAATATCTTTTTGACATTATCTTTCATTTTCATATTCTCACCTCTGAGAAACAAATTTATTTACCAAGGAATTTATCCATTAAAGTATAACCCTTTTCAATATAAACTCCTGTGCTTTCGCCGTTTTTCTCTGTATATGTAAGGCCTGAACCTCCGTCTGTCTTTGTTGAGTCAAAGATTACATAAGGTACAGGGTCGCTTACATGTGTCTTTAATGAAATAGGTGTGGGGTGGTCGGGCATAATAAGCATTTTATAATCAATGCCACGTTTATCAAGCTCGTCTTTTAAGTATTTTACAACTACCTCATCAATAGTCTCTACTGCTTCCTTTTTCTTTTCGGGTTTGCCCTGATGTCCCATTTCATCGGGAGCTTCCATGTGAAGATATAGAAAATCGTTTCCGTCAAGCAAAGCTTGTAGTCCTGCCTCTGCCTTGCCGACCCAGTTAGTCTCACAATTGCCCGTTGCACCCTCTACATCAATAGATGTCATTCCCGCACACTTGGCAATTCCCTTTATTAAATCAACCGCAGATATTACTGCGCCCTTTACTCCGTATTTCTCATAGAAATTATCAACTGAGGGTTTTGTTCCCTCGCCCCATACCCAGATTGAGTTTGCAGGGTTAAGGCCTTTTTCAATTCTTGCCTTATTTACGGGATGATTTTTAAGAATTGCCTCTGACTTCTTCATCATCTCATAAAGCTTGTCTGCACCTTCACCCTTAGGCAGATATTCACCTACACATCTATCGGAAATATCATGCGGAGGTGTAAGTTCAACATTTGTTGAGCCACCGTCCCATACACATAGATGACGGTAACTGATACCAGGATAGAACTTAATAACGTCTGTATCAAGCTCCTGGGCAATTGCCTTAATAAGCTCTGTACTCTCCTCTGTTGTTATCTCTCCCGCAGAATAATCAAGCATTGTTTTCTTCTCATAGTCTGCCTCATCTGATAATGTAACAAGGTTTGTTCTGAAAGTTACATCACTCTCTTTCATATCTACACCGATAGATGCAGCTTCAAGAGGTGAACGGCCTGTGTAACACTTTGTTGTGTCATAGCCCATAACTGATAGGTTTGCCACATCTGAGCCTGGCTTCATTCCATCCTGAACGGTTTTGCACATTCCCAATTCACCGTGAGAGCACATATAGTCAATAGTAGGCTTATTTGCAACCTCCAAGATTGTTTTGCCGTCAAAGTAGTCAACGGGGTAGTCCGCCATGCCGTCTCCTAAAATAACAATATACTTCATATTCATCTTCCTTTCATTACCAATGGAATTTTGTTAGCTGTCCCAGATTTTTGAGGTTTTCGAAACCTACCTGTCTCATTGCCTCATACACGATTATGGCAACGGAATTCGATAAATTCAGGCTTCTCGCTTCCTCTATCATTGGTATTCTTATACATCTTTCTTCATTTTTATATAACAACTCCTCGGGAAGACCCGCGTCTTCTCTGCCGAAGAGAATATAGTCATTATCCTTATACTCCACCTCAGTATAAATATGTGGAGCCTTTGTTGTTGCATAATGATATCGTGCATTCTCAGACTTTGTCTTTTCAAAGAAATCATCTAAACCCTCATAGTACCGAACGTTAAGATACTGCCAGTAATCAAGACCTGCACGTTTTAGTTTTTTATCGTCTATCTCAAAAGCCGTGGGCTTTACAATATGTAACCCGCACCCCGTCGCCGCACAAGTCCTTGCAATGTTACCTGTGTTCTGGGGTATTCTCGGCTCAACAAGAACAATATTGAACATTGTTTTCATCCTCATTGCTATAATTATACGATTTTATTGTATCACATTATGGAATGTTTTTCAACAACTAAAATTAAAAAAACGGCGGAAATACCACCGTTTTTTGCATTTTAATCACATTTATATACTGTTACGGAATATGGCTCTGTTTTAATATAGAATATTCCGTCATCCGATGAATGATTATTCTCATAACCTGTTGAAATCACAGATGAAAGTTTCCCTATATTATATCTTGCCACATCAAGACGAATATCACGGTGAACGCCCTCAGGGTTTACCACCACAAGATATTTGCTACTGTCTCCTTTTCGCATATATGCGTAAGCATGACCGAGCTTGTAAACCGCCTCAATCTCGCCTGTGGAAAACGCCTCATCCGACTTTCTAAGGGATATAAGGCTCTTCATCCAGTCTCTCATTTCACTCATGGGGTCAATTTGGTCCATTTTATCCCACGGGAAACACATACGGCAGAAGGGGTCGCCATAACCCTCTATCGCCAGTTCATCACCATAGAATATACAGGGTACGCCTGGCATTGTCATTACCATGCCGTATGCAACCTTTGCGCGTTTTCTTGCAACTTCTTTTTGGTTATCATTAAGCTTAAACTGTGCCTGATAATCACGGTCAACCTCGTGGCGTGTTGGAGCGCCGCCCATAAGGGTTGTTATTCTCTCCGTATCATGAGATGAAAGCATATTAAGCAAAGAATAATATGCAGGTACGGGATAATTCTCTTTGAGGCTCAATGTGCGGCGGTCAAACTCCTCCGCATCAATTCTGCATAATGCCAAATCAATTATTGCATTCTTCAAGGGATAATTCATTACAGAATCAAGCTCATCACCATAGAAATACTTTCGTCTCTCGCCGTATGCAACCTTGTTGGACGCATCCTCCCATACCTCGCCTATTATAACCGCGTCCTTATCAACTGACTTAACGGCTTTATTAAGCTCCTCAACAAAGAAATCAGGTAATTCGTCAACAACATCAAGTCTCCATCCTGACGCGCCTAATCTTATCCATTTTTTGACTATGGAATTCTCACCGCTTAACAGATATTCTCTAAGCTCTTTGCTCTCCTCATTTACCTGTGGCAAGGTCGTCATTCCCCACCATGACTCGTAAACCTCTGGATAGTCCATAAACCTGAACCACGGATAGAATTTTGAGTCCTTTGACTGATATGCACCAACTGTGGGGTATTTGCCGTACTTATTAAAGTACATACTGTCATCACCCGCGTGATTGAAAACGCCGTCAAGAATAATTCTTATACCGTGTTTTTTTGCCTCTTTACATAAACGGGAGAATGTCTTCTCATCGCCAAACATAGGGTCAATCTCTTCGTAACATCCCGTATCATATTTATGATTTGAAGACGCCTTAAATATGGGGTTAAGATATATTACAGTTACACCAAGGTCTTCAAGATACGGCAATTTCTTTATAATTCCTTCAAGATTGCCACCGAAGAAATCATTGGCCTTGTACTCACCGCCAAACTGCTCTGCCTTATAGTAAGGGGTATCTCCCCACTCACGCTTTATGATGTCTGTGCGGTTACCGAGAAAACTGCTGTCAGGGTTTCCGTTATAAAATCTGTCAGGAAAAATCTGATAGGCTACGGCATTCTTAAACCATTCAGGAGTCTTATATTCCTCTTTGTAAACAGTTATCTGGAATGAATTGTTGGGCACAGTGTTAACTGCCATTCCCTTGCCTCCAAGATTTTCCGCGTTGTTTCCATAGTAGACAACACCTGTATCTGTTACAACCTCAAAATAGTACCAGATAAGACACGCTTTTTCAGGCATTTCAAGAGTTGCCTCGTAAATACTGCTGTTATGAACAGAGAATACATACGGCATATCAAGATAATTATTTTCTCCCCCATCAGTCTTGTATATGACCCTTACAGAACGGGGCATACCTGCATCACGAAGGGACAGTCTTAACTTTACCTCACTCTTGCATACCACAGCACCATAAGGCTCTCGGTAAAAGCTTTCGCGGGAATTGTGCTCTAACTCCATTATAATTCCTCTCAATATATTGGAAAAATCCCTTCTAAAAGGGATTTTTCCAAATTAGTTTTTATTTAATAGGTGTCAAGTGCCAGATTTCATCATTGTACTGACTAATTGTACGGTCTGATGAGAAGAAACCTGCCATTGCAGTGTTCATAATCTGCTTTGCAATCCATGACTTGCGGTCCTGATAGTCCTTTGAAATCTGCTCATGTGTATGCATATATGCCTCAAAATCACGAAGTACCATATATGTGTCAGCATAGCCGTAATCACCAAACAATAATGTGTTATACAAGTCCATAAAGATGTTTGTATTACCAGGAACAATGCTGCCGTTAATAAGCTGCTCCAACGCACCTCTCAGGTGTGCATTTGTAGCGTAGATGTTCTTAACCTCATCGTTAGTGTTAAGGCGAAGTCTTGCATCAACCTCATCTGAACGCAAACCGAAGATGTAAATATTATCATCGCCAACCTGCTCATACATCTCAACGTTTGCACCGTCCATTGTACCGATTGTAACGGCACCATTAAGCATAAACTTCATATTACCTGTACCTGATGCTTCCTTACCTGCTGTTGAAATCTGCTCTGATACATCTGCCGCAGTTACAAGCTTTTCAGCTATTGATACGCCGTAGTTCTCTACAAATATTACTTTAATCTTGTCGTTAATACGGGTATCATTATTTATCATATCACCAACTGAGTTAATAAGCTTGATAATAAGCTTTGCTTTCTTATAATCAGGAGCTGTCTTTGCACCAAAGATGTATGTCTTGGGATAATAATTCTCTGCATAGGCGGGTTCTGTCAAAATTCTGTTATACTCAACAAGAATATGAAGAATATTCATCATCTGACGCTTGTACTCGTGAAGTCTCTTACACTGAATATCAAAGATAGAATCGGGGTTAATCTTAACACCATTATGCTCTAAGACATAATCTGCAACAACCTGCTTATTCTTACGCTTAATTGCGTCGTACTTCTTCTGGAAATCTTCGTCATTTGCAAACTTTGCAAGACCCTGTAATTTGTCTGCATCCTTTAACCAGCCTTTGCCTATTGTTGAATCAATAAGCTTAGTAAGCTCAGGGTTACAGTTTGCTATCCAGCGACGGAACGTAATACCGTTTGTAATTGCATGGAAACGGTCCTTATCCATCATATAGTAATCTTTGAAAATATCCTGCTTCAAGATATCTGTGTGTAGCTTTGAAACGCCGTTTACTGCAAATACACTTGCAAGACATGTATTAGCCATTGAAACCTGACCGTTTGCAAGAATAGCCATATAATCATGCTTACCCTTATCACCTGGGTAGAACGCTTCTACTCTCTCCATAAGGCGTCTGTTCATTTCCTCTAAAATCATATAAAGACGGGGAACAACGCGCTGGAACATATCCTGAGGCCATTTTTCAAGAGCTTCACTCATTACTGTATGGTTAGTGTATGCAAATACATGAGTTACTATCTCCCATGCCTCTTCCCAGCCAAGACCCTTCTCATCCATAAGAATTCTCATAAGCTCGGGAATTGCCATTGTGGGATGAGTATCGTTAATATGTATAACGATTTTCTCAGGTAGTAATGACCAGTTTGCACCGTTTCTCTGCTCAAATTCCTTTAATATCCACTGTAATGTCGCTGATACCAAGAAATACTGCTGCTTCAAACGAAGCTCCTTACCCTCTATATGATTATCTTCGGGATAAAGTACCTTTGAAATAACAGATGCAAGTTCTTTCTCCTCGATTGCACGTGAATAATCACCAGCATTAAATGCATGCATATTAAAGTCAGATGATGACTGTGCATCCCATAATCTTAGCTTATTTACAATCTTTGAATCATAACCGCATAAGGGTACATCATAAGGAACTGCAAGAACTGTTCTCTCATTTGAGTATGAAATCTTCATCTTGCCGTCTTCCCAATATGTGTTAACCTGACCGCCAAATGATACCTTAACAGCCTCCTCAGGACGGGCAACCTCCCATGCATTACCATGTTCAAGCCATGTATCAGGTAACTCTGTCTGGTAACCGTCAACAATCTTCTGGCGGAACAGACCGTACTCATATCTTAGAGTACAACCATAAGCGGGTAGGTCAAGTGTTGTAAGTGAATCAATGAAACATGCGGCAAGACGGCCAAGACCGCCGTTACCAAGTCCTGCATCGTTTTCAAGCTCTGCAACATCCTGTAATGAATAACCTAAATCGTTAAGGACTGCCTCGTAGTCCTTTGTCTGCATAAGATTTAGTACGTTTGTGCAAAGCAGTCTTCCCATAAGGAACTCAAATGAAAGATAGTATAGCTTCTTTGAGCCCTCTTTCTTTACCTCACGGTGTGATTTTGCCCACTTCTCCATAATCTTATCGCGGACTGTCAAGGCACACGCTGCATAAACCATATGGGGTGTTGCCTCTTCAAGCACTTTACCGAAATGTCTGTTAATCTTTCCGATAATCTCGCTTTTAAGCGCTTCCTGCTTAGCAGTAAGCTTCTTTGTTGCTGTCTTCTTTTCTGCCATTATATATCCTCTTTTCCTTCGCCTGATATATCAGGCAATTTATCTATTAAAACAGATTATTTTTTATCTGTTTTTGTCTTGGTTTTTGAAGCCACGGGCTTCTTTGCTGCTGCCTTCTTTGCAGGAGCTTTCTTTTCTTCCTTGAACGGATCCTCAACTTTCACAATTTCAGGCTCCTTGGCAACGGCTACTGCTGTTTTCTCTGACGCCTCAAAATCTTTGCGGATGGTCTCCTCAAAGTCAGGCTTCTTCTCTGCCTTTTTTGCGGGGGCTTTCTTTGGTGCAGGTTTTTGAGGTCTTTCCATGCCTGTTATCTCGCAGTACATATCAATGTATTTCTCTGCTGATACATTCCATGAATAGTCTGCCTCCATTGCCTGTTTCTGCAATTTATACCATGCATCCTTGTTATTGTAGTATACATCCATTGCCCTATAAATACATCCAAGCATTTCGTCTGCATTATAGTTTGCAAATGAGAAACCATAGCCCTCGCCTGTGTACTGGTTATAAGGAATAACTGTATCCTTTAAGCCACCCGTCTCCCGAACAATGGGTAATGTACCATACTTCATTGAGATAATCTGTGATAAACCGCAAGGCTCAAATGCTGACGGCATTAAGAATGCATCACATGAAGCATATATCTTATGAGACATCTCATTTGAATATGTTATCCACGCCGCAAAGGTCTCGGGGTATTTCCATGAGTAATGACGGAACAAGTTCTCGTACTTCTCATCGCCTGTGCCAAGCACTACTACCTGACATCCGCCACAGTTACATAACTCTTCAAGCTTGTATGCAATAAGGTCAAAGCCTTTCTGGTCAGTTAATCGTGATACGATACCAATAAGCATCTTGTCAGGATCTTCGGGAAGTCCTACCTCTCGCTGTAAAGCTGCCTTATTGGCTGCTTTGCCAGACTTGTATGTTCTTGTTGTAAATTTCTTTACAATAAACTCATCCTTTGCAGGATTCCAGTCATCGTATGAGATACCATTTAATATGCCGACAACATCATTGTTTCTTGCACGCATAAGAGCATCGAGGCCCTCTCCATAATGAGGCGTCTTTATCTCTTCTGCATAAGTGTCAGATACTGTTGAAATCTTGTTAGCATAAACAAGTCCGCCTTTTAGAAGGTTGGCGTCCTCGTAATATTCAAGCTTATCAGGTGTAAAGTAATAATCGGAAATTCCCATTGCGTCCTTAATGCCCTTAAAGTCCCAACGACCCTGGAATTTCAGGTTGTGAATTGTAACAACAGTCTTTATTCCCTGATAGAACGGGTTGTTCTGGAATGTGTCTAAAAATACAGGAATTGCACCTGTCTGCCAGTCGTTACAGTTAATTACATCAGGACGGAACCCGATTGTAGGTAGTATTGACAATGCTGCTTTTGAGAAGAATATAAACTTCTCACAATCAAGGTGGATATGATCATAGGGCTTATCGCCGCCAAAATAGAACTTATTGTCAATAAAATAATATGTTACGTTGTTATATTTAAGCTCAAAAATACCGCAGTACTGCTTACGCCATGCCACATCAATATAGATGTTATCTATATACTTCATCTGGTCTTTGAACTTCTGGGGAATACAGTTGTATAGCGGAAGAATAACTCTCGCATCTACATTCTTCTCCACTAACGCCTGAGGAAGTGATCCTACTACGTCGCCCAGTCCGCCTGTCTTTACAAAAGGCGCACACTCGGATGTTGCAAATAATATGTTCATAAAATCCTCCTTGCCAAATTCACCTTAGCATACATTACAACATTATAATTTTACTACTTTTAATGGTTTTTGTCAATTAAAGGGGGTAAAAACAGTTGTTTTTTACTATTAACTCCTTTAATTTATCCTACTTATTATATACATTTTATAATAAAATAAGACTAAGAGAGCCTATCCACAGGACAGGCTCTTTTTATTTTTATATAATTGTTCCCTTTGAGATTGCCAGAGGATAGCTTTCCTGGCCAAGAAGCTTTCTGCCCTTAGTGATAACTACTTCCTTGTCAAATACAACGTGATTAACCTCAACGCCTTCTTCAACAACGCTATCCTGCATAATGATTGAGTTGCGGACAACCGCACCCTTTTCAACTCTTACACCGCGTGAAAGAATTGAATTTTCAACCGTACCCTCAATCACACAACCGTCTGAAATGAAGCTGTTCTTACATACTGCCTCATCACCGTACTTTGTGGGGCTCTGGTCCTTTGTCTTTGTGTAAATAGGACGCTCACGGTTAAAGAACTCTGCTCTTCTGTCAGCTTTTAAGAACTCCATACTTGTCTGGTAATATGACTTCATTGAGTCCACCTTATAGAAGTGTCCCTCAAACTCGTATGCATACATTCTAAGACCATCCATTTTCTTAATGATTGCATCCTTAACAAAATCTATGTCCCCTCTTGCAGAACACTCATCTACAACGCTTTCAAGCAATGCCTTTTCCATTACGAATATTTCAAGACAGGCATTTGTTGTCTTTGGATAGAAAGGCTGTACCTCAATATCCTTTATTGCGCCGTCTTTGTCAATGTCAAGCAAAGCATAATGTGATAAATCTGCATCCTCTGTACCGTTGATATTTTTGTAAATCATTGTAACATCGGCCTGTTTTTCAATATGCGCATCAATAACTTTATCAAAGTCAATATTATAAACCATATTTCCCAATGACAATATTACATATGTCTGTGGGCTACGGTGAATGTAATCACGAATACCTGCTAACAAGTCAATATTGCCTTTGATTACGCCATACTGTTTGTTTTCAAGGTTAGGAGGCAATATGTTAAGTCCACTGTCTTTACGGTCCAAATCCCAGGGCTTGCCTGACTTTGTATGGTCCATAAGAGATGAATAGTTGGACTCTGTCGCAATACCTATATTTGTAATTCCTGCGTTTGCCATATTTGACAAAACAAAATCTATAATTCTATATCTTCCGGCAATGGGAAGTGCGCTATTTGCTCTTATGTCAGTAAGAGGCGCTATCTTTTCGTCGCCGGTAAGAATAATACCCATAGTATCATTTCTCATTTTATATTCATTCCTTTCAAGTTATAAGTCTTAATGTTTACGCCTGTACCATTGATTCCTTAGGTATATCTGCGCCGTCTGCTACCTTTGCGCCACCCTCAACAAGAACAATGCCGTGTGTGCAATATTCTGACTTATAGGGATTAGCATCTGTTGCATCACTTACGCCTACCTTTGCGCCTTCACCAATAATTGACTCTGTGCCAATAACTGACTTTTCAATTACTGCACCGTCGCCAATAACTGCGCCTGGCATAATTACTGAATCTTTTACAACTGCATTCTTTCCGACCTTAACTCCGCTGAATATGACTGAATGGTCAACCTCACCGTCAATGTCGCATCCCTCGGTTATTGTTGACTGTGTTATCTTTGCATTCTCTCCCACAAAATGAGGCATCAATGCATAATTTCTTGAATAGATAACCCATTTTCTGTCCCCCAAATCAAACTTGGGCGGATTGTCGATAAGGTCCATATTCGCTTCCCACAATGACTGGATAGTACCTACATCCTTCCAGTATCCCTCAAAGCGATATGCCATCATCTTTTCGCCGTCTGCCAACATCTTGGGAATAATGTTTTTACCAAAGTCATTTGATGACTCAGGGTCTCTCTCATCATCTGTAAGATACTTTTTAAGCACCTCATACTTGAAGATATAAACACCCATTGATGCAAGATTGCTCTTGGGGTTTGCGGGTTTCTCTTCAAATTCGATTATCTGTCCCTCTTCATTAGTGTTCATAATACCAAATCGCTTTGCTTCTTCCCAGTCAACAGGCATTACTGCGATAGTAACTGCTGCATCTGCGGCAACATGAGCTTTAAGCATCTTGCCGTAGTCCATCTTATAAATATGGTCTCCTGAAAGAATAAGAACATTCTCAGGGTTAAAACCATCAAGGAAGCTCAGGTTCTGGTAAATAGCATTAGCTGTACCCTTATACCACTCACCTGTTGCACCGCTCTGGTATGGCGGAAGAACAAACGCTCCGCCTCGTGAACGGTCAAGATCCCATGGGTTACCATTACCAATATATGTATTCAGCTCAAGAGGCTGATACTGTGTCAAAACACCTACTGTATCAATTCCTGAGTGAATGCAGTTTGATAGAGGGAAGTCAATAATTCTGTACTTTCCTCCAAAGGGTACTGCAGGTTTTGCCACATTCTTTGTCAATGCGCCAAGTCTTGAACCCTGACCTCCGGCAAGTATCATTGCAACACATTTCTTTGCCATGTTTAATCATCTCCTATTATTTCTTTCTTTTTAATACTATCGCGCTGTTGCCGTCTATGGGAAGTGTAATGGTGTATTCCATATCACTAAACGGCTCTTTTTTTGCTATATAGGTCATTTTGTTTATTTTTCTGTCCCCACCAAATTCTGTTGAGTTGGAGTGAAGAACGACCTCGTATTCTCCGCCATTAGGAACCCCAAGCTTATATGTCCCACGGTCTATGGCAGTAAAGTTTGCCGCAACGACTACTATGTCCTCGGGCTTTTTACCTTTTCTGATGTAGGAAACAACTGAGTTTTCGTTGTCGGCTTCGTTTATCCACCTGAACCCTTCCCAGCTTTGTTCAAGTTCCCACAAGGCTTTATTTCCCTTATAAAACGCATTAAGCGCTTTAACATATTTGTGTAAATTCTTATGGGCATCAAGTTCTAATACATTCCATTCAAGCTGATCATCATATCGCCATTCAAGGAATTGTCCTATCTCTCCACCCATAAACATAAGTTTCTTGCCAGGCATTGTCATATAGTAAGTTAAAAATGTCTTATAGGCATTAAACTTATCCTCATAAGTTCCAAACATTTTATCAAGCAGTGATTTCTTTCCGTGAACAACCTCATCGTGAGACAAGGGCAGAATGAAATTCTCTGAAAATGCATACATCATAAGGAAAGTAAGCAACGAATGATTGTCTTTCCTGAAATACGGGTCCATTGAAACATATCTCAACGTATCGTTCATCCAGCCCATATTCCATTTGAAATGGAAGCCCAATCCGTCATTCTCTGGTGGTGCTGTAACTAACGGCCATGCCGTAGATTCCTCTGCAACCATTATAAATCCTGGTTTTTCCGTTCCCATTGTGATGTTTATGCGTTTTAGAAGCTCAACCGCCTCTAAGTTGCCATTACCGCCGTACTTATTAGCGACCCATTCACCATCATTTCGGGAATAGTCTCGGTATAACATTGACGATACCGCATCGACACGAAGTCCGTCGATATGGTACTCCTCCGCCCAGAAATACGCCGATGACATAAGGAAGGATATTACCTCACCCTTGGCAAAGTCAAACACCATCGTTCCCCAGTCTTTATGCTCTCCCTCTCGCCAGTCTGCATATTCATAACACGGCGTTCCGTCAAACATTCTGAGTCCATGTCCGTCTCGGGGGAAATGAGCAGGTACCCAGTCCATAATAACACTTATTCCTGCACTGTGGCATTTATCAATGAGTTTTTTAAGTTGTTCAGGTGTTCCGTATCGGGATGTCGCCGCGAAATAACCTGTTACCTGATATCCCCATGAGCCGTCAAACGGAAACTCCGTAAGGGGCATAAGCTCTAAATGAGTATAACCCATTTCCACAAGGTAAGGAACAAGCTCATCCGCTACCTCTTCATAATTGTAGAAGCTACCGTCCTCATGAATTCTCCACGAGCCAATGTTACACTCATAAATATTCATAGGAGAATGGATATTGTCCTTTTTGCTCCTGCTTTCCATCCATTTCTTATCAGTCCATTTATAAGGCGCTTCACCGTATACCACCGATGCCGTTCCTGGTCGAAGCTCTGCGTGTCTTGCATAGGGGTCTGCTCTCATAAATGTTTCGCCATCGGGTGCAGTTATTGCATATTTGTAATAATCACCACGGTTAAAGTCTGAGAAAAAGCCTATCCAGATACCCGTTTGGCCAAAGGGCATAAGGTCCTTTCCCTCGCCTGTCCATTCGTTTTTATCACAAGCTACTTTTACTGATCTCGCATTAGGTGCCCACACGGCAAATCTCCATCCGTCATAGCCATCAAAATGCGCTTTATGACACCCCAGGAATTCGTACGATCTGAAATTGTTGCCTGAGTTAAACAAGTATGCTTGAAAATCGCTTACCCCGTACAACTCCTTAGTGTTGTCCATCCGTTTTTCACCTCTTTTGTTGCTTTGAATACTTAATATAGAGATAACAGTAACCACTCTATATTATAATTTGTTATCCATCATTATATCACATTTAAGTTTGTGAGTAAATACCATAATTGAATAAAAATATACCGTTTTTTTATACATTTTTACCAAAAATAACTTTTTATTGCAATTTATTCCTATTTATGCTATTATTGTTTGTGAAAAACAATGGGAGAGGTAATTAAAATGGACTTTTCAAAGGTTAAAGAATTTATGGACTTTATGGCAGAAGAGCACACAGTCGGAAACTCAATCTGCATATATAAAGATAATGCCAAAGTTTTTGAATATTCATCAGGATATAGCGATATGGAAAACCAGACTCCTCTTACAGGGAATGAAATGTTTTATATATACTCCTGTTCAAAGGTTGCAACAGTAACGGCAATGCTCCAACTTGTTGAGTCTGGAAAAATACGCCTTTCTGACCCTGTGTCAATGTATATTCCTGAATATGAAACAATGTATATAAAGAAAGATAACGGGGAGATTGTAAAGGCTACAACTCCCATTACCATTGAACATCTTTTCTCAATGACTGCTGGACTTACATATAATTTCAGCGACGAAGCATTTGAAAAGGCAAAAACGCTTACCGACGGGCATTTTGATACCCTTACAACAATAAAATGCCTTGCAGAGACACCCCTTATATATAACCCTGGCGAAGGATGGGGGTATAGTCTGGCTCACGATGTTCTTGCAGCAGTAATCGAAGTTGTTACGGGTAAAAAGTTTAGTCAGTATATGGAAGAAAATATTTTTGCTCCCCTTGAAATCGAGGCAGGATACGACTGTGATAAATACAAAGATGACCTTGCCCAATTATACGAATTTATTCCTCTTAGCGGCAAAATAGAAGATTTAATAGAAGCACAGAAGAAAAATGATTCTATTGAGGGCAACTTCGTAAATATGAACAAGAAAAACTGGCTTGTCTATGGCGACAGATACGAAAGCGGAGGCGCAGGAATTATAACAAAAGTTAACAGCTACGCAAAACTGGCTTCTGCCCTTGCCAATAATGGTGTTGGTCCGAACGGCGCAAGAATTCTTAAATCTGATACCATCAAGCTTATGTGTACAAACAGGTTTCCTTATGAAGATCTGGGTTGCTATGGTTGGACACACCTTGCAGGTTACGGTTACGGTTTAGGCGTCCGTGTTCATTTAGATAATGAAAAATCGGGCTCTCTAAGTAACATAGGCGAATTTGGCTGGTGTGGCGCGGCAGGGGCTGCATTAATCGCAGATCCCAAGGCTAAACTTGGTGTATTCTACGCCCAGCATACCCTTAACCCCCGCGAAAACTATTATTTCCCTCGCCTTAAAGATGCAATCTATAAATGTATATAATAAAAGGCTATCGCTTTTGCGATAGCCTTTATTTTTAGTCCTCAAAAGGGAATATGTTACTTAGAAAATCTTTTGCTTTATTTCCTGCCTTTGCGCTGGCTTTTGTTATTGTATTTAACTTTGAACGGATAGGTGATGCACCCTCTTCTTCCTCGTCCTCAAATTCAATACCTGACATTGCACGGGTAGGGGCATAGGCGCGTCTTGATGCTCTTTCATCCTCCGCCTTTATTTCATTCATAGCCGCACGGCGTGTGTCCCATCTGCCAAGAATTTCTCTTTCCTCATCGTTTATATCAACTGTGGGTCTGTTTTCGGGCATTTCAATGCTTTCTTCATTACGGGCATAATTCTCATTTGTGTTTACAACCTCTGTTACAGGTTCATTTATGTCCTTTAATGTTGATGCAAATTTCTCTTCTATGTCCTTTCTCAAAGCTCTTATTTCGGATGAGCTCTGGGCACTTCTACGGGCAAGACGATAGAAGCGATTTCCTACCCAACATGCAACAAAGAAGTTAACCACAACTGATGCTAAGAACCAGAAGAAGCCACCCCACTTTGACAAATACTTGCTTGATGTGCCTGTTGCCTGTGTTGTTACGCTTGTAGGCTCTGATGCACCGCCTGTTGTTGATGTTGTATTGTCTTCATTTGATGATGCTGTTACTGTATCTGTTACTGATGTATCAGCTCCCGGGCCTGAACGAAACTCATCTGTTGCAAAAACAGTTGCTGCACTCATTGTTACCACAGTAGATACTGCACATAATGTAATTATAAATTTTCTCATAATGCTTTTCATATCATTATTCCCTTTCTCAATCTCTTTCATCTTTGAAAACCTTGCGAAGTTCTGCCTTGATGTCAAGTCTGCTAAGTTTAATCTTGTTTGCTTCATATATACGTATATATGCTATCATCTTTTTATCATCACGCTTTGCTTTCATTGCACCAATAAGGAACCAGTTCCAGAAGCTTTCGGGAACAGTCTCCATATTTACCATAATGTCATGATAATGTCCCGGTGATTCTATAATCTCTATTGCAAGTTTTGCAATCATATAATGATAACACTGAGGCTCTTTTCTCTTTAATTCAAGAATAAGTCTCTTTGTCTTTTCTGCAAGACGCTTTGCCTCACGCTGATCACCGTATGCCCCCTGCCACATATAGAATGTGCTAAGCAATCTTGAAATCATATATGGAGATGAATTGTATTCCATATCCGCCATAACTTCTCGCTTAATGGCCTCGTATGTCCCACGCTTAAAAGGCTCGTAGCCTACCCTTGTAAGCATTCTTTTGATTTTCTTTGCATCCTCTTCCGCCTCATGTGGAAGTTTCTTTCTACGGGCAATATTAACTCCGTAGTTTTCCCATTTAACGTCATCGTGTTCTAATATGTATCTGATACAGCCCACTGATAAATGCTTGTCCTCTGTTGATGCTTCAATGTATGCGACAAGCTCGTGAACTTCCTCGGGAGTCCATCCCTTTGGAACGGAGAACATATTATTGCCATAGCCCGTTATAATTCCACACATGGCAAGTTCTGTCAAAGCTGAAAGGTATTTCTTCTTTCTACCCATCATATGTGCCCAGCTGTCAAATACACCGCTGTGCTTTAATCTGGCAATAAAGTTAAGAATTAAAATCTTGTTCTTATCACCCATTGTGTCAAAGTTATCACAAATACAATCCATATAGGATGTAAGGTTTTCAAGCATTACCTCTATCTGCGCCTTTGTTCCAACGCCAAAAATGCTCTCTATGTCGTAGTTCTCACCCTTACATAGCTTTTCTACACATTCTGCAACATACATCTCTGTAAGCTTTTTTGCCTCGTCTTCAAAAAGGTCAATGTTGTCATACATTACCTTGGTAACCTCAAAACGAACCTCAGCCATATCCTCACTATCAAGCATAGCAAAAAGTTCCCTTGCGCGAATGGCAAACGCCTCGTCTCCCGCTGAACGCTTAAACTTCAAAAGCTTACCACCCATACCACTGAATGTAATATTCTGTGTCAATGAGAACCAGTCAAGGTATGCGCTAATTGATGAAAGCTTGTATTTTGCATATTCTTTTCTTATCTCATCTACTGTGAACTTAAACAGGCTTGACTCGGAAACCGCTGAGAAATCAATGGCATTAAAGTCAATGTATATGCAATTTTCTCTTGCCTCAATAGCTTCTCGGGTAATGTTGTTTCTTCCGTCTACGGTTCCGTGGAACACTATCTTGTCCTGCTTATCCGATGGCAAATATACATTATGTGTAGAAATGCCTGTGTTAAGAGATACGTCTCTTGGAAGCATCCATTTAAGTGCTACAAGATACTTATCCGTATCCTCCGAAGATGCTGTGGAAATACAAATATTTTTCAGGTTTTCAGAGGTAAGCATTGTAACTGCATGGTTTACAATATATGTCAGCTCTTTCTTATGCTCGTCTATAAAAGCCTTGATTTCTTCCTCTGTGTCCTTAGGACGCTGAGGATCAATAAGGGTTGGCATATATCTTACAAGGGGAGTATTATATTCCTCTTTTGTAAGGTATGTTCTGAACAATTCTGAGCCGTAATACTGCTCAGGGAAAAAGTCATCCCCGAACTCATCAAATACCAGTGCATGAGCAAAAACATTGCCCTCTTCTCCGTTTATATCAACCCCTGCATACACCGTCTGTATTGCCGCCATTCTTCCGTCTGAAAGACGCAAAGTGCGGAACGCTTTCGGGAACGCCTGTCCCACTGACGGGTCGCCAAATTCATGAGAATATTCTATGGTATTGTCCTTTGGCAGTCTGTAACTGCAAAATCTCATCAGTTCTGCAATATTTTCCTTAGTAATTCCCTGTGAGCAGGAATATACCCGCTGACCCGCCTGATTTTCCAAACCTAAATCTGGGTCTGCAATGCTATACTGCACCGAAGTGTATATCATCTGGTATACCTTCATTTGTTTTCTCCTTCCACCTGTGTTTTTTATTGGAGTTCCTTGATTCCTGTGTGTAACTCGTAATATCTGCCCTTTAATTCAAGTAACTCATCGTGTGTTCCTCGCTCGATTATTTCGCCGTTTTCCAGTACCATTATTGCGTTGGCATTACGAATGGTTGATAATCTGTGAGCAATGACAAAAGTTGTTCTGTTTTCCATCAGCGCATCCATACCACGATTAATGTTTTGCTCCGTTTTCGTGTCAACTGACGAGGTCGCCTCATCAAGTATCAATATGGGTGCTTTTGATAATGCGGCACGGGCAATGTTAAGAAGCTGTCGCTGTCCCTGAGACAGATTTGCTCCATCGCCGTCAAGAACGGTATCATACCCTTCTGGCATATTTTTTATAAAACTATGCGCACATGAGGTATGTGCAGCCGCAATTACCTCTTCATCCGTTGCATCAAGTCTTCCATAACGGATGTTTTCCATAACCGTGCCAGTAAACAAATGGGTATCCTGTAATACCATTGCTATGTTTTCCCTTAAACTGTTACGGTCAATGTCTTTAATATCAATACCATCAATGGTTATCTTTCCATTATCCACATCATAAAACCTTGTAATAAGATTAGTTATTGTGGTTTTTCCCGCACCTGTTGAGCCAACTAAGGCTATCTTTTGTCCTGGATGGGCGTACATGGAAATATTTTTAAGTATTGTTTTATCGGGGTTGTAGCCAAATGTAACATTCTCAATTACAACATCTCCCCGAATATTTTCCAACTTAACCTTGTTGTTATCATCTGCCGACTCGGGCTTCTCATCCATTACGGCAAAAACCCTCTCGGCACCAGCCAAAGCTGACATAACAACATTTATCTGGTTTGAAATCTCGTTTATGGGTCTTGAAAACTGTCTTGAATAGTTTACAAAAACCGTCAGGCCTCCAATATCCAAAGCTGCAAAATTTTCAAGCCCGATTTTTCCTATTCTTGTGAACAACGTTAAAGTTGAGCCAACAAACGCCGTTACTGTATAACTTACCTGAGACATTGCATTCATGCACGGGCCCATTATTCCACCAAGGAAATTGGCCTTAATCTGAATATCTTTCAAGGTATTGTTCATTGAATTAAAGTCTTTTTTGACCTTATCTTCATGGTTAAAGACTTTAACAACTTTCTGTCCGCTTACGGTTTCTTCAATAAAACCGTTAACTGCACCAAGCTGTGCCTGTTGTTTGCCAAAGTACTTTCTTGTATGCTTAGCAATAGTACCTGATACCAACGCCATAAGTGGTGTCAGGGTCAGGGTTACCAATGCAAGTGGTACATTTGTAACAAACATAAGAACTATTGAACCAATAAGAGTCAATATCCCCGACAGCATATGCAATATTGTTGAATCGAACATCTGCCCGATATTATCAATATCATTAGTAAATCGGCTCATTATGTCGCCAGCACTGTTTGTATCATAATACTTTACGCTAAGGCTTTGTAACTTGTCAAACAAACTTGCACGAATGCGCTTAATGGCATCCTGTGAGACTTGTATCATTGTTCTCGCCTGAATAAAGGAAGCAATAATACCAATTAAATAAATAAGTCCCATTATGACAAGACCTATAATAAGCTTTTTTAGCTTTATATCCCCTGGCTCGTCAAGAGCAAGATTTCCCATAATGGGTCTTAGCATATATGTTCCGCCAAGGTTTGCAGCGGTGCTTATAACAACACAAATTACGGCAAAAAGTACTTTATATTTATCTCTGCCAATATATGAGAATAGTCTGTTTATAGCACCCGTTAAGTTTTTAGGCTTTGCCTGTTTTTGAAATCTTGCATTTCTGTTATTGTTGTGTCCCATCTGTGGAGGCATATTACGACACCTCCCTTTCCATCTGGGAATAGTATATATCCTTGTACTCTTCACACTCGTTGATAAGTGTATTATGAGTACCCTCGCCAACAATTCTACCATCATCAAGAACGATAATGTTGTCAGCATCAATCACGGATGAAATTCTCTGTGCAATGATTATCTTTGTTGTATCCTTTAATTCTCCATAAAGCATATTACGGATATTTGCCTCTGTTGCAGTATCAACCGCACTTGTTGAGTCATCAAGGATAAGAATTTTCGGGTTTTTAAGCAATGCTCTTGCAATACACAATCTCTGCTTCTGGCCACCTGAAACATTTGAGCCGCCGCGGCCAAGCTCTGTATTATACCCATCTGCAAAGGCTTCTATAAATTTATCTGCCTGTGCTGCACTTGTTACCTTTTTAATCGCAGACATATCCGCGTTCTCATCGCCCCATCTGAGATTATCCTCAATGGTTCCTGAAAACAAAACGTTTTTCTGCAATACCATACCAACGCCGTCTCGTAAATTCTTTAAGCTATATTCCTTTACATTAACGCCGTCAACTAATACATCGCCCTCGGTAGTATCATACAGTCTCGGAATAAGCTGAACAAGGGAGCTTTTTCCTGAACCTGTAACACCTACAATGCCAAGGGTTGTTCCCCCTGACACCTTAAAGGATATGTTCTCTAAAACATTCTCCTCTCTGTTCTTATGATACTTAAAGGATACATTTCTAAACTCAATGTCTCCCTTTTCTACCTTTCTGTCTTTTTCTGTGGCATATATATCTGTTAAATCTATCTCAGTATCCAGCACCTCTCCCACACGACGGAATGACATTATTGCTCTTGAAGAGTTTATTATCATCATTGAAACCATCATAAGTGAGCTTAAAATCTGTGTGATGTACTGAACAATAGAGTTTAGAGCACCTACCTCAATACCACCTGATATTACAATCTGTCCACCATTTACAAGGGTAACAATAGTTGCAATATTCATAGCAAGTGTCATTATTGGCATAGTGCAGATAATGATTTTAAGAGCACTGTATGTTGCATCTCTTAAATCGGAGTTTGCCTTATCAAACTTCTTTATTTCATGGTCCTGTCTTACAAAAGACTTTATAACCCTTACATTAGTTATATTCTCTTGTGTATGAGAGTTAAGGTTGTCAAGGCTCTTCTGCATTCTGCCAAATCTGGGCATTGCCGTTCTCATAATAAAGAATATAGTCGTTGCTAAAAGTGGCAACATTACAATAAGGATGGATGCAAGGCTCTTGTTAATGGAAAACGCCATTATAACGCCACCAATAAGCATACCTGGCGAACGCACCGCCATAATAAGCATCATTCGGGTAATGTTCATTATCTGGGTAATATCGTTAGTTAATCGGGTTATTATTGAGCCTGTGGAGAAACTGTCAATGTTCTTAAAGGAAAATTCCTGAACCTTGTTAAATACTGCGCCTCTTAAATCGGTACTGAAACTTACAGCGGCCTTTATTGAAAAATAGTGTCCTCCGATTCCGCCGCAAATCATTATAGCTATACAGCTAAGCATCTTTAACGCCTGTGCTATAATAAAACTCTCTCCTGCACCGCCGATAATTCCCGTATCAATCATTTCGCCCATAAGTCTTGGCAAAACAATTTCACCCGCTACCTCTGTGAGCATCAGGAGCGGACCTAATATGAAATATAGGGTGTAGGGTTTTATATAACGGAGATATTTTCTCACGCAAATTCCCTCTTTCCAAAATGGAGTATAAGGGCAAACCCTGTCCTCAATTACTCTTTAATATACTTTTTAACAAATCTTGCAATTCTCTTTAATGCCTCTTCGATACTTTCAACGGAATATGCATATGAGCATCGGATAAAGCCCTCACCGCAATCACCGAATGCAGTACCCGGAACAACCGCAACTTTTTCCTCTTCAAGAAGACGATTACAAAATTCTTCACTTGTCATTCCGGTTTTTGCAATACATGGGAAAACGTAAAACGCGCCATAAGGCTCAAAACATGATAGCCCCATATTGCGAAAACCGTCAACAATAATACGACGGCGGCGGTTATACTCATCGCACATAGTTTGCACATCGTTGTCGCATGAGCGAAGCGCCTCTATTGCCGCGTACTGACTGGTTGTAGGTGATGACATAATTCCATACTGATGAATTTTTGTCATTAGCTTTATCAGTCTCTCGGGGCCTACTGCATAACCAAGTCTCCAACCTGTCATGGCAAAAGCCTTTGAGAAACCGTTTACTACAACTGTTCTTTCATACATTCCATCTATCTTTGAGAATGGAACATGTTTTTCATCGCTGTATCTTAACTCGCCGTAAATCTCATCTGATAAAACAAGTATATCAGTATCGCGAATTACATCGGCAATAGCCTCTAAGTCTGCCTTTGACATAACCGCACCTGTGGGGTTATTGGGGAAAGGCAGGATAAGAAGCTTAGTTTTATCTGTTATCTTCTCTTTTAACTGCTCAGGTGTAAGGCGGAAGTTGTCCTCCTCCTTTGTTTCAATTATAACGGGTACGCCACCTGCCATAATTGTAAGGGGTTTATAGCACACAAAACTTGGCTCAGGTATAAGCACCTCATCCCCAGGGTTTACAACGGCTCTTATCATGGCATCAATAGCCTCAGAGCCACCAACTGTTACAAGCACCTGTGTTGCGGCGTCATACTTAACGCCATACTTACGCTTGTTATATGTACAAATCTCCTCACGAAGTTCTATTAAGCCGCTGTTTGCGGTGTAGTATGTCTGTCCTTTTTCAAGACTCGCAATACCTGCCTCGCGAATTGCCCAGGGAGTAACAAAGTCAGGCTCACCTACGCCCAGAGATATTGCTCCCTTCATTGTTCCTACTACATCAAAAAATTTTCTTATTCCTGACGGGGGTAATGCGTCCACCGTGGAATTTATCAGTTTATCTAAATTCATAAAGTAATCACCTGTCTCGAATCTTTCTTGTCGTCTTTGAATATAATACCCTCTGCCTTGTATTTTTTAAGCATAAAATGAGTAGCGGTTGATACAACCGACTCCATGGGTGCAAGTTTCTGCGCAACAAAAAGTGCAACTTCTTTCATACTTGTTCCCTCTATCATAACTGATAGGTCATATGCTCCTGACATCAGGTACACGGCTCGTACCTGAGGATATTTATAAATACGGGCGGCTACTTTATCAAAGCCCTCTCCACGCTGTGGAGTAACTTTAAGGTCAATAAGCGCCATTACCACGTCTCTGTCTGTTTTGTCCCAGTTAACAATGGTTTTGTAACCTGCGATTATATGATTATCTTCAAGCTCTTTTAGCGTCTTTGACACTTCCTCTTCGGTTTTTCCAAGCTTTTTTGAGATTTTTGCCACATCTATACGGCCCTGCTCTTCATCAAGAATTTTCAATAAATCTTCCATTCTCAAAACCTCCTGTGTACGATTTTTGAATATACCTCTTCCATTGTATATACATAATAATTATTATACACTAATTTAATTAAAAAAGCTATACCTTTTAAGTAAAAAAATAAAAAAATCAGCGGAAAATTTTCCGCCGATTTCTATTATACTGTTGCTTCTACCAACATGTTCATATCATATAGTCCCTGGGGTTTGTTTTTCATAAACTTAGCCGCCTTAATAGCGCCTACCGCAAAGACTTCTTTTGACGCAGCATGGTGGGATAATTCAATTACTTCATCATTACCTGCAAAGATAATTTCATGGTCGCCAACTATTGTTCCGCCGCGAACTGCACTTATTCCAATCTCTGTTGTCTTTCTCTTGCGTCGTACACTATGACGGTCAAACACATATTCCGCGGGATATGACAAAGTCTCGTCTATTGCATCGGCTATTGTCAATGCAGTACCGCTTGGTGCATCAATTTTCTTATTATGATGTCTCTCAACTATCTCTATGTCAAAATTGCCCTCTAAAAGTTTTGCCGCCTGTTTTGCAAGAGATATTAATAGATTAATTCCAAGGCTCATATTGGCTGAAAAAAACACAGGAATTTCTTTTGATGCCGCTATAAACGTTTCCTTATCCTCCACAGAATAGCCTGTTGTTGCAAGAATTACGGGAGTCTTTGTTCTCTTACAATAGTTAAGAATACTGCCAAGACATGAGGGGTGTGAGAAGTCAATTACTACATCTGCCTCACCACTGAATTCCTCAATAGATTTAACAACAGGATAGGAATTATTTATCTCTGTGTTTATATCAACACCACAAACAATTTCCGCATCGCTATCTTCTGCAACAAGACGGGATATAACCTGACCCATCTTACCGTTACAGCCGTTCATGATTATTCTTGTCATGATGTAAAATTCCTTTCTTATCAGATAAGATTGTGCTTTTTAAGTGTGGCTTTAAGCTTGTTTAGGTTGCCCTCTTCCATATCTGTTAAAGGCAAACGCAAGTTGCCCACTTTCTTGCCCATAAGGTTCAGAGCTGTCTTTACGGGAATGGGGTTAACTTCAATAAACAGGTTGTTTACAAGTTCAAGATACTCCAACTGCATTTTTGTAGCAGTCTTACAGTCGCCGTCAAGGTATGCCTGACACATATCATGAGTTTCCTTGGGGCAAACATTTGCAAGAACTGAAATAACACCCTTGCCTCCCAATGACATAACGGGAATTATCATATCATCATTACCTGAATAAATATAAAGCTCGGGCACCTCTGCTGCAACCTGTGCAGTATAGCTTATGTTACCACTTGCCTCTTTAATAGCAACGATGTTATCAATCTTTGCAAGTTCTTTCAATGCACCGATTGAAATATTAAGACCTGTTCTTGAAGGAACATTGTAAAGGATAATGGGAACATTAACTGCATTTGCAATAGCTGAGAAATGTTCAACCAAACCCTTTTGTGTTGTCTTATTGTAGTACGGTGTTACTTGAAGCAAACCGTCAACGCCTAACTTTTCTGCCTCTTTTGAAAGCTCGATTGAATGAGCTGTCTCATTTGAGCCTGTTCCTGCAATTACGGGTACACGACCTGCAACCTTCTTAACTGTATATTCTATTGCTGCTAAATGCTCTGCATCAGGCATTGTTGACGCCTCGCCTGTTGTACCGCAGATAATAATAGCGTCTGTCTTGTTTTCTATATGCCAGTCAATTAACTCGCCCAAAACATCGTAGTTTGTCTTCTGTCCGTCAAAGGGTGTTACTATCGCAACGCCTGAACCTGTAAAGGGTAATGTCTTTGCCATAACTATCTTTCCTTTCTATATGAAATCACATATTAGTCCATGTAACCCTTTGCTGTAAGCAATTCTGCAAGAAGTACTGCACCACCTGCGGCACCTCTTAGGGTATTATGGCTCATTGAAACCATTTTATAATCATACTGTGTTGACTCTCTTAAACGTCCGCAAGAAATTGCCATTCCGCCGTCTATCTCACGAGCTGTTTTAATCTGGGGCTGTGTGGGCTCCTCTGCCTCTGTATGAACGTATAAGAACTGCTTGGGAGCATGGGGAAGTTCAAGCTTCTGGGGCTCACCCTTAAACTCACGCCACATTGCTTCAATCTCCTCAACTGAGGGCTTATTAACGCCATCCTTAAATGAGAAGAATATAGCCGCTGTATGTCCGTCAGATACGGGTACACGATATGTCTGACACTCAATCTGTAACTCTGTTGAGGGAACGATTTCTTTGCCGTCTACCTTACCTAAAATCTTGTTAGGCTCAACCTCTGACTTCATTTCCTCGCCACCAATGTAGGGAATCAGGTTATCTACCATCTCGGGCCATGTCTCAAATGTCTTACCTGCACCTGAAATTGCCTGATATGTTGTAACTAAGGCATGGTCAATGGGATATTTAGCGTTAACTACTGCCATTGCAGGTAGGTATGACTGCAATGAACAGTTTGACTTAACCGCAACAAAGCCACGCTTTGTGCCAAGTCTTTCTCTCTGTGCAGGAATAATCTCCAAGTGCTCGGGGTTAATCTCAGGGATAATCATAGGAACATCAGGAGTATGACGGTGTGCACTGTTGTTTGAAACAACAGGACATTCTGCCTTTGCATATCTCTCTTCAAGAGCCTTAATCTCATCCTTTTTCATATCAACTGCACAGAAAACAAAATCTACCATTCCAGCAATTTTCTCAACATCTTCTGTTGCATTCATAACTATCATATCTTTAACATTTGCAGGGATATCCATATCCATACACCACTTTGCTCCAACCGCTTCTGTGTATGTCTTACCCGCACTTCTGGGAGATGCTGCAAGAACTGTGATGTCATACCAGGGATGATCAAACAATAATGTAATAAATCTCTGGCCAACCATTCCTGTTGCACCGATAATACCAACCTTATACTTTTTCATTTTTCCGTACCTCTTTTCTAAAAAATAAAAGCAACAGCTTAGTGCTATTGCCTCTTAATAAACAATGTTTAAGGATAGCACTCCACTTTTGGTGAAGATAGCACTCCACCTTTTAGTGACAGTCATACTGTTATTAGCAGCATAACCAGCATAACTTTTGCGAAAAGTTACACTTCGGCGTTTTCCCCTTTCTCTGTGCTTCAACGATTACGCATCTCTCCCCACAGGTACTCTTGAATTACGCGCCTCTACCTGAATAGATAATATTCACTTGTTACTATAATATTAACACGGTTTATGGTTTGTGTCAAGAGTTTTGGTAATATTTCTCCCTTGTGTGCAAAAAACTGTGTACCTTGTATTGATTTTAATAGCAAATTGCATTATAATATTTATAAAAACTTTACAAAGGATAAAATTTAATGAAAATAACCCCTATAAAAGTTGCAATATCGGTAGTGTTGGGCGTGGTGCTGACCGAGACTTTTAATATAAATATTATAGCCTTTGCTGTTGCGACTGCAATAATTCTTAGTATTATTTATTCCATAAAGGTGAAGCGCATTGAGATAAGCTTTTTGCTTCTTGCCGCTGCATTCTCCCTTTCGTCTTTGTCATACGCTTACTGCGTAGGCAACATCCATCACCCATCCATAGATTTTATCGGTCATGAGGTTACCCTGTCAGGAGAAATTATATCTCCTTCACAGGAAAACGCTTATAGCGATAATTACAAGTATCAGCTTAAATTAAGCTCTATAACTAACGAGACCCGCGAAGTTAAATCTATGGAAACAATTCTTGTTACCAGTCCCCAGTTAATTCCCTGTGGAGCTAATGTTTCATTAACTGGTGAAATTAAAAACTTCCCGACACAAATGAACGAAAACGGTTTTGACACAGAAAAATATTATAAATCCTGCGATATTTTTACCAAGATTTATAGCGAGGACATTTCTGTAATCTCAACGGATAGTCCCAGCATTTATTCTCTTAAAGGAAGAATATCAGAATTTATTGACGGTATAATCCATAAACACTATTCGGGGGACAATGCCGCTATTTTGTCAGCTCTCTTAACAGGAAACAAGCACCATTTCAGTGCAGAGTATGAAGATGTCCTTGACCATACGACTTTTGAGAGATTCTTTCATCCTGCATACTTGCATATCTGGTTAATTCTCGCCCTTGTGGGACTTGTTAAGAGATTTGTTCCCCGTAAGGTCCGCGATATATTTATTGTTTTAATTTTCCTTGTCTATGCAATGATGCAATCAGGGGGAATAGGGTTTTCCAGATGCCTTATTTGTGCCGCTTTTGCCATACTTTTCAGGCTTCGCTATGGTAGCGCGTATTATCCCGACACCATGGCAACTGTGGTAACCTTAGCTATTTTAACAATGCCTACAATTATCCACAATGCAGGTTTTGTACTGTCAATACTTGGCGGAATGCTTGTATGGGCTTTTGCTCCTTTTCTTGCGAGAAAACTGATGATTTTACCTAAGTTTATCCGTCATGCAGTTGCGGTAATTATTGTTTGTGCAGTTTTATATACACCCTTTTCAATGATTTATTTTAATGGTTTGTGTATATATTCATTTATTGTTCCCCTTATAGTCGCACCGCTGATTGTATGTGTGCTTATAACGGGACCGCTGACACTATTACTTATGGAAGTGTTTGGTGGTGCACCCATTTTCTCATGGTTAACGAATATAGTAATATCGGTGTTCTACAAGCTGCCTTATTTTATATGGAAACTACCCCTTTCTCATATAAATGTCCGCACTCCCACAATCATTGAAATAATTGCATATCTATCGGGAGTGTTTTTACTCTATTACATAATTCGTAAGCGCAAAAATCATATAAAGTTCTTTTCTGCCATTCTTTCAGGAACTGTACTGACTTTAATAATTTTGGCTTTTACGCGTATAGGAACGGCAGAATTCACTTTTGTTAATGTGGACCACGGCGATGGAGCAATTATTCATACGCCCTACCACGAAACAATCGTTATTGACGGTGGCGGCGGTAACTCCTGGTCGAGTTATAACCCTGGTAAGCTTTATTTTGTTCCTTATGTTGAGTCCAATGGCTATAATCACATTGATACGGCGATTGTTTCCCACTATCATCAGGACCATATTGAGGGAATTATAAACATGCTTAAAAGTGTCAGGGTTGACAGAATTATTGCACCCGCTATCTGTGATTATTATAGCGAGTCTATGATGGAATGGGTCCAGAAACTTAAATCTGCCGCCAAGGATAACGGAGCAGAAATCTGCTATATCTCCGAAAATACCCGTTTTACATTCGATAGCGGTCTTGTCATTGATGTCTACGCGTCAGATAATTCATTAGGCGAACTTAACGAAAATGATACCACCATGCCCGTCAAGGTAACATATGGAAGCTTCTCTTCTCTATATACGGGCGACTTATCTATGGAGGGAGAGAAGTCCCTTGTTAAACGCGCCGATGTGGACACAGATGTATTAAAGGTTTCTCATCACGGCTCACGAAATTCTTCCTGCGAAGAGTTTATTTCTGCCGTAAGCCCTGAAATAGCAGTAATCAGTTGCGGTACTGATAATGTCTACGGACATCCCCACAAAGAAACTCTCGAAAGGTTACAGAGTGCAGAGGTTCTACGTACAGATTTAATGAAAGATATAAAGATAACCGTAAAAAAAGACGGCTCTTATAAAGTAAAAAGGTGAAAGGTCCCATAAGGTCCTTCCACCTTTATTTTATACCAAAACCTGACATGATGCCAGAACTTCAAGTGCCGCGTTATGCTTTTCGGGTGTTACACCTGCACAGCAATTTTTATCAACTGAAATCGTAATTTCAGGAAAATTCGCTTTAAGCAGTAAGGCATTTGAAATAACACAAATGTCTGTGCATAAGCCTATAAGCTCAATCTCCATATCCTCTATATTATGATTATCCGCTATAATCTCGGGCAAATCTACCGAGCCAAAGGTTGGTTTTTTAACAGATATATATTCTTTATCTTCAAGAGCCTTAGCAATTTCACAATCAAGCTCCCATCCGTCAGTACCCATTATACAATGGGGCACGGGCAATTTTTTGCCCTCCGCCGTTTCCATATAGTCCTCATCGTGAGTATCGTATGTTACATAAATTGTTCCGTTAAAATTCCTGATTTTCTCGACTGCATTTGGAATTATAGCCTGGGCCTCAGGAGTGCCAAGACTACCGTCAACAAAGTCCTTTTGCATGTCAACAACTATAAGTATCTTTTCCATTTTTCTCTCCTTAGTACACGTCAACGCGAAGTCGCGGTTTATTATGATAAGTTACACTCAGTACCAGTCCTATTGCCGTCATATTCGTTACCAACGATGTACCGCCGTAGCTTATAAATGGTAAAGGAATTCCCGTTACAGGCATAAGACCAATACACATTCCCACATTCTCAAATACGTGGAACAACAGCATTGCACCAACACCCGTACAAATATATCTGCCAAAAGCATTGTCCGCTTTTCTTGCCGCCGTAAAACATCTCCATATAACTGCAAAAAGAAGACATACAACTAAGATTGAGCCGATAAACCCAAACTCCTCCGATAAAACGCTAAATATAAAGTCCGTGCTTTTTGTAGGAAGATATCCCATCTGGTTCTGCGTTCCCTGCAAATATCCTCTGCCCCAAAGCTCACCTGAGCCCACGGCAATCTTTGACTGAATAACATTGTATCCGTCACCCAGGGGATCTATCATAGGATCAATAAATACGTTTATTCTCTGTCTTTGATAATCACTCAAAACAAAATTATATATTAAAGGCAGGGATATCACGCCCAGACCTAAGACCGCCAAAACATATTTATATGAAATCTTTGCCACAAACACCATACAGGCAAACATAAACATAAATACCAAAGCAGACCCAAGGTCAGGCTCCATCATAATAAGAATAAGCAAAATTCCTACATGGACCAATAACCCCAACACTACTTTTATATCGTTTATTTTATCCTCAACCTTTTGCAAATGGTATGAAAAAGTTAAAATAAAGCAAATTTTTGCCAATTCCGCTGGTTGCACTCCAATGGGGCCAAATCTGATCCAGCTCTTTGCACCCCAATCACCCGCAGTACCAAATATAAGAACTATTATAAGTATTGCAACGGCAAAAATATAAATATATTTTACTGCGTTAGAAAACTGCTCGTAATCGAAGAAGCACAGGAATAGCATTAGGCCAAGTCCTATTATAAAAGCACCCGACTGTACTATTACATTTGTGTTTGTACCAGTTGTTCTTGTTGCAGAATAGATTATTACAATGCCTATAACCGCAATAAGAATGGTAAGTCCAAAAAGCAACCAGTCAAATTCCTTTGACACGACACCTCTTGACCCGTAGCTTTTCATTTTTCGTCTGCTCAATTTAATCAACCTCTGTTTTAATCTTTGCAGTAGCTCACAAGTTCAGCTATTGCATTTTTATCCGTAAAATCTCCGTTTGCATCACATAGCTCAACCAACAACTTCTCCATCTCTGTGGGGTTTTCTTTTCCCTGCATAAGCTTTTTAAGAGATTTTATGGCCGTTCTATGTACTATTGAAAGCTCATCAAGTATCATTTTGCCTACAAAATTATAAATCTTCATATTGTCAGGTACGCCTGACTTGAAGTTTTTTTCTATAACTAATTTGTCATAGTATTCCCTGTACTCCATAGGGGTAATTCCTGTTGTATAGACCACAAGCTTTTTATCTTTGAGCTTATCTATATTCTTTGTTATAAGGGTAATACCGTTTATGACCTCAGCATACAAGCCCCCGCCGTAAATTATAGTGTCATATTGCACCAAATCGTCTATTTTAACGGTCTTTGCATCCACCGCCTGACAGCCCAGTTCCTCTGCTATCCATTGTGCATAGGTCTTTGTTGAGCCATATTTTGTTTTATAAACTACAATTATGCTCATATTCTGTCCTCCAATTTAATTTTCTAATTAAATTATATGATGAGATCTGCAAAATTTTAACTATACTCTCTCCAAAGAACACACAGCCTCTATATGAGATGTATGGGGGAACATATCAACGCCAATGCATTTGGTGGGGGTATATCCTAATTCACTTAAAAACTTCGCATCTCTTGCCAATGTCGCCACATTACATGATACATATACTATTCTCTTTGGCTCTGCACTTGCAATTGCTTTTAATGTCGCCTCATCGCTGCCTTTTCTCGGTGGGTCAAGTATTACAATGTCTGGCTTTAACCCCTCGTAAATCAGCTTAGGGACGGCATTTTCTGCACTGTCGGCAAAAAACTTTGCATTTGTTATATCGTTATTTTTTGCATTCTTTTTCGCGTCCTCAATAGCTTGTTCTACTATCTCAACACCTGTTACAACTTTCGCTTTTTTTGCCGCCGCAAGAGAAATTGTGCCTATTCCGCAGTACACGTCAAGAACATTGTCATTCTCTGTAATCTCTGCAAACTCCAATGCCTTGCCATATAATTTCTCTGTCATAACAGGGTTTATTTGATAAAAACTATGGGGTGAAATCTCGAATTCTATTCCACACAATGTATCCGTAATTACGCTTTTGCCATAAACTAACTTGTTTTCAAGCCCCAAAACCGAATTTCCACGGCTCTCATTTATGTTTATATAAATTGATACAATTTTCTCTGAAACTTCTCTCAATTTCTCCACTAAAATTTCTATGCTCGGCAATGATTTTCCGTTAATTGAGATTACCACCATAATCTCACCTGAAACCTTACCATCACGGATAAATACACGACGAACTAAACCTTTATGTTTTTCCTCGTCATAAACGGTTACATTAGCCTCGGCCATATATTCTTTTACCGCGTCTACAATTTTACTATTTATCTCACTTCCCACCATACAGTCATCCACAGGGATAATCTCATGGGAACGCTTTGCATAAAAACCGCTCTGCACCTCGCCATTTTTACCAAGACCAATGGGAAAAATGCACTTGTTTCGATATCTCTCGGGGGTATCCATTCCTATAACGTCATCACACACTATGCCCTTAAACCCACCAATTCTCTCCATAGCAGATACTATAAAGCCCTTTTTTATATCAAGTTGAGAATTATAGTCTATATGTTGAAGATGACATCCGCCACATCTCTTGTAAACGGGGCACACGGGTTCTATACGCATAGGAGAGGGAGTAATAATATTGAGAACTCGTCCTATTGCATACCGCGAAAGAACTTTCACTACCACAATTTCTACAATATCACCTGTAACGGACATAGGAACAAAAACAGTAAACCCGTCAACTGTGCCGATGCCGTTTCCATCCGAGGATACGCCTGTTATTTCAATTTTATAATGTGCATTTTTCTCAACCATAGCTATCCTCCCTCAAAATTTTCTATACATATATTTTACACCATACAGGAGATTTTTTCAATATAAAACTACATCTTTTCCGTTCTAAGGGATGAAAAAAAGGGATGCAGAACAACCGAAACGAAGCAAAACTCTGTTTTGCCTTGCCCGATGGTGTATGTTTATACTCCGAGCGGTTCGTTTCGTTTGTAGCCCAACAAAAAAACTGCACTAAGTGCAGTTTTTTCAGGCGTTCTGCGCCCTTTTTACATTCCGTATTAAAGCACGGCTTCCCATAATTCTTCATGAGGATTTGCAATAACCTCTGTGTTAATCAAAACACCCTGCTCTGCTGCAAGTAGACCACCTGCATCAACTGCTGCGCGGACATCACTTACATCACCTGTTAGTGTTACAAAGCACTTTCCTGCAAGGCCTCGTGCTACACGAACTTCAATTAGCTCGATATAGCCCGACTTAACTGCCGCATCAGCAGCCTCAATGGCACTTGCTGCTGTAAATGTCTCAATTATACCCAAAGCTCGTTTTTTCTTTACATCAACTGCACCATGGATAGCCTCAAATACATTCTTGCTCAGGTTTCCTATTACAAATGTATCAATCAACGCGTCCTCTGCAACAACCTTTGCACGATCAACTGACGCTTTAATCGCTGACAACTCACCGCCAACGATTGTAACGAACTTACCGGGACAAACTGAACCGGAGCTTAGAAGTGTTATTCCTGCACTCTTTAGCATTTCGTCGGTTACAACAATACCTTTTGATACATTTTTAACCTCGACTAATCCTATTGAATTCATTACATCTCACCTCTTACTTTCCGATAACGACAAATCTGTCGGTAATATCCCTTACAGTACCGTCTATGCTTGTATGCATTGTTGTGCCAAGGTCCTCATAGGCAGTTGCTGCTACAACCTGACCGCGCTTAACCTTATCACCAATGTTTACAACTGCACTGGCAGGTTTTCCTACATGCTGTTTTAATTCAATGTATACACAATCAGGTATGAACACATTGTCCTTTTTCTCTACGTGGCTCTTTACGTACTTTCTTATGCCAAGGCGATCAATAAGCTTATCTGATGAAATAAGTCTTGATGCACGAACATCGCGTACCTTTTCAGGTGCAATGTTGTTCTCTCGTCTTAGACCGTACTTGCCAAGATTTCCCTTAATTTCCATTGATAACTTTGAGGGGAATAGTCCCTGCTGGCAAGCTATTACTGAACAAATACCACAGCCACAGCATAAAGCATTCTGCAAGAATGCCTCTGTGTTCTTTACCTCACCATGAGATGCTGCACGAACAGTCTTATGTACCTCCAAGTTATAGCCCAAAAGGTATCTGGGACACATATCAGTACACATTGTGCAGTTACAACATGCAGCTGATGCGCGTTTCATTGAAACGCCGATAGGCTGTTTCATTCTTTGAACTATGCCATGTGTTATGGGGAATATTAAAAGTCCCTTTGTTGTCTTTGTAACAACATCATTCTCCAAATCAACAAGCTTACCCATCATAGGTCCGCCGTTTACAACGGCCTTGCCATCAAGATTACCATAGCCTACTGCTTTTAATAAGTCCTTGATTTTCATACCCATGGGAGCAACTATTGTTATGTCCTCGGGTACATCGCCACCGATTGTAATATATTTGTCAATTACAGGCTTTCTGTTATTTACTGCATTGTAAATGTTATAAACTGTCTCAACATTTATAACCATAACGCCTACCATAACGGGAATTGCACCCTCAGGGATAATCTTACCCGTTGTCTCGTATGTAAGCATTACCTCATCACCTGCGGGGTAAACATCAGGAATTTCCTTAATCTTTACTCTTGTGCCCTTTAAGGATGCTACAATTCTCTCGTTGAGAAGGTGCATATTCTTGCCCTTTATACCGATAATTGCCTCTTTGGCATCCATTGCATCGCACAACAGGTTAAGAGTTTCAACAAGCTCACCTAAATGATACTCCAACAAATGATGGTCTACCATCATAAGCGGCTCACATTCTGCGGCGTTTACAACTATTTGCTCTACATTGGCAGAAAACTTTCTGTGTGTAGGGAATCCGGCACCACCTGCACCAACAATTCCGGCATCATATACCAGCTTTTGAAGCTCTTCTAATTTCATTACCGCTTCCTCCAATTTTTGAATTTGCACTCAAAAAAGATGTTATGTAATACAGGTTATACCTGTTTTTTGTCTAAAATACCAACTATCAATGCATCAATGGGTACATTTTCCTTGCCCATGCCAACTCTTGCGCCTGAGCCCTGAGTTATAATAACATCTTCGCCTATTCCAGCACCAACACCGTCAACGGCTACTAAGAACTTGTCAACAAGTTCACCCTTCTCTATGCACTGAACAAGCATAAATTTACTACCCACAAGTGAATCTAACTTATGAGTTGAAACTACGCTTCCATATACTCTACCTAAAATCATAATATCAATCCTTTCTGCAACCTTTGTTACAGACAGTTTTTATTTAGTCAAAATCTTGATTATGTCGCCTGTCTTTAATGCACAAGCATTCGCATCATCTGTATCGATATGCATTTCAGGAGTAAAGCTCTCGTGAACTCGTACCTGAACATTGTAAAATCTTGTCGGTTTGCCGGTCTCAACCTCAACATCAACAAGGTCATTATCCTTTACACCGTACTTCTCCGCAAGATACGGGGGTAGGTGAATGTGTCTGTTAGCAATAATACAACACTCGTTAAGGAAAATACTTCCCTTAGGTCCTACCATTGCCATGGGCGCTGAGCCCTTTAACTCTCCTGAGGGACGTACAGGGGGACTGATTTTTAATTTGAATGTGTCTGTTCTTGACACTTCAATCTGGCTCTCTTTTCTAAGAGGGCCTAATACTCTTACATTTTCAATTGAGCGTAGGTTGGGGCTTACGATTGTAACGCACTCCTCCGCTGCGAACTGGCCACCCATTAGCTCCTTTTTCTTAGTTAGCTTGTAGCCCTCGCCAAAAAGAGCATATAAATCTTTCTCTGAAAGATGAACATGTCTCGCGGAAACTCCTATCTTTATTACGTCATCACTTTCTTGCTTTTTAAGGGTATCAATTACCGCATTAGCAATAAGCTCTTCTAATGATGCCACTCAAAATCCCTCCTATGTACCGATTAGTTTTAATAGATGGTACATATACGCCACAATGGGCGTATATGTACTCTATGGAATATGTATTCTATCTATTAAACTGTGGGTAGAATCTTCTCAACGTCGCCGTGGGGACGAGGAATAACGTGAACTGATACTAGCTCACCAAGTCTAGCGCCTGCAGCTGAACCTGCATCTGTTGCAGCCTGAACAGCACCTACATCGCCTCTAACCATAACTGTAACTAGACCTGAACCGATTCTCTCTGTTCCGATTAGCTGTACGTTAGCTGCCTTTACCATTGCATCTGCTGCCTCGATTGCTGCTACAAGACCTCTTGTCTCTACCATTCCTAATGCCTCTACTGCCATTTTATTTTCCTCCTATTTCTTTCCGGGGTCTTGCCCCTAAAATTTACTTTGTTAATATTGTTTTATATCTTAAAACGCTTAGCGTTTTAATTCATTATTTTTTTGTTCCCGTCTTTTTTACAGGAGCCTTGCTTTTAGCTGTTGTAGTTGTTTTTGCCTTTTTCTCAGCTACGGGGCCAACATGTGTTGCCGCGGTCTCTGAATTAGGCTTCTTTGTAACCTTTTTGTCTAAGTGCAAGTAGGGAAGAATCTCCTTGTGAGGTCTTGCAATTACCTGTGAAGCCTTGAAGCTTCCAAGCTCCCTTGCTCTTGCCTCACCTGCATCAACTGATGCCTTTACCGCTGTCAGCTCACCTTTTACTACAATAGTAACAAGTCTGCCGCCCAGCTTTCTTTCTGTTGCTACAAACTCAACGTCTGCTGCCTTACACATATCGTCAAGCATAATGATTGCATCGCCAAGTCCGCTTACTTCAACCAATCCTATTGAGAATTCTTTTGCCATAGCTCAATCCTCCTTAATAGAATGAGGGAAGTATTTTTGCTATCGCGTCATCCGGCTGAGGAATAACGTGAGTTGCATAAACTTCGCCTACGGCTTCCGCCGCTGCCTTACCTGCGGCTACTGCGGCACGAACTGCGGCTACCTGACCTGTAACTACTACGTTAACAAGTCCCGAACCAATTTTTACTGTGCCGACAAGTTTTACCTCCGCCGCTTTTGTCATAGCGTCTGTGGCGTCAATTGCTCCTGTAAGGCTTCTTGTTTCAATTAGTCCTAATGCCTGCATGGGCAATCTCCTCCTTTACGCTCCGTTTTTAATCTGACCGACTATGTCCCGACCAACAGATGTTCTCTTTGCCATTTTAACGGCATCATCTGTGGGGCCTGTAAGTACGTGACTGCAAATTACTCCTGAAACAGACTCTGCTGCGTTAACCGCTGCATCAACTGCCGCCTTTACGGCTGAAACCTCACCCTCTACCTTGATTGCCATAATTACTGGCACATCAACAGTGGGGTCTGCGGGTTTATTTGAGTCAATTGCTATAACCTTTACGTCTGCCGCTTTCGCTGCTGCGTCTGCCGCAGTAATTGCAGTTACAAAGCCGAACATTTCTACTATACCAATAGCTTTATTCATACTCTGCACTCCTTACTGACGTATTAGTCTTGGTTTACGATTGCTATCTTCAAGCCCTTCTGTGCAAGGTTTGTTTCAAGCGCCTCGTTGATTTCTTCAAGAGGATACTTATGTGTGATAAGGTCCTTCATGGGAAGCCCTATTGCCTGTGCCCTCTTTAAGAAGTCAAATGTTCTTGCATAATCCCTTAGGGTATATACCCATGTGCCAACAAGTGTGATTTCCTTTGCACACAAGTCAAAGTGGGGGTTAATTGTTGCATCACCGCCGTTGATGAAGAAACCAAGCTCACATAGACCGCCGCCGTTTCTGATAAACTTGTAGATATTACCATGTGCAACAGGTGCGCCTGTACACTGGAAAGCAAAATCTGCAAGATATCCGCCGAATGCATCCTTAACCGCCTCTGTAAGAGCTTCAATTCCCTTATGGTTCATAAAGTTTACAGTGTTTGTTGCACCCATACGCTTCGCGAATTCAAGTCTCTGCTCGTTTCCGTCAACTGCTACAATGTTTTCAATTCCCATTGTGCGAAGAACTGCTATACAGATTAGACCGATAGGTCCGCAACCCTGCACAACAACTCTTGAATTAAATCTCAAAATGTTTGTAAGCTTTGCTCTCTCTACGGCATGGATAAGTACCGCACAGGGCTCTATCAAAATTCTTGAATCAAGGTCAAGGTCGCTTACATTAAATACTGTTGAGCCACCTCTGATTATCATATAATCTGAGAACCAACCGTTTAGGTGAACATCATCATCAGGAAGCAAACCATAAACGTCTGCACCGCCGACATTCTGCTTGTTAAGGTCAAACATTGTAATGTCAGGGTTATCCTTAAATATCATACAAGTAACAACCTTGTCGCCGATATTAAGGGGCTTTCCTGCACTGTCAAGCTTAACATTCTTACCCATCTTTACGATTTCACCTGTTCCCTCGTGTCCAAGAACAACGGGAATTAGTGAGAAGGGGTCAACTTTGTATTCGTGAGCATCTGTACCACAAACGCCACAACCCTCAACCTTAACTAAGATATCGTCATCGCCAAGCTCGGGAATTGGATATTCCTGAATCTCAAACTTTTTAAGGTCTGTAAGCATTGCAACCTTTGCAGTCTTGGGGATTGCACCGCCGCCTGTGTTTCCTGATCTTACAGGAGTAGGTGCGGGGGCTCCGCCTGTCATTTCTTTAAGTACCTGCTGCACCAATGCAGCAATCTCATTTTCATTTATTGCCAAACCGTATCACTCCTTTTCTTATATAATGTATAATGCATCTGATAGTACGCATCGTCTTAATCTTGTGAAGCTTCTGGGAGATGTGATACCCTCGCCCGTAGGACCTGCAATAGTAAATGTAGTCCAACCCTCAGCATTGAAACCAATACCAGCATAACTGGGTGCGTTCTTTACAAAGATTGTTGTCTCTATTGCCTTAGCGTACTGAGTCATATGGTCAACATTCTTGGAATGAAGATGAGCTGTATGACGGTTGCCGTGCTCTGCCTTAACTGCCATTTCAACAGCCTCGTCAAAGGTGTTTACTCTTACAATAGGTAGGATGGGCATCATAAGCTCTGTCTGCACAAATGCCTGAGAAAAATCTGTTTCACAGATGATACATCTTATATCGTCTGACGCCTTAACGCCAATCTGTGCCAAAATCTTCTTAGCATCACGGCCAACCCAGTCCTTATTGATTGTGCGGACTCTCTGGCCTTTCTTGTTCTCTGTCCAGACAAGAACAACATCTTCAAGTTCCTTTATCTGTCTGTCATTAAGAAGATAGCATCCATTTTTAACCATATGATGAATAAGCTCGTCTGCAATCTCTCTTAGTGCAAACACTTCCTTCTCTGCAATACAGGGAAGGTTGTTATCAAATGTACATCCGTCAACGATATCCTTTGCAGCTTTCTTAATGTCTGCCGTCTCGTCAACGATTACGGGCGGGTTACCAGCACCTGCGCCAATTGCTTTCTTTCCTGATGAAAGCAACATTCTTACAACTCCTGGACCACCTGTTGCAACCAACATCTTAACTGACGGATGATTAACCATCATATTTGATGTTTCCATTGTGGGATTAGCCACAGTTACAACCACGTTTTCCGGGCCACCCGCTGCAAGAACTGCTCTGTTTACCAAATCAACAGCGTATGCAGAAATTCTCTTCGCGTGGGGGTGGGGGTTAAATACAACCGCGTTACCACCTGCAAGCATACAGATACTGTTACAGATAACTGTACAGCTGGGGTTTGTTGAAGGTGTTATTGCACCGATAATGCCGTAGGGCGCCATCTCTACAAGTGTAAGACCACCGTCTCCTGAGAATGCTCTTGTATCAAGATCCTCTGTACCCAAGGTCTTGTCTGCCACAAGATGATGCTTTAATATCTTGTGATAAACATTACCCATTCCTGTATCCTCAACGGCAAGTTTTGCCATTGTCTCGGCTTCTGCATGAGTGAGCTTTCTGATTTCGCTTATAATGTTTTCTCTTTGCTGTTTATTGTACTTTCTAAACTCTGTATAAGCCTTGTTTACCGCATCAAGAGCTTCCTCCATTGTGTCGAAGACGCCTATCTGTTTACGGTTGTTGCTCGGCTTTTGTATTGTTGATAAGTCCATTTCTGAAAGCACGTCTTTAACCAGCTGAGTAACTTTTTTCTCGTCTATCACTGTTCTGCCTCCTTTGACTTATTGAGTTAATTTCGCATCAAGGTAACGGACACCGATTTCTGCCAATATGATATCCTCCTCCTTAGTGCCACCCGAAACACCAATGGCTCCGATAACTTCGCCGTTTACTGTTAAGGGCTTACCTCCGCCAAGAAGTAAAATGCCATCTCCATTGGAGAGACCATCAAAGGCACCTCCGCGAGACTCTTCCAGGGCAATCTCGGTAGGCATCTTTAATGCCGCCGCCGTGTATGCCTTATCCTGAGCAGCCTTTATTGATGCAACATAGGAATTATCCATTGCCTCTAAGGCAACTAATCTGCCGTCGCCGTTCACAACGGCAATAACAGCATTGAGTCCCATCATCTTTGCACCTTTTTCAACACAGTAGATAATCTCTTTCGCAAGATCAAGTCCTACGGAATGTTTTGTTATAAGTCCCAACTTGTCAGGCTTAATGTTATGTACTGCAACAGGTTTTTTTATCTCTTTTGGCGGTTTTGGGGGAGTTGAGCCTGTGATTTTCGCAACTTGCGATAACATATCGTCAATTGTCATCATTGGCCCATCAGCTCCTATCCGTTAGAATTTATTTGTTGTACTTTTCAAGTACTCTCTTTGTAACCTCTGCTACTATCTTCTCAATGTCATTGTTGCCACAGCTGCATGACTTGTCGTCTTTGCAAACCTGTGAGGGTAGGGGCTGGAAGCCGTGGTATGCTGCGCTTGACTCCTTGCCGTACTTCTCGTTTGCGTCTGTGGGAGACATTGAACATGTGTCATCCTCGTAACATCCTGGGCAAAGCTTCTCCATGGGGTGCTTACCAGGAACACCAAACTGCTTTCTAAGGTCAATTAGCTTCTTAACCTCACCGCAGGGGATTTCCTTTTCGCCACCAAGTAGTCTTGAATACATCAATAGCTTAGCATAGAACTCTGTTGACTCCATTCTGAAGAACGCTGTGTTCAGGTCGCAACCAAATGACAATGCACCATGGTTTGCAAGTAGAACTGCGTCGTAATCCTGAAGATACGGCTCCAATGACTCAGGAATCTCCATTGTTGACGGTGTTCCGTACTGTGCAATGGGTACTGCGCCAAGGAAGATGATAGCCTCAGGCATAATTAGCTTATCAAGTGCGATACCTGCGATAGCAAATGATGTTGCAATCGGGGGATGCGCATGAACTACTGCCTTAACGTCAGGTCTCTGCTCATACACCTTTAAGTGCATCTTAAACTCTGATGACGGTCTCCACTGACCATTGGGTTTCTTTAAGTTACCCTTTCCGTCAACCTCACAAATCATATCAGGAGTCATATAACCCTTTGATACGCCTGTGGGAGTAACGAAATATGTGTTGTCATCAATCTTAACTGAGAAGTTACCGTCGTTAGCGGCTACGAAACCGTCGTTGTAAATACGTCTACCGATTTCGCAAAGTTCTTTTTTGATTTCGTAATCTGACTTATACATATTTCTGCCCTCTTTCATTTTTTGATTTTTTTGTTTTATTTGGTTTTGTTTTTATTATACACGATTTTTTTGGTTTTGTAAAGCCTTTTTCCTAAAAAAACCGTCAAAGTTTTGGGGTTTTTGACCTCAAAATGTGTACACTTTTAACATATTATCATTCTACCACATTTTCCTTGATATTTCAAGGGTTTTTTGTAAAAAATAAGGGGTAAATACCACATTTTGTGGTACTACCCCTGACTTGTTATTACTTTATACTATTTATGTACTTTTCTGCCTCGTTTATAGCCCTTAAAGTTACCGCTTTTGCAGGTCCGCCGATTACTGCTCTGTCATTTACACAAGTTTCCATTGAAACCGCCTCATAGATGTCTTCCTCTATAATATCGGAGAAAGATTTCATTTCATCCATTGTAAGGTCATCTATCGACTTGTTATGCTCAATACAATAAAATACCATATTGCCGATAACTGAATGTGCATCACGGAAAGGCAAACCTTTTTTAACAAGATAGTCCGCCGCATCAGTAGCGTTTGTAAAGCCACCCTTTGCACCTTCGTACATATTTACCTTATTGACTTTCATTGTGCTTATCATATCACAGAATACGGGCAGACATAACTTAACTGTATCAATACTGTCAAAAATCTGCTCCTTATCCTCCTGCATATCCTTATTATATGCCAGAGGAATACCCTTCATCATTGTGAGAAGACCCATAAGGTTTCCATAAACTCTGCCCGTCTTGCCACGGATAAGCTCCGCAACATCAGGGTTCTTTTTCTGGGGCATAATTGATGAGCCTGTTGAAAAAGCATCGTCCATCTCAACAAAAGAAAACTCGTTGCTTGACCACAAAATAAGTTCCTCAGAAAATCTGCTCATGTGCATCATAAGAATTGACAGACATGACGCAAGTTCCAAAACAAAATCTCGGTCAGAAACGCCATCTAATGAGTTCATTGTAACTGCGTCAAAGCCAAGCTCCTTTGCAACAAACTCACGGTCAAGGGGATATGTTGTTCCCGCCAAAGCACCAGAGCCCAAGGGCATTACATTTGTTCTCTTACGGCAATCGCAAAGTCTTTCGTAATCACGCTTGAACATTTCATAATATGCCATTGCGTGATGTGCAAAAGTTATAGGCTGAGCCTTTTGTAAATGTGTGTAACCTGGCATAATGGTATCTGTATTCTCTTTTGCAAGGTCGCAGAACACTTCCATTGTATGAACAAGCATTTCACAGATTTCCTGTGTTTCGTCCATAAGGTACATTCTTATGTCCAAAGCTACCTGGTCATTACGGCTTCTGCCTGTATGTAAACGCTTACCCGCATCTCCAATTCTATCGGTAAGAATTTTCTCTATGTTCATATGGATATCCTCGGCGTCAATAAGGAACTCCACCTTGCCGTTATCAATATCCTTTAATATATTTTTAAGCTCTGCCACAATTTTATCGGCATCTGCTTTTGGAATAATTCCCTGTTTTCCAAGCATTGTAGCGTGGGCAACAGAGCCTTTAATGTCCTGTTTATACATACGCTTATCAAAGCGAATGGATGAGTTGAAATCATCAACCTTTGTATCGGTGGACTTCCTGAATCGTCCGCCCCATAGTTTAGCCATTTAATATTTTCCTCCGTTTCGGATAGTATATGTAATATAATACCATAGGTTTTGAAAAAATGCAATAGTTTACTCTATTACCCACCTACACAACAGGCTATGCTCCCGCCTACGATAAATATAATCAATCCTACAATCGCAAAGGATAGCGGGACATAAAATGCCTTATTGGAAACTCCCTTGAAATATTTTATTATCAACAAGGCAATTACCATAATAATTGCAATGACAATTGGAATTATTGCATATTCCCCATAGCCAAGATGATTTTTAACACGATTTTCAATGATTGTCATACAGTAAATCAACCATGCAACAGGCAGGACAAATGATATTGTATAAATCGTTTTCTTCATTTTAACCTCCCACATTTCTGTTTCTCGTTTTGTTAACAGTAAATTTTATCAAATAAGCAGTAACAGTAATCACTATTCCACATAAAATATGATCTATCGTGATAGCGGCTACTGCATAATGTTCGTCAGACATGTGGGAACCAGTTTCCAGATACATCTGTCCGCTTATAAAAATTCCACACGCCAATGATGTCGTTAAAATCAGATTTCTCATAAGAAATTCTTTTATCTGCTTTGAAAAAAGATTATATATTGTAAAAACAACAAAAATTAACAATGTTATCCATGTGTCTAAATCAACAAGAAAAATATCCTTTTGGGACATTGTAATATAATAATATGTAACCCAAACAAAAAGAGGTAAAATATTGATTATTACGTGTTTTGGTTTCATTTTTTCCTCCTGCCAAGCCCTCATTTTCAAAGCTTACTATCTTTATTCAATTGGTTCAAATCGGAATTCTTCGTTCAGATATTCCTCCAAAGTCCCATCAATTCTGTTAAATCTATGTGTTCCTGATGATAATTTCAAGTTGTTAGCCTTCATATATAATGAAATGGTTTTTCTTATGGGCTCTTCGATTTGACTTAAAGCCTCATATCTTTCAGGAACATCTATAAATACTGTATGGTCTGCAATTTCATTTTCATCTACTACTATCTCATTATAATCTTTTGACATTTCATGTTCCATTGTTGATGACCAATGATAAATCATTCCGACATAAAACGAAAAAACAAGTGTTATACACCACACAATTCCAACAACTATATTTTTCTTCACAATGTTCACCTCACAACACCATATATTTCAATTATATCATACCAACAAACTTATTTCAACTAAAAACCCGATGGAGTTATTCCATCGGGTTTTATTTTTTAATTAAATACAATCTGCATTTTAATGTTCTGTGCTACATCGCGGGGTATTTTCCAGAAAGGAAGAATGGGACATAGCTTATGTCCATCACATTCTACAACCGTCTCTGCATACTCTAAATACTTGTCCTCTACCTCTCCATATATAATGTCTCCATCAAAGTAGATGTTATTCTCATTCTTTGTAAGCTTTCCCGTAGTCTCTGCATAAAGCAAATCTGAGTTTTCCTTTATATACCAAAGTCCTTCTGCAAGGCGCATTGAACAGCAAAACTCTGCCTCAAACATTGTCCCGCCAAGGTAGTCGACACCGCCCTCGCAAACAAGGGTGTCTGGACCTGCACCGCCGTTATCCCTCTGCATACTCTTAACTGCATTATGATAAATTCGAGCCGTAACCTTTCGTGTCATTTCATCCTTTGTTGCCTTAAATATTTCACTTCCAAGCATAACTGAGTCAACAATAGCACAGGGCTCTGACCATGAATCAGGTCTGCCCCACCAGTTAAGGTTGTGATATGTATATGACATTCCGCCGTGATTTACATATAAATCAAAGATTGTTTTTGCTCCGTCAAGATACTTTTTATCCTGAGTTACACTATACATTCTCATCATACCTCTTGCAGATGTCAATGTACAATGGGTCTGAACTCTCAACTTTAACTTGTCAATAGAAAGATATATTTCTATCATCTCATCAAGAAGCTTTTTTACTTTGTCATTCTTTGTTACCTCATAAGCATGAGACAAACCGTCAATGCTCATAAATGCACAACCTACATCACTTGACAACACCCAGCCGTTTATGTTGCCTAAGCTTTCGCCACTTACATCTCCCACTTTTGACGCCTCGCGGTCCACGGGATATGTGTTGATTTTTCCCAATAAGGGAAGATATAGATTTTCTACTACATTATTTATATGTTCTAATGCACGGTTATCATCAAATGCCTCATAATACTCACACAAACCGCGCAACAACCATGAATGACCTGATAACTGCTGTTCATGGATAATATCGTCAAATATTTCACCGATATAACCTTTACTGTTTATCTTTTCAGGCATCAGTGCCATCATCTCTTCCATACAGGGAATTTTTCTGCCACTCATTTTATAATGAGATACAAAAGCAAGAAGTGCTCGTCCCTCTTTATCTCCGTACCAGTCGTAGTCTGCGGGAGGGAATACCTCATCTATCATATAGTATTTATCATTGCTAAGTCTGTTAAAATTAAGCTCAATACGATCTTTAAGCTCTGTTTCATTTATGTTAATTCTCATGACTTCTGTCTCCTGACAATTACTTTTTAGTATAAGTAGATTATAACATGATTATCCTTAAAAAACAACCCCATTTTAACAGAAAACCCGATGGAATTATTCTTCCATCGGGTTTACATGTACCATACAATGTTTTACATTGTCTATTTTATTTTCTATATTGTCATGAACCTGCTCTGCAATTTTGTGAGCTTCAAGCAAACTGATGTTTCCGTCCTCGGCAATTTCCAAATCAACATATATTTTTGAGCCAAAACGGCGCGTCATAAGTGAGTCAATTCTCTTAACTCCCTCAATTTCCATTATACAATTTTTAATTTCTTCAACCTCTTCATCGCTACAAGCTCTGTCAACTAATCGGTTAACTGCATCCATAAATATGTCATAGGCTGCCTTTGCAATAAAGATACATATTACAATACTTGCAATTGGCTCACAAATTTTATAGCCTAATAATGCACCACCGATACCAATAAGTGAGCCCACTGACGATAGCGCGTCAGAGCGATGATGCCACGCGTCTGCCATCATAGATGATGAATCAATCTTAATGGCTGTTCTTTTAGTATAATGATACATCAATTCCTTAACAACAATGGATAATCCTGCAATATACAGGGTTATTTTTGAGGGGATTTCAATCTCCGCACCTGTTATAATAATCTTAACGGCAGAAATACCTATTCCTATACCCGTTGCAAAAAGCATAATGGCAAGAATAATCGAAAAAATACATTCTATTCTCTCGTGGCCGTAGGGATGGTCATCATCTGACTTCTTCGCAGACATATTTATTCCAATCATAACCGCAACGGTTGAAACCACATCCGATGCAGAGTGTACCGCGTCCGATACCAACGCCTGAGAGTTTCCTATAAAACCCACTACAAATTTTAACGCCGATAGTATGAGATTTACAATTATTGTGGTTATTGAAACCTTGTTTGCAAGTTTTTTATCCATATAAAAATCCTCCTTGTCTTACGGGAATAGTGCGTTTTCCACCGTCCCGCAAAAGCCAAAGAGGATTTTTGCTGTTGTTTTCACAACCCGACCACACGCTTTCGCGCTGTCTGTTCAGTATATTCCGCTTTTTTAGTATGGGTGGAATTACCCATAATTATCCCTGTGTTATATTACGTAACATCAAGAATTTTTGTTAACGCTATTATTTCTCAACAGAAATTGTCTGTGTCTCGTGGATGTAGCCAACCTTTGCACCAAGCTGCTCTGAGATAAATCTTAGAGGAATCATTGTAAAACCGTTCTCTGTTAGCTCGGGAGCCTCTTCAAGAGCCATTTCCTTACCGTTAACAGTTGCAGTCTTTGAGTCAATTGTTACAACGATTGTCTTGTCGCCAAGAACAACTGTTACTGTCTTTGTGTCGCCATCCCAGTTAACCTCTGCACCAAATGCCTCTGAGATTACTCTCATGGGAACAAGAGTTACACCAACACCTGCGATGTAAGGCTTCTCAACCTCGATAACCTCGCCGTTTACATTGATTGCGCTGTCGCCAATGTTAAACTTAACGCTTACACTGTCTGTTGCCTCGGGAAGTACCTCTGCAACCTCAACAACCTTAATGGGTGCTGTCTGTGCAGGAATGCTCATTGTCATCATATTGTAGAATACAAGAAGCTTCTTACCTGCATACTCCTCTGCCTTCTCCATATTTAGAACAAGGTCGCCGTCTGCTGATAGTAGCTGACCCTCTACCATGTTAAATGTATCAAGATATACTGATGTCTGTGCATCCTCGTTTGTAACAACGATTACAGCTGCTTCCTTAATGTCTCTTGACATAAGGGGTGATTTTGACATAACGATTACCATATCGTCTGCTTTAACTGCCTCTGCCTTCTCACCGTCAATTGTGTAAAGAAGAGTTGCATCTGTTGTTGCAAAAGTAACTGTCATCTCATCGATTACAACATCAACTGAACCCTCGTTAACTGCTGCAACCTTACCTGCATGTCTGTAATATGAAGGAATAACCTCCTCGGGAGTTGCAATGTCCTCAACGGGCTCCCCTGCTTCTGTCTCTTCAACAACTACAACCTTAAAAGCTACTGCCTGAGCAGGAATGCTCATTGTCATCATATCATAGAATACAAGTAGCTTTTTACCTGCATACTCTTCTGCATTCTCAACATTCAGAACAAGTTCGCCGTCTGCTGATAGCAGCTGATCTTCGTCCATATTGAATGTGTCAAGATATATTGAAGCTTGTGCTTCTGCATTTGTGATAACGATTGCCTCTGCCGTTTTAATGTCTCTTGACATAAGGGGTGACTGTGATGCAACGATTACCATATCACCTGCCTTAACTTCCTCTACTTCTTCGCCGTCAATTGTGTAAACAAGAGTAGAATCTGTTGTTGCAAATGTAACTGTCATGCCATCAATTGTAACATCAATTAAGTTCTCCGCTACCGCCTCAACTGTTCCTTTGTGCTGATAGTATGAGGGAATTGCCAACTCATCAGTTGTAGCCACATCCTCAACTACGGGCTCTGAAATCATCATAATGTCGCCCTGGATAATACCCTCTGTTGTTGCCATTGCGGGTACTGCTGCTGCAAACATTGATGCAGCCATTAGAATTGAAATAATCTTCTTCATATTAGTATCTCCTTTATGTTTTTCTTTGCGCTTCTTTGGCGCTTACATACTTAATACGATTGAACATCGCAAAAGGTTGCATAAAATTAAAAATTTTTTATATATTTTATAGAGGTGATTATTTTGAAATATGATTACACCTATTTTTTCAGAGAAATGAGCCTGTTTACCTCCGTTTTTTCCCTCGGACATTCACACGAACACAGAGAGATTTTTTGCATAAAACAGGGAAGCGGTAAAAGAAAAATTGTTTTCTCCGCGGCTTTTCACGGTCTTGAATACCTTACTGGCGTTGCCTTGCTTGACTTTGCCCGTAAATTTCAGGATATGAAAGAATATCACAAAAATGTTACTGTTTATTTTGTTCCGCTGGTTAACCCTGATGGAGTGGATATTGCAATTCACGGCATTAACCCTAAAAATGTTTACCATCAGGAGCTGATTTCTCATACAGGAATATTAGATTTTAAGAATTTATGGCAATCAAACGCCCAAGGTGTAGATATAAATCACAACTTTAACGCATTATGGGATAAAGTTTGCGATAGCCCCTCTCCTACAAAATATGGCGGACCGTTTCCCGAGTCCGAGCCTGAAACAAGGGCAATTACACATTTACTTAAAATAATACGTCCTGATATTTTTGTTGCATTTCATTCTCAGGGGAGAGAAATTTATTATGATTTTAACGGTCTGGAAAATAAAACATCCAAAGAAACCGCCCTTAACATCGCCAAAACCTGTGGTTACACCGTTACCAAGCCAAACGGTACCGCAACCTTTGGTGGTGCAAAGGACTGGTATATTCAGGAATTTCATAAGGAAGCTTTTACAATAGAATTGGGGCAGGGGAAAAACCCGTTGCCCCATTCTCAGCTATCGGATATGAAAAAAGATGTTTTCGAAATTTGTTCCTATATAATAGGAAGAAATTACTGATTGTTCATTAACTGGTCGTAAAGAACCATTGCTTCGTTTCGCACTTCTTCATTGTCGCCTGAATTTATTGCAACGGTAAGATATGTCATTGCCATTTCTGCATCTCCACCATCAATAAGTTGCTTTGCAGCCTCTAAGGCATACTTCTGCGCCAACACATCAGAATCTTTATAATTTATATCATAAAGACCTCTTGTCGCAAGGGCATATTCACCCTTCTCTGCATTGTTTATGGCAACATTGTATTTCCAAACGGGCAAAGCTGTAAAACGGAAAATTACTGCGAGAAGTGCAACTCCTGCAATAATTCCCAGCACAATTCCTGTTACTTTTAGACCAATTCTTTTGTTTTCCATATACTTCTCCTGTTTTTCAAATCCTGTTTGTTAGAAAAAAGTACGGTCATTGCGACCGTACTTTTTGAAAGTTCATTTATAATTATTCAGCGATCTCTGAAACTACGCCTGAACCAACTGTTCTACCACCCTCACGGATAGCGAAACGAAGACCCTTCTCGATAGCGATAGGAGTGATTAGCTCAACATCCATCTTTACGTTATCGCCAGGCATACACATCTCTACACCAGCGGGTAGGTTGATAACGCCTGTAACGTCTGTTGTTCTGAAATAGAACTGGGGTCTGTAGTTGTTGAAGAACGGTGTATGACGGCCGCCCTCGTCCTTTGTCAATACGTAAACCTCAGCACTGAACTTTGTATGGGGGTTAACTGAACCGGGCTTTGCAAGAACCTGACCACGCTCGATCTCTGTTCTAGCAACACCACGAAGAAGTGCACCAACGTTGTCACCAGCCTCAGCGTAGTCAAGAGTCTTTCTGAACATTTCAAGACCTGTAACTACTACCTTACGGCTCTCGTCTGTAAGACCAACGATTTCAACTTCGTCGTTTGTATTAACCTGACCACGCTCAACTCTACCAGTAGCAACTGTACCACGGCCTGAGATTGAGAATACGTCCTCGACGGGCATTAGGAAGGGTAGGTCTGCCTTTCTCTCCGGTGTGGGGATGTAAGCATCTACCTGATCCATTAGGTCAAGGATACACTTGTAAGCGGGATCATTAACATCATCTGATGAACACTCAAGAACACCAAGAGCTGTACCTGCAACGATAGGTGTATCGTCGCCGGGGAAATCATACTCTGATAGTAGATCACGGATCTCCATCTCTACTAGCTCAAGAAGCTCGGGATCGTCAACCTGATCTGACTTGTTCATGAATACAACGATATAGGGAACGCCAACCTGTCTTGATAGAAGGATGTGCTCTCTTGTCTGAGGCATGGGACCATCAGCAGCTGATACAACAAGGATAGCGCCGTCCATCTGAGCAGCACCTGTGATCATGTTCTTAACGTAGTCAGCATGTCCAGGACAGTCAACGTGAGCATAGTGACGTGTGTCTGTCTCGTACTCAACGTGAGCTGTTGAAATGGTGATACCTCTTTCTCTCTCTTCGGGAGCCTTATCGATGTTATCGTAAGCTGAGAACTCAGCCTGGCCCTTAAGTGCCAATACCTTTGTGTTAGCTGCCGTAAGAGTTGTCTTACCGTGGTCAACGTGACCGGTTTTACCGAAGTTAACATGCAGCTTGGTTCTTTCG
>JAZQFP010000020.1:0-3692 GCA_045539555.1 Candidatus Ornithomonoglobus sp.
AGCCCCTCGCCTGAACAGTTCGCTCCCGGTACTACATCGTGGTACTATACAGACGGTCCGGCTTATGCTCAGTCTTCTGCATATATGAATAACTATTATCTGTTAGAAGCGGCAAAAGAACTCGGTATTGATTTAACAAATGAAAGTCTGCTTTCACAGGAAGATTATAAAATTTTAAAGACTGTTCTTACACAGATTGACAAATACGACCCCATTATTGTAGGTCTTTCAGGTCAGGTTAAAGAATTTCGTGAAGAAGAATATTATGGTGACATTGGTGAATACAATCACCGTCATATTTCTCAGCTCATAGGTCTTTATCCCGGTGAAATTATCAATTCTACCACGCCTGCTTGGCTTGATGCTGCCAAGGTTACACTTACCGAGCGTGGTGATGAAGCTACGGGCTGGGGCGTTGCTCACAGACTTAATCTCTGGGCAAGAACAAAAGACGGCAACAGAACTTACAAGTTAGTTGAGCAGTTATTAAAGTCAAATACAGCAACAAATCTCTGGGATTTGCATCCGCCTTTCCAGATTGACGGTAACTTAGGCGGTACAGCAGGTATTGCTGAAATGTTATTGCAGAGCCACGAGGGTTATATTGCTCCTTTGCCTGCAATTCCTGATAATTGGGCAACGGGCTCATACACAGGTCTTAAAGCCCGTGGAAATTTTGAAGTTGCGGCTCGTTGGGAAAACGGCAGAGCAAAAACATTTAACATCAAATCAATAGACGGTAACAAAGCATCAGTGGGATACTTCGGCATTGAAAATGCAAAGGTTGTAAAGGCGTCTGACGGCTCAATAGTCAACTTTACTGTAACCGACAAAGATGTAATCACATTTGATACAGTTGCAGGTGAAACATATATCATTTCAAATCTTGGCTCGCAGACAAAGCTTGCGGCTCCTGCAGAAGCTGAAGCAGAACGCAATCTTTTAGACCCTGTATCTATCAGTTGGTCAGAGGTTTCTGGTGCAACTTCATACAATGTGTATGTGGCAGCTGACAGCGCACCTGATTACACGCTAATTGCAAACACAAAGAACACATCATATATGTATACGCCGGCGGATACAAACATCAACTCACGCTTCACATTTAAGATTGCTCCCGTAAGCGCGCAGGGTGTTGAGGGAAATGGAGCAATATGCTATCAGAACCCTGTTGATGTGGAGCTTGCAATAAACTCATATACCGCTTGTATTGTTGAAGATACAGAGCTTCAGGTAACCATAAATGCAAGTGCGGTTGCCGATACATATAAGCTTTGGAAAAAGTCATCAGGAGCAACAGAGTATACTTTGTTTGCAGAAAGCAACTATCCTGTAATCATTGATACGGCATATACAAATACTGCCTCCTATGGTATTTCTGTTACTGGATTATACGGCGGTGAAACTGAAATTATGGAAGTTACTAAATTCACCACATCAGACGGCGGTGAAAATAGTGATTTGCCATCGTATTACAGAAATTTCTTAACGGATTATACTTTTGTTGGTGCTGACGATGCGCTTCAATATGTCCTTGCAAATATGGGATATTCGAGACTTACCGACGGAAAACACAAGGTAGGCACAGACCACCAGACATATCGTTTTGCGGCTAAAGACATTGCAGGTTCTTATATGGACGGTACAGTTACTTTTGATAAGGAATTTTTCCTTGACGAGCTTCGCCTTTACGACTACAATCAGGCAAGTTCAACCACCACCCGTACCGGCGAAACAATGGATGTATATGTATTACAGGACGGAGAGTGGATAAAGGCAAAATCCTTTGCATCAAAAGCAGAACTTATAGCAGCACGCAGACTTGATTCTGTAACGGGTACATACTACACCGCAGTAGATCTTGACGGATACCGCGCTACAGCAATAAGAGTAGTGTGCAAAAATATCACTTCAACTCAAGGTGTAACCTTATTTGAGATTGAGTGTTCGGGCTTATATATTCCTACACCTGCTGTGTCGGATGTAACCAATGTAATTTCAGGACTTCAGCCTGAAACTTATGTGGTGGATGAAAAGCTTTATTCAAGCTATGGAGTTGATAAACTGACAGACGGCGACTACCGAGTTCACGGAGGCAGACTTGCGGTATACGATAAAGAAAACAACTCGCTTTCTGTAACATACGACCTTGACAAGACATACTTTTTGAATGAAGTCAGAGTCTATGACCACTACGAAACATCCACAAATCCGGAGAAAACCGATTCCCAGTCACGAAGCTCCGAAACTACAGTTGAAGTATACCGTGACGGCAAATGGGTAACTGTTATAGATAAAGTTCCGCTTTGGCTTAACAGAAGCGAACTTATTCAGGACGACAACGGCAAGTATGCAACTTTTGCACTGGGTAGTGAGCGTGGTGAGAAGGTAAGGTTTACATTCAAAAACACTATCAATACGCGCGGTATTTCTATTTATGAAATTCAGTGTTATGGTGGTGTTGCAGCATTTGAAGATACAGAGTCGAATGCTTTTGAAAACTATGTGAGCATTACACAAACGGGAGCTGACGGCATATATTCATCAAGTTATAAACTCGAAAATGCTTTGGACGGCAATATGTCAACAAGATTTGCGGTTAAAGGCAATACGGTCAGCGACTTTTATGTTGAGGTTGATCTGGGAGTAGAAAAGCCTCTCTTTAACCTTACAATTTACGATTATGGCGATGCTACCGACAAAGTTGACGGAGTTTTAACTACGCGAAGTGACGATACTTATGTTGAACTTTACACAAACGGCTCGTGGCTGAGAGTAGCAGACGGAGTTGAGCTTGATATTACAGACCATATTACAGAGTTTTATCTCATGGGTATAATGGCATCGAAGATAAGAATCGGTTTCTCAACTCCTGAATTTACCACAGGTGAAACATATCATCACGCTTCTGTATATGAAATGACCTGTACAACTACCTCAAATGCCCCTGACAGAAAAGAGCTTTTAGCATCATATAAGGCACTTTGTGATTTAGGACTTGACGGTATAAATGAATATGTTGATCAGATGACATTATTTAAGTCATATATTGCCGACACAGACGCAGACCAGTCAGAAATTGATGCATACACTCTTGAAATTACAGAATTTTTGTCAAATGGTCTGACCGAGGGCGTGTTCGTGAATAGTAAAACTTATTCAGCGCTGATAACATCAGATGTAACCGGAACATACAAAGTTATCTTTGCGGCTTATGACTCCAGCAACAAAATGACAACGATGAAGATTACTGATGTAACATTATCGGGTGAAAGCGTTAAAGTTAGCGCACCTGCAGGTTTTACAACATCAGGAGCAACAACAGTAAAAGTTATGGTATGGGCAGATTTAAGCTCTACTTTAAGACCGATTTTTGATGTTGGCTTGACAGCAGTAACCAATTAAAATTTCAATATTGCAAAAGGGAAAAATTATTTAAATAATTTTTCCCTTTTTTCTTGGGTTTTTTAACCAAAACACTTGAAAAAGTGGCTCTTTTGTGTCATAATTATGATATGTATGGAAAAATGTGCATAAATACAAAAAATACAAGGTATGAAAGGTGAAGAAAACAATGGCAGACATGAAGGAAATCTTAAAAAAAGTAGCGGACAATATGACCGCAATCAAAAACCAGGGCATTGATGAAGTATGTCCTATCGGTATCATTGATATTGAAAACTGGGAATGGC
>JAZQFP010000021.1:0-3224 GCA_045539555.1 Candidatus Ornithomonoglobus sp.
CAATACCCATATTTCTCTCTTTAGCAAACTCAACCCACTTTTGGAAGTGCTTTGGTTCTAATTTATCTCTGTCAACGATTTTACCATCTTCAAAGATAGCATAGCAAGCATGAACATTCAATTTCTTTTTACCTGGAGAAAGTGACATAACCATTTCCATATCAGCCATTAATTCATCAGGAGTCCTTGCTCTACCAGGATAATTCCCAGTTGTCTGAATGCCACCTGTCAATGGACCATCTGTATCAAATCCCTTAACATCATCACCTTGCCAACAATGAAGTGACACAGGAATACTTTTTAATCTTGCAATAGCTAAACCTGTGTCTACACCAATTTTAGCATACATTTCTTTTGCTGATTCGTACCTATTCATACACATACCTCTTTCAATTGTTATTTGGGCTGTTTCCCAATATATGCAAGTATTCCACCGTCAACATAAAGAATGTGACCGTTAACTGCATCTGATGCACTTGATGCTAAGAATACTGCAGGTCCAACTAATTCTTCAGGATTTAACCATCTTCCTGCAGGTGTTTTTGCACAGATAAATCTGTCAAATGGATGTTTTTCGCCATTTGCCTGTGGCTCTCTTAATGGTGCAGTCTGTGGTGTTGCAATATAACCTGGTCCGATACCATTACACTGAATGTTATATTCACCGTATTCTGAACAGATGTTTTTTGTAAGCATCTTAAGACCACCTTTAGCAGCAGCATAAGCAGATACGGTTTCTCTGCCAAGCTCTGACATCATTGAACAGATATTGATAATCTTTCCGCCACCCTTTTTAATCATTGATGGGATTACTGCCTTTGCACAGATAAACGGTGCATTTAAGTCAACATCAATCACTTTTCTGAAATCTTCTGCACTCATTTCGTGCATTGGTATTCTCTTGATAATACCTGCATTATTTACAAGGATATCAATTACTCCAACAGTTTCTTCAATGTCCTTTACCATTTTGTTTACTGCATCTTCATCAGTAACATCACATACATAGCCTTTAGCATCAATACCATCTGCTTTGTAGCTCTCTAAACCTTTATTCATTAATTCTTCATTAATATCGTTAAATACTATTTTAGCACCGGCTTGTGCAAGTCCTTTTGCAATAGCATAGCCTATACCATATGATGCACCTGTTACAAGTGCTACTTTTCCTGTTAAATTAAACATATTCTATTTCTCCTTTTATCTTTGTACTCTTCCTGAACCGTCTCCGCCTGCAAGTTTTTCAACTTCAGCGACACTAACTCTATTGTAGTCGCCCTCAACTGTATGTTTTAGTGCTGATGCTGCAACCGCAAATTCAATTGTTTCTTTTGATGATTTACCTGAAAGTATTGAATAAATCAAACCGCCACCGAATGAATCTCCGCCGCCAACTCTGTCAACAATATGTAAATGATATGATTTTGAGAAATAATAGTCTTCTCCGTCATAAAGCATACCTGCCCAGTCATTATCATTTGCAGATATTGATGTTCGGAGTGTTATTGCAACCTTTTCAAAACCAAATTTATCAGCTAACTGTTTTGCAACACTCTTATAGCCTTCGTGGTTTAGTTTTCCTCCATAAATATCTGTACCCTCTGCTTCAATACCAAATACGTCTTTAGCATCTTCTTCATTTGAAATACAAACATCTACATACTGACAAAGCTCTGACATTGCTTTTCTTGCTTCTTCTCTTGTCCAGAGCTTACCTCTGTAATTTAAGTCACAGGAAATCTTAACACCTTTAGCCTTTGCAGCTATGCATGCGTCTTTACAGATTTCAACAACATTTTCACCCAATGCAGGAGTTATTCCTGTAAAGTGGAACCAATCAGCACCCTCAAAAATACTGTCCCAGTCAAAGTCTTCTCTTTTAGCTTGTTGTATTGCAGAATATGCTCTGTCATATATACATACAGAACCTCTTTGCGAAGCACCCTTTTCTAAAAAGTATATTCCTACTCTTTCTCCACCTCTTGTTATCTTGGATGTATCTACACCAAAATATCTAAGGCTATCTACAGCAGCTTGTCCTATTGCGTGTTTTGGAAGCTTTGTTACATACACACTGTCAAAGCCATAGTTTGCAAGTGATACTGCAACATTAGCCTCACCACCACCAAAGGTTGCCTGCATCTGGTCATTCTGAAAGAATCTGTAATAACCGTTTGGTGCTAATCTTAACATTATTTCTCCGAAAGTAACTACTCTTGCCATATTATTTATCTCCCATCTTTTCAAGTGATTCCTTAACAAAGAAGCTACCACCAATAGCTGCTACTTTATCAAATGCCAAAAATTCATCTATATTTCCTCTATCCACTCCGCCTGTCGGAATAAACTTAATCTGTGGGAATGGGGCTGAAAGTGCTTTTAAAGCAGATAATCCACCATATACATTTGCAGGGAAGAATTTAACTGTTGTAATTCCAAGTTCCAAAGCCTGCATAATTTCTGTTGGTGTAACACAGCCAGGGTAATATGGAATATTCTTTTCCTTACAAACATTTGCAGCACCAACTGACAAGCCTGGTGACACAATAAACTTTGCACCTGCCTCTATTGCCTCATTACATTGTTCTGCATTTATAACTGTACCTGCACCAATATTCATATCAGGGTACTTTTCACAAGCTAATTTAATAGCATCTTTTGCACAAGCTGTTCTGAATGTTATTTCAGCACAGTTAATGCCATTAGCTTTTAACGCAGGCAAAATTTTATCTACTTCACTTAATTCTTTTATTACTACAACAGGTATGTATTTATCCATTTTGCTCGCCTCTTATCTCAAATCTCTTGTTTCAATGTGGTCCATATCTGTAAATTCCTGATTTTCACCGCACATAGCCCAGATGAATGAGTAATTTTTAGTTCCAACACCACTATGTATTGACCAAGATGGTGAAATAACTGCTTCTTCATTATGCATAACAATATGTCTTGTTTCGTTTGGTTCTCCCATCATATGGAATACTGCATCATTTTCACCCATATCAAGATACATATATACTTCCATTCTTCTGTCGTGAGTATGAGAAGGCATTGTGTTCCAGTTTGAACCCGGTTCTAATTGAGTAAGTCCCATAGCTAACTGACAAGACTTAATTACTTCAGAGTGTATGTACTGATTGATAACTTTCTTGTTACAGTCTTCAGCACTTCCGCAAGGCACTTTCTTTGCCTTTGTAATATCAATCTTTACAATTGGATATGTA
>JAZQFP010000022.1:0-7048 GCA_045539555.1 Candidatus Ornithomonoglobus sp.
CAATATCTTTATATATCCTATATTGCCATTTAACAAAGAACCTGATACTGTACTGCTGTTAACAGCAGTACAGTATCAGGTTCTTTGTTAAATGGCAATATAGGATATATAAAGATATTGTCATTCTCGGAGAACACCGCAGAGGAGTTTGAGAAAATATCGAAAGAAATGCAGGAGGACGGCGTTAAGAAGCTTATTCTTGATTTGAGAGATAACCCTGGTGGACGCGTAAATGCAGCAGTTGAAATTGCCCGACAGATAGTACCTGCGGGAAAAATTGTGGATGTTGTATATCGTGATGAGAGCAAGAATTTCAGTTACAGTTCCGAGCTTGAAGTTGCACCATTTGATATTGCGGTCCTTGTAAACGACGGTACAGCATCGGCATCGGAGATTTTAGCAGGTGCAATTCAGGACTCAGGTGTTGGTATACTTATGGGTGAGACCACATACGGAAAGGCTCTTATCCAGAACTTCTATTTCTTGCAAAATGGAATGGTGTTCAAGCTTACCATAGGACAGTATAAGACCCGTAACGGAAGAGAAATAGGCCAGATGGGACTTGACCCTGATGAGGTAATAAGAAATAGTGTTGAGCAAATTGATACTTCAAAATACACAAAGTTTGATTTTATCACTCCCGCCAAGCTTGGAGACAGCGGAACAAATGTAATGGCTGCAAAAGAACGCTTGTCGGTAATGAATTATTACATAGGTAATCTTGGAAACGATGTATTTAATACGGACCTTAAAGAATCAATCCGCGAGTTCCAGAAGCGAAACGGATTAGTTGATTCAGGTGTCCTTGATGTCCCCACACAGATTGCCATAAAGGAAGTATTTGAAAGTCTCAAATCAGAAATTGACAATCAGCTCCAAGGTGCATATACATATTTCGGTGGAAACATTGAAGAATTATACAAAAAATAAAAATCGGGCATAATGCCCGATTTTTTTATTACATCAACATTACATACAGGGGTTTTTCTTCGACAAAAAACAACAAAAAAGTAGTACACAAAATTGAGCATTTTGTAATATTAAGGGTGTCAAATTAAAAGTTTTTTACAGTTTATCTAAACCTATTGTCAGGGGAATTTCGGGGTGATATAATTTATACCATAGACCAAAAAAGGGGATAGGGGAAATGGATAATGGAATAACTGTGTTGGTGATAGATTCTGACACGAACTATGCAAAAGGGCTTACGGGATACATAAAAGGAAGAGACGAATTTCTAGATGCCGTTTATGCTACTGACGGTAACGATGGATACAGAATGATGAGAGTAATAAAGCCTGATGTGGTAATGATTGATTTTCTGGTATCGGGACTTGATGCAGTAGGGTTTTTAAGGTTGCTTCATAATGAGCCTATGGAAAGAAAACCTCTCGTTATAGTTGATTCTGTTGCGATGCTATCGTCAATGCTTAATGCTGCGTCGGAGTATGGAGCAGATTATTTTATGGCAAAACCCCAACCGTATTCTGAGGTGTGTAATACAATAATTGATTTGCTTGGTGCAGAGACAGTAAAGGAAGTTTCTGAAAAAGAGGAGGAAAGTCTCGAAGTTAAGATAACGAGATTTCTTCATTATATGGGTGTCCCTGCCCATCTTAATGGTTATACATATATTCGTTCATCCCTGAAAAGAGCGATAGATGATTTGGGAAGTGTAATACCCATTACCCGTAAACTTTATCCTGCTCTTGCGGAAGAGTATCACAAATCTCCTGAATGTATAGAACGGTCCATTCGCCATGCCATCAAGGTCTCATGGGAGAGGGGAAATAAAAAGGTCATTCACGATATCTTTGGCTATTCGGCAGATACAACGTATCTTGGATGTCCAACAAACTCTGAGTATATCGCCATGGTGGCGGATGATTTAAGATTAAGAATAAAGCATCATATAGCAATATAAAAAAGAGAATTGCAATTTGCAATTCTCTTTTATTTGTTTAGTTAAGCAATGCACGGTCATTTGCAAATTCTGAACCGCTTGATTCTGCAAACTTTTTAAGAAGGTCTTCAACCGTCAGATTTTTCTTTTCCTCACCGCTTACATCGTAAATGATACGGCCCTCGTGCATCATAATCAATCTGTTGCCGTGGGCAATGGCGTCTTTCATGTTATGTGTAATCATCATTGTTGTAAGATTGCTCTCAGTTATGAATTTCTCTGAAAGTTCAAGTACCTTTGCGGCAGTTTTTGGATCAAGTGCCGCTGTATGCTCGTCAAGTAATAACACCTTGGGCTTCTTTATAACCGCCATAAGAAGTGTCAAAGCCTGACGCTGACCACCTGATAGAAGTCCTACCTTGCTTGTCATTCTGTTTTCAAGTCCAAGGCCAAGTTCACTTAACATTTCCTTGTATATTTTTCGTTCTTTAGCAGTAATTGCCCAGCCAAGACCGCGTTTCTGTCCACGGCGGTACGCCAGGGACATATTCTCCTCGATTTGCATGTCTGCCGCAGTTCCCATCATAGGGTCCTGAAAGACTCTGCCTAAAAACTTAGCACGTTTATGCTCGGGAAGTTTTGTTACATCAACACCATCAATTTCAATAGTACCGCTATCTACCCCGAAAACACCGCAAACACTATTAAGAAGTGTTGATTTACCTGCGCCGTTACCGCCGATAACTGTTACAAAATCGCCCTCGTTAAGAGTAAGGTTAACGCCGTTAAGTGCAACTTTTTCGTTGATAGTACCCTTGTTAAAGGTTTTGTGTATATTAGTTATTTTAAGCATTTTCCTTGCCTCCCTTCGCAGATTTTGATATTGAAATCTTGCTCTTCCAATAGGGAATACCAAGGAATATAGCAACAACAACAGCAGATAATAGTTTCAAGTCGTCTGCTTTTAGTCCCATTCTAAGAACTAATGTAATAATGATATAGTATAAAATTCCGCCTACAACTGCTGATGCAAGTCTTAAAGCGAAGTTTCTGTAAATCTTTGAGAATAGCACCTCACCGATAATTACAGCTGCAAGACCGATAACGATAGCACCGCGACCCATGTTGATATCGGCAAAGCCCTGATACTGTGCTAAAAGTCCGCCTGACATGGCTACAACGCCATTTGAAAGGATAAGAGCAAGTATCTTGTTGCGCTCTGTGTTAATGCCGTTTGCACGGGACATATTCTGGTTACAACCTGTTGCACGAAGTGAGTGTCCAAGTTCTGTTCCGAAGAACCAGTATAAAATCATTATAAGTATTGCTGCAAATATAATCGCAGTAATAAGAGCATGGTTAACATCAAAACTTGTCAAGATAACGTTGAACTTGCGGACATTTAGTGCTACATTTGCACGTGTCATTATGCGTAAATTAATGGAATACAATGCAAACTGTGTAAGAATACCTGACAAAATAGCAGGAATACCAAACTTTGTATGGAACATACCAGTAAGGAAACCTGCAAGACATCCTGCAATAAATGCCACTAAAAGTGCTGCCCATACATTCATTCCGTAAACAGTCATACATACAACCAATACTGCACCTCCGGTTGTGAATGAACCATCGACTGTAAGGTCTGCAATATCAAGAATTTTATATGTAATATATACGCCTATTGCCATCATACCCCAGATAATACCCTGAGTAACGGCACCAGGAAGGCCTATTGACATAATTATATCTAAAAACGCCATTTTTCTTTTTCTCTCCGTTCGTTATACATAAAAGATTGCAATGGGATAACCCCATTGCAAATCTCTTATTTTTCTTTTATAAGATTTATTCAGCTTCAATTACTACGTAATCAGCAGGAACTTCAATTCCAAGAGCTGATGCACGGTCTGCCATAACTTTCTTTGTAAGAGCGTCTGCAAATCTGATTTCCATCTCTGCGGGATCTGCACCGTTTACAAGGATGTCATAAGCCATCTCACCTGCTACACGGCCGATGCTATCATAAGAGATTGAAAGTGTTGCAATGCCACAACCCTTGCAGATACCCTCTTCACCAGCGATGATGGGAATGTTCTTGGGAGCTGCAATACTGTCGATAAGCGGTGTGTTTGAAGCCGCTGTGTTATCTGTGGGTATGTATAGTGCATCCATCTCATTACATGCAGATGTTGTAACTGCTGCAACGTCATTTGAGTCTGAGAATGAGTATTCCTTGCACTCATAACCAAGCTTTGTAAGCTCTGTTGCTACGATGTCTACCTGATACTTTGAGTTAGCCTCACCTGAGCAGTAAAGAAGACCGATCTTCTTTGCATTGGGAAGCAATTCCTTAAACATGGCTGCCTGATCTGCAAGGGGAGCCAAGTCTGATGTACCTGTAACATTCATACCTGTCTTACCTGTCCAGTCAGCTATGTCAAGTGCTGTTGCATAGTCTGTAATTGATGTACCTACGATAGGAATTGTAGGTGTTGTTGTAACTGCTGCCTGTAAAGCAGGAGTTGCATTTGCGAAAATCAAATCTACATTTGATGAAACGAACTGATTAACGATTGTTGCACATGTAGCTGAATCGCCTGATGCGTTCTGCAAATCAAATGTAACTTTGTCGCCAAGCTTCTCTGTTAAAACATCCTGGAAGCCCTTTGTAGCAGCGTCAAGTGCATCATGTTGCACAAGCTGACATAAACCAATGTTGTAAACCTTGTCGCCCTTTGTTGTGGAAGTTGTGCCACAACCTGTAAGTGCTGCAGTTGCCATTGCACCTGCAAGTGCCATTGCCATAATTTTTGTAAGTTTCATTTTTTTTACCTCTCTTCTACCGTACTTCATTAAAACTTCTGGCAAAGTTTAATATATTTTTGTTAAAAAATTTAACAAGGATATTTTACCACATTGTGAGACGACAGTCAAGGGGAAAAGCAAAATATTATTAAATATGGTATTATTCGCCGACATTGTATATATGAATGCCACGTACACGTGCATAATTGTAGGATGACAAAGGCCGACAGTTGCTGTCTCGGGAGTGAGCAGCAAGAAGAATTGTGTCGGGGGTGTTATTCCCTGAGTCAATGACTACGGGAGTGTGGTCAAAGGTACCATCTCCATTAAAGTCAAGCTGGACAATATCGCCGTCAAGAAGCCCCGAAAGAGGTACTTCTTCTCCCTGAGGCCCCGCATCCTTATTATTAACAAGAAAATTATAGAGCTCATTCACCCCTGTCCACGAGGGAGTACGGTCGTTGGCATTTATGTAAAACCACCCATAGAGAGGGGTGAAATTCATAACACCTGCACCCGCGTAGATACTTTGGGATGCAAAATTTGTGCAGTCTCCGCCAATATCTGAAAAATCAAAATAGTCAGGGTTTCGCCCGTATGCCCAGGTCTTTGCATATTCCACGGCAAGTTCTCGCATATAAATCATAGTTTCACCTCCGTATTTATTATATGTTTTTTATGTTTTTAGTGCTATTTTTCATAAAAAAAAGGAAAAATATAGGAATAATATATAAAAATTCATAGAAACACAAAAAATTCAAAAAATATTGTGGACATTTCGAAATTTTATGTTATAATAAATAGGTAGGCGTCTGTCAGGACGCAAAACAATAACAAATTTCACAGGAGGAAATTCCAATGGCAAAGAAGTATGTATATCTTTTTTCTGAGGGCGACGCTTCAATGAGAGAACTTCTTGGCGGTAAGGGTGCTAACCTTGCAGAGATGACAAAGTTAGGTCTTCCCGTTCCCCAGGGCTTCACAATTTCAACAGAGGCTTGTACTCAGTACTACGAGGATGGCAGAGTAATCAATGATGAGATTCAGGCTCAGATTAATGAGCACATCGTAAAGATGGAGGAAATCACAGGCAAGAAGTTTGGTGATTTGGAGAACCCCCTACTAGTATCAGTTCGTGCAGGTGCAAGAGCATCAATGCCTGGTATGATGGATACAATTCTTAACCTTGGTCTTAACGAGGACGTTGTAAACGTTGTTGCAGAGAAGACAGGTAACGAGAGATGGGCTTGGGACTGTTACAGAAGATTTATTCAGATGTATTCAGACGTAGTTATGGAAGTTGGTAAGAAGTATTTTGAGCAGCTTATCGACGAAATGAAGGAGAAGAAGGGCGTTACTGAGGACGTTGACCTAACAGCAGCTGACTTAAAGGAACTTGCAAATCAGTTCAAGGCAGAGTATAAGTCAAAGATCGGTACAGATTTCCCCAACGATCCTAAGGAGCAGTTAATGGGCGCTGTTAAGGCAGTATTCCGTTCATGGGACAACCCCCGTGCAAACGTATACCGTCGTGACAACGATATTCCCTATTCATGGGGTACAGCAGTAAACGTACAGGAAATGGCATTTGGTAACTGGTCAGATGAATCAGGTACAGGTGTTGCATTTACACGTGATCCTGCTACTGGTGAGAAGAAGCTTATGGGCGAGTTCCTAATGAATGCTCAGGGTGAGGACGTTGTTGCAGGTGTTAGAACACCTCAGCCTATCTCAGAACTAGCTAAGGTTATGCCCGAGGTATTCGAGCAGTTCACAAAGGTTTGTGCAACTCTTGAAAACCATTACAGAGATATGCAGGACATGGAGTTTACTATCCAGGATAGAAAGCTATTCATGCTTCAGACAAGAAATGGTAAGAGAACAGCTCAGGCAGCTCTTAAAATCGCATGTGACCTTGTTGACGAGGGCATGAGAACAGAGGAAGAGGCTGTTGAGATGATCGATCCCAGAAACCTTGACACACTTCTTCATCCTCAGTTTGATGCTAAGGCATTGAAGGAAGCTAAGGTTATGGGTAAGGCTCTTGGTGCATCACCCGGTGCTGCTTGTGGTAAGGTTGTATTTACAGCTGACGACGCTAAGGAGTGGGGCGCAAAGGGCGAGAAGGTTATCCTTGTTCGTCTTGAAACATCACCCGAGGATATCGAGGGTATGAAGGCTGCTCAGGGTATCCTAACAGTTCGTGGTGGTATGACATCACACGCTGCAGTTGTTGCTCGTGGTATGGGTACATGTTGTGTATCAGGTTGCGGCGACATCGTTATGGATGAGGAGAACAAGAAGTTCACTCTAAATGGTAAGGTTTATAACGAGGGC
>JAZQFP010000023.1:0-35873 GCA_045539555.1 Candidatus Ornithomonoglobus sp.
ACCACCTGCAAAGCTGTCGCCGCCGCCAACACGGTCAACGATGGGAGCAATTCTGTACTCTCTTGAATGATAGAACTCGTCTGTATCAGCTGAATAGATACATGCTGACCAACCGTTATCTGATGCTGAGTGTGAAACTCTTAGTGATGAAATTACATACTTAAAGCCAAACTTTGCTACCATCTGCTTAAAGATACTCTCGTATCCTGCAAGGTTAAGCTCACCTGATGTTACATCTGTGTTCTCAGGCTTAAAGCCAAGCACCTTATCTGCATCCTCTTCGTTTCCGATACAAACGTCAACGTACTGCATCAGATTTGACATAACTCTCTGTGCCTTCTCTGATGACCAAAGCTTCTTTCTGAAATTAAGGTCGCATGAAACTGTTACGCCGTGAGCCTTAGCTGCCTTACAAGCTGCCTCTGTAAGCTCTGCTGCCGCATCTGAAACGGCGGGAGTGATACCTGTAAAATGGAACCAGTCTGCACCCTCAAAGATCTTATCAAAATCAAAATCAGCAGCTGTTGCTGTTGCAATTGATGAATTTGCACGGTCATAAGTTACGTTTGACGCACGCATTGCAGCGCCTGTTTCAAGAAAATAAATACCTAATCTGTCGCCACCCTTTGCGATATTCTTTGTCTCAACGCCGTATTTTCTTAGGGCTGCTACTGCACACTCACCAATAGGGTTCTTAGGAACCTTTGTTACAAACTCAGCGTCATGGCCATAGTTTGCAAGTGAAACTGCAACGTTTGCCTCGCCGCCGCCATAGTTAATATCAAACTGCGTAGCCTGTATGTACTTCTGGTTACCGGGTGTTGAAAGTCTAAGCATTATCTCACCCATTGTTACAACTTTTGCCATAATAGTTAATTTCCTTTCTTATTTTGCAAGTTCTGCTCTTGCTGCCTTAATATTTGCAATGAACTTCTTTGCAGTCTCTGTAATCTGCGCATAGTCGCCTGTCTTTGCACCCTTTGTAAGTGATGAACCTGCGCCTACTGCTACAACACCTGCTTTTATCCATTCGCCAACGTTATCTGCATCAACACCGCCTGTTGGCATCATCTGCGCCTGAGGAAGCGGTCCCTTAATATCCTTAATAATAGTAGGTCCGAACAAATCTGCGGGGAAAATCTTAACGATATCTGCACCCGCCTCCATAGCTGTAATAACCTCAGTTATTGTAGCACAGCCTGGCATATAAGGAACTCTGTAACGGTTACAAAGCTTAGCTGTCTCGGGGTTAAATGCGGGTGATACAACGAAGTTAGCACCTGCTAAAATTGCAATTCTTGCAGTCTCGGGGTCAAGAACTGTACCTGCACCAAGCATCATTTCACCATTCTTGTACTTTTCTGCAAGGGCTGCAATAACCTTATCTGCACCAGGCACTGTAAATGTTAACTCAATACCTGTGCATCCACCTGCCAAACATGCATCTGAAATCTTAATGGCTTCCTCAGCTGTGTTTGCACGAACAACTGCAACAAGACCGCAGTCTGTAAGCTGATTCAAAACCTGTTCTTTTTTTATCATGGTAGTTTTGCCTCCTATAATATTTTACCAATTGTATTTTATCACAATTAAACCCACTTTTCAAGGGGTATTGTCCTATAAAATTAAAAAATTTAACATTGTGTTCAGGAAAGTATTATTGATTTTTAACAAGGGATGTTGTATAATAAAAAAAGAGGTGATAATAATGTTTGGATATGAGGTATTTCATAAGGACCTTTTGATGACACTTATTGATACTGTCCGCAGAGGTACAAATGCAAATACATATATTTTCGAGGGTGTAGCGGGTCTTGGTAAGCATGAGAGTGCAAGACTATTTGCAAAGGCCCTTGTTTGTAATGAAAAGCATAATGCACCTTGTGAGACTTGCTCCGCCTGTCGCGAAGCACAGGCGACATCTCATCCCGATATTTTGTTTATAACACCTGAAAAGGACAAGGCGACTATTGGTGTTGAACCCATAAGAGGTGCCATAACAGAGGCCCTTATTAAGCCTTTCTATAATCGCCACAAAGTGTTCATAATTGATGACGGAGATATATTAACGCCCCAGGCTCAAAATGCACTCCTCAAAATTATAGAAGAGCCCCCAGAGTATGCAATATTTATCATTGTATGCACCAATAGCGAGATTTTGCTTGAAACTGTACGGTCCCGTGCAGTTACCGTTACTTTCTCGCCATTGCCTGACAGCATTGTAAGAGAGTATATAGAAAATAAATACCCCGACGAGCCGAGAGTTGAATTTTTAGTAAAGTATTGTGCGGGTATACCAAAATCAGCAGATTTGATTATCTCCGACAATGATTTTGATACAATGCGTGAGGAGGTTTTGAATCTTATCCCCCGCCTTCTTTCAAAAAACAAGGCATACGCTTATGATGTAGCTGAATATATCGAAAACAACAAAGACCGCGCAAATGAAATCTATGATATGATGCTTTTGTATCTGAGGGATGCGGTTATATATGCAATGGGCAAAAACGACAATGTTATAAACACCGATAAACTCGACAAGATTAGTCTTTTAGGCTCGAAATACGAGCCACAACTTTTAGCAAAAGCCATCGACGAGATAATGGTTGCTAAAAAAATGCTTGAACGCAATGTTAAAACTTCGGCCACGACACTTCATGCAGGTTTAAGTATAAAATAAAAAAACGAGGCTTATGCCTCGCTTTTTTATTTCTCTAACATATCGCAAATCGGGCTGATGCCTTTCTCTTCTACCTTCTCAATACAACCTGCATCTCCCGCCTCTGCAATTTCAGGGCGAATGGGTAGTTTTGCAACTGTATTTATATTATATTTCTGTGCAATCTCATCAATATGGCTTTCACCAAAAATGTTGTGTGTCTTGCCACAGTCGGGACAATCAAAGTATGACATAATCTCAACTATACCTAAAACGGGTACGTTCATCATATTTGCCATATTGACTGCCTTTTCCACAATCATTCCAACAAGTTCCTGAGGTGATGTTACAACAACAATTCCATCAACGGGTAATGACTGGAAAACTGTCAAAGGTACATCTCCTGTGCCAGGAGGCATATCCACAAACATATAGTCCACATCGCCCCACATAACATCCTGCCAGAATTGTGTTACAACTCCTGATATTACGGGTCCACGCCATAAGACAGGCATTGTCTCATCTTCCAGAAGAAAATTAACTGACATAAGTTCAATTCCCGTTCTTGACTCAACGGGGATAATTCCTGTTTCTGTTGCTGTTGCCATCTGGCCCATTCCAAACATCTTAGGAATTGAGGGACCTGTTATGTCGGCGTCAAGAACTGCAACCTTTTTACCGCGTTTGTGCATCTCACAAGCAAGGAGTGATGTTACAAGAGACTTTCCAACGCCACCTTTACCGCTTACAACGGCAATAACTTTTTTTATATCAGAAAAAACATTCTGTGGAACTTTTAAGTCCTGTGGCTCTTTTCTTGATGAACAGCTTTCACCGCAGGATGCGCAGTTGCCGCCGCAACTTGAATTTTCTGCCATTTATATCGCTCCTTTTAATGCCTCTGCCATATCTGTTTTCTCCCATGCAACGCCTAAGTCCTCACGGCCCATATGACCGTATGCAGCAAGTTGACGGTAAATAGGCTTTCTTAAATCAAGCTTTTCAATAATTGCATAAGGACGAAGGTCAAACACCTTGGCAATAGCCTTTTCAATTTTCTCTTCATCAACAGTAGCTGTGCCAAATGTGTCAACCATAATTGACACGGGTTTTGCAACACCGATTGCATAGGCAAGTTGAACTTCACACTTCTTAGCAAGACCTGCCGCAACCACATTTTTTGCAACCCAACGGGAAGCATAAGCGGCACTTCTGTCAACCTTTGTGGGATCCTTACCTGAGAACGCACCACCGCCATGACGGGCATATCCGCCATAGGTATCAACAATAATCTTACGGCCTGTAAGACCACTATCGCCATTAGGACCGCCCACAACAAATCTGCCTGTGGGGTTAATGTAATACTTTGTATTATCGTCCAACAACTCTGCTGGAATAATAGGTAGTACAACCTCACGGATAATATCCTCGCGAAGTTTTGAAATATCAACATCGGGTGAATGCTGACTTGATACAACAACTGTATCAACCCTTGCTGGTACACCGTCATGATACTCAACAGTTACCTGAGTTTTGCCGTCAGGACGAAGATAATCTAAAACGCCGTCCTTTCTGACCTCTGTTAACTTCTTAGCCATTTTATGTGCCAAAGATATGGGCATAGGCATAAGCTCGGGTGTTTCATCACAAGCGTAACCAAACATCATACCCTGATCTCCTGCACCTGTGGCATTGTTGGTGTCCGTATCACCGCCCTCGCGGTTTTCGAAGCCGTCATTTACACCCTGAGCAATATCGGGGGACTGCTCGTCAATAGATGTAACAACCGCGCAAGTGTTACCGTCAAAACCATACTTGGCACGGTCATAACCAATATCTAAAACAACCTCACGGGCAACCTTGGGGAAATCAACATAACACTCTGTTGTTATCTCACCCATAATTGAAACAATACCTGTTGTACAAGTTGTCTCACAAGCAACTCTTGCCATTGGATCTCTTCTTAAAATTTCATCTAAAATCGCATCGGAAATCTGATCACAGATTTTATCGGGATGTCCCTCTGTAACAGACTCTGATGTAAAAAACTGTCTTTTCATAGGAATTCTCCTTTCATTATAGTCTTTCTTACAGAATCATTGTACTATATAAATTAAAAAAAGTCAATGAAAACAACAGAAAACCTTACAAAAATGGCGGTACTCCTCAGGGAATACAGAAAAATAGTGCAGAACGAACGAAACGAAGTGAAACGCAGTTTCACCTTGCCCGACGGCGTACGTGTGTACTCCGAGTCGTTCGTTTCGTTTGTAGCTTTATGCCTTGAATAAAAAGGAATTCGCAATTTGGCGAATTCCCATTTTAGCATAAAGCGGTCTGTGCATTTTTATGCGTTCCCATATTCTTTTGTAAGCTTTGCTCTTACGTATCCGCGTGATGTATCCGTACTTTCCACATAAAAACCACGGCCATAATAAAACCTTATAAGAGACGCCACCTTTGACGCCGTATAAAGAGAGATTGATTTGACGCCCTCCCTCTTCATAACTTTGTCCACATGGTTCATCATACTTTTGCCAATACCGTTATTCTGACATGTTACCTTAACTGCAAACCTTGTTAGCCATGCAGTCTTATTATCCTCTATCTTTACGCGGACACAACCGACAGGCTCCCCGTCGGACATTGCAATAAGCACGACTTTCTCTTTTATATCCCTCACAATATCCTCATAGCTCTCTTGCAGAGCATCAAGAGTTTCTGCCCCCGCCATTTCTTTATATATAAGAAATGCCTCATGGGTTATTTCCATAATACTCTTTGCATCGTCCTCTGTGGCTAATCGGACTTCAAACAATGACATCATCAACCCATTAATGTCGCCATAACGGCTTTCTGTGCGTGAAGTCTGTTCTCTGCCTCATCAAAGATAACACTCTGGGGTCCGTCAATAACATCCTCTGTTACCTCAAAACCGCGGTATGCAGGTAGGCAATGCATAAATACTGCATCATCATTTGCGTGAGAGAACAATTCCTTGTTAACCTGATAAGGCATAAATATTCTCTGTCTCTCTGCTTTTTCTGCCTCCTGTCCCATTGATACCCATGTATCAGTATAAACAACATCAGCATTTTTAATTGCCTCAATGGGATCCTCTGTAAGAATAAGGCTTCTGCCTGACTTCTTGAAATCGTCCTTTGCGTTCTCCACAACTTCTTCATCACACTTATAACCTGCGGGAGTTGCAATAGCACAATCAAGACCTGCCTTTGCACAACCATACATAATTGAGTGTGCCATATTGTTACCGTCGCCAATATATGCAAATTTCAGACCTTCAAGCTTACCTTTATGCTCATAAGTTGTCATAAGGTCTGCAAGTACCTGACAGGGATGCAAAAGGTCAGTAAGTGCATTGATTACGGGAATATTTGCTTCCTCTGCAAGTTCTATTACATCAGAATGAGCATATGTACGAATCATAATACCATCAAGGTATCTCTCCAATACTTTTGCAGTATCGTGAATTGTTTCACCTCTACCCAACTGAATATCGTTTGATGATAAGAACAAGGGATATCCTCCAAGCTGGGTCATACCCACCTCAAATGATACTCTAGTTCTTGTTGATGACTTTGTGAAAATCATACCCAGAGTTTTACCTTTTAATATGGGATGAGGTATACCCTTTTTCTGTTCATCCTTTAATTTCAGACCAAGCTTCAAAAGGTTCTGTATTTCCTCTGTTGTTAAATCGTGTAAGCTGATTAAATCTGTCATTTCTCTGTCTCCTTTATAGTGAGTTTAATGTATCACGCAATGCCGATACATATATATCAATTTCATTTTCTGTAATGTTTAGCGGTGGTGCTACTCTGATTGTAAGTCCCTTACAAAGACTTGTTAATATCTTGCGTTCATGAAGTCCTGTAAATACTGCCTTGGCAATTTCAGGTTTTAATTCAACACCAACTAAAAGTCCTGTGCCCCTTACATCAGTAATTTTATCTGGAAATTCCTTTTGCAATTTACGAAGCTTCTCTACCATAACCTCGCCCATTACTCTTGAATTCTCCACAAGATTTTCACTTTCCATTATATCAAATACTGCAAGACCCGCCGCCGTTGCAAAAGGATTTCCTCCAAAGGTCGTACCATGGTCTCCTGGTTCAAACGCCGCTGCAACCTTTGCCTTGGCACAAACTGCACCAATGGGAATACCTCCGCCCAATGCCTTGGCACAAGTAAAGATGTCAGGCTCAATGCCATACAGTTCATGGGCAAATAATTTTCCTGTTCTGCCCATACCCGTCTGCACTTCATCTACAATAAGCAGAATTCCCTCATCATCACAAATTCTTCTGAGCTCATGGGCATATTCAATATCCATAGGATGAACGCCACTCTCACCCTGAACAAGCTCTACAATAATTGCCGCAGTCTTAGGTGTTATAGCCTCTTTAACTGCCTCAATGCTGTTAGGCTCAATCTGCTTAAAACCAGGGGTTAAAGGCTCATAAGGTGCCTGATAATGTCTCTGTCCCGTTGCCGCAACCGTTGCTAATGTTCTGCCGTGGAATGAGTGGTCAAGAGACAAAATCTCGTAACGGTCTATATTCTGCTTATAGAAATAAATCTTTGCAAGTTTGAACGCACCTTCGTTTGCCTCAGCTCCGCTATTGCAGAAAAATGCTTTATCGGCACAAGTGCTCTCTACAAGCTTCTTGGCAAGTTTTGCCTGATTTTCTATGTAATAAAGGCTTGATGTATGAACTACCTTATCAAGTTGATTTTTTAATGCATCCTTAAACTTTGGATGTCCGTGCCCCACGGCATTAACTGCAATACCCCCAAGGAAATCGTAATATACATCTCCATTGTCGGCATAAAGCTTCATACCCTCACCGTGAGTAAATGAAACTTTCAACCTGTCGCCAAAGGTGTTCATATAAAATTCTTTATCGTACTCAATAATCTGCTCTAACATCTTTTTTCCCTTTCAAGTAAAAAATCGGGTTCCCCAAGCTTATGTTAAGTAACCCGTTTTTTAATTATATGTTTATTATACACTATATTGAATAAAAATGCAAGTATTTTCTACAAAATCTATTAAAATATGAATTTTTATTCATTTTACATGTATTTTTCTATTAAATCTGCATAATCGTCAAAGGAATGTGCACCAACAATTCTCTCAACTGCCTTACCGTCCTTAAAGACAATAACCGTAGGAATTGAAACGATTGCGTTCTGTGATGCAAGTTCGCCTTCCTCATCAACATTAACCTTACAAATCTTGGCTTTACCCTCGTATTCCTCTGCAACCTCTGCAATGATAGGGCCTAACATCTGACAAGGTCCGCACCAGGGTGCCCAGAAGTCTACCAATACGGGAACATTTGATTTTGTAACCTCTCCATCAAAATTCTGCGCTGTTAATTTAATCTCCATTTTTATCTTCCTTTCTTTGTATATTTATTCACATTTTTTATCAACATACTTCTCTGCTACGGTCTCAATCTCTGCACGACCGTTTGTGAGCTCTGTTAATTCCTTAATTAGTCTCTCCGTATCTGCCTTGGGTGATGCAATGAAAAATGTTACATCATTTTCATACACTGTATCAACCACCATATATCCGCCGTTAGAAAAACTATATTGAAGCTTTCCAACTAAATCATAATCGGTTTTAACGGATATAATGTCGCACATTGTTCTTTCAACAATGCCCGATTCAAGAAGTCCCTGCTTTGCAGATGCACTGTACGCCCGTACAAGTCCGCCTGTGCCTAATAAAGTTCCACCGAAGTATCGTGTAACTACGGCAATTACATCTACAAGTCCCATATTACGAATGGTATCAAGGACAGGCATTCCCGCAGTTCCGCCAGGTTCTCCGTCATCGGAGTAACGGAAGATGTTATTCTCGTCAATTATATACGCATAAACGTTATGGGTAGCATCAGGATACTGTGAACGAATCTTATTAAGATATGCCAAAGCATTCTCCTCCGTTGCCACGGGCATCACATGGGAGATAAACTTTGATTTTTTCTCTATTAAAAGAGTTTCCGATTCCGCCCCGACGGTTTTATATATATCCCGTTTAGACATCCTTACTCTCCACCTCGTAACTTTTTAATCTGTTGTAAACTGCATCGTCAAGGAGCACCGTAACCTTAGTGCCCTCGCCTGTATATTCCTCTGTGAGTACCTTTTCGCTATTATGAAGCTCGTTTAACACCCCACCGTCAGAGTATGGTATTAAGAGGGTGTGTTCGCGTTTTTTACCAGGTGCCGTTTCTGATATGGCATCCATAAGCTTATCAATACCATAACCTGTTTTAGCACTTATAAAAACATTTGTGCCGTCTGTTGTGTTTGGGATATAAGTGTTATCAACATCACATTTATTAAATACGTTTATAACGGGCTTCGCTCCCGCACCGATTTCCTTTAATACCCCGTTTACAACAGTTACCCTATTATCAGCATCTGGCGTTGCACAGTCAGTTACATGAATAAGAAAATCTGCCTCTGCCGCCTCTTCCAGAGTAGACTTAAACGCTTCAATAAGATAGTGTGGAAGTTTTCTTATAAAGCCAACCGTATCTATTAAGATAATCGTTCTGTTATCCTCTAACACTATTGCGCGGGATGTGGTATCAAGGGTTGCAAAAAGCTTGTCCTCGGCAAAGACTCCTGCATCTGTGAGACGATTTAACAAGGTTGACTTTCCTGCATTGGTATAGCCAACGATTGCACCTGTAATAACACCATCTTTGTCTCGTCTTTTTCGCAACAATTCGCGATGTTTTTTTATTTCACGAATTTCATCCTCTAACGCAGCAATTCTTGTACGGATATGACGGCGGTCGCTTTCAAGCTTTGTTTCACCCGGGCCTCGCGTTCCGATACCGCCGCCTGTACGGCTGAGTTCAAGTCCCATACCGCGTAATCTTGGCAGCTGATACTTTAACTGTGCAAGTTCTACCTGTAACTTACCCTCACCTGACCTTGCTCTCATCGCAAAAATGTCAAGGATAAGCATAGAACGGTCAAGGACACGAATTCCTAAATAATCAGATATATTTCTTAACTGAATGGGAGTCAGCTCGTCATCAAATACAACCAAAGTTGCACCAAGGTTTTCTGTTGCTATCTTTAATTCTTCAAGCTTTCCCTCGCCAAAATATGTTCCGCTATCGGGCACGGGGCGGTTTTGGACCATCTCCCCAACAACCTCGCCACCAGCGGTATCAACAAGCTCGGATAACTCCGCCATTGATTCCTCAGTTGTATCATTTAAGACATCACGAAGGCCTTTATGCAGACCCGCAATTATGACTTTTTCTTTTTCTTCATTTGAGTTCTGCATAGCCAACCTCCTTTTCATTATTTAGTATAGCAGAAAATTAATCAATAGTACAGTAAAATTTGAAAAAATTTAGAATTTTTTTTGAAAACTACTTGCAAATAAATAAATTTATGGTATAATATAGGGGTATTATTGCGAATTCGTGGGTTTACCACTTACAAAGGAGGTTAGAATATGAAGACACTTTTTATTGTACTTCACCTTATAGTTTCAGTATTACTTGTTTGTGTAGTTCTTCTTCAGGAAGGTAAAGATCCAGGTATGAAGGGTATTCAGGGTGCGTCATCAGATATGGGTGATTCATTCTTTAAGCGTGCAGGCGGTACTACAAAGGAAAAGATGCAGGCTCAGTTAACAACTACTATTTCTGTATTGTTCCTTATAACAACATTAGTACTTGGTATTATATCACAGGCGTAAAAAACAAAGCCCGAGCAGATGCTCGGGCTTTTATATTGGAACTGAACTTTCTGTGGGCACAGGCGTTACGGGTTGAGTAGAGAAAGCATTATCCCTCGGCTCAAAAAGCCACACCATAAGCATTGGTACAACAAACATTATAAAAAGTGATACCATAAGGGAAATTAAAATCTTTTTCATACCTCTCGCCTCCCATAAATTATATGAGAGAAAACTAAAAAATACAACCGATTTTTCGGTTGTATTTTTTTATTAATCTGTTATTTCCATTTCTGTTTCAGGCTCTGTTGTTCTTTCCTCTTTTACCTGATTGAAAATCTCCATAAACTCATCACCTGTTATGGTTTCCTTTTCAATTAAGAACTCGGAAATCTTATGAAGAGCGTCCATATTATCCAATAGTAACTCTTTCGCTATTTCGTAACGCTTTTTCATAATCTTTATTACTGCCTCGTCAACCTTTGTTAAGGTTTCCTCGGAGCAATGAGCAACACTCTTGCCGTCAAGGTATCGGTTTGTAAGGCTTTCAAGTCCCACAAGTCCAAACTCCTCACTCATACCGTACATTGTAGTCATTTGTCTTGCCATTTGAGTGGCTCTTTCAATATCGTTTGCCGCGCCTGTTGTCTGGGTATTAAAAACAACCTCTTCCGCAGCACGACCTGCCAAGAATACTGTTATCTCATCAAGGAGCTCATCACGGTTATTAAGATATTTTTCTTCCTCGTCAGGCATCTGCATGGTATAACCTAATGCGCCCATTGTACGTGGTACAATAGTAATCTTCTGTACGGGTTGAGTATTTTTTTGTAACGCTGTTGCCAAGGCATGACCGACCTCGTGGAATGCAACAATTCTCTTCTCGTCCTTTGAAAGAATTCTGTCCTTTTTCTCTTTACCTGCAATGATAACCTCAACAGAGTCCATTAAGTCCTCTTGGATGACCTCTTGTCTTCCCATTCTGACTGCTCTCAGGGCCGCCTCGTTTACCATATTTGCAAGGTCAGCACCAACTGCACCGCTTGTGGCAAGTGCCATAGCGTGTAAATCAACATCAGGTGCCGTTTTAACATTTTTTATGTGTACTTTTAATATATCCTCACGGCCTTTTAAGTCAGGCTTTTCAACAATTATTCTTCTATCAAATCTACCTGGACGAAGTAATGCCTTATCAAGTATCTCGGGGCGATTTGTTGCAGCAAGTACCACAAGTCCTTTTGATGTATCAAAGCCGTCCATTTCCGATAACAACTGGTTTAGTGTCTGCTCACGCTCATCATTTGTTGTCATCTGGCTATCACGGGACTTACCAATAGCATCAATCTCATCAATAAATATAATACAAGGTGCTTTTGTTGCCGCCTGTTTGAACAAGTCTCGAACTCGTGATGCACCAACACCTACAAACATCTCCACAAACTCGGAGCCTGAAAGTGAGAAAAACGGCACATTTGCCTCACCCGCAACCGCTTTTGCAAGTAGGGTTTTACCCGTTCCGGGAGGACCTACTAAAAGTGCGCCCTTAGGCTGTTTTGCACCGATTGCGGTGTATTTTGCGGGGTTATGGAGAAAATCAACAATCTCATTGAGAGACTCCTTAGCCTCCTCTTGCCCTGCTACATCCTTAAAGGTTATGCCTGTTTTGTTTTCCATATTATACATCTTGGCATTGGACTGACCTATTCCCATAATTCCGCCGCCGCCCATCTTCTTTGACATAAATCTTGACAGGATAGAAAATGATACAACCAAGAACACAATAGGCATTATCCATGAAAGTATAAAACCTACTATGGGGCTTGAAGTTTCTACTGGTGTTCCATAGGAAATACCTTTGTCATCAAGCTTTTGTAAAAGTCTGTCGTCATTTATATAACCCGTATAATAAACTGTCTCTGTCTCCTCAACTGAGGGAATAATTCCAAACCCCAAAAGTACATCAGGAGTAGGCTCGGGAACCTCATCTTTTTTCTCATAAATCACATAGCGGTCCGACTTTATTTCAACCTTCTCTACCTTTCCCTCGTCTATCATTGACATAAACTCATTATAGGTTATCTCCTCCGATACGGGAGCCATAAGTGAGTTTGTAAACATATTTAAGCCAAGAGACAATGCAAGTGAGCCAAATATAAGCCACATAAGAGGGCTCTTTTTCTTTGGAGCTTTTTTCTTGTCATTACCGTTATTATTCATATATCTGTATATACTCCTTTCACGAAGTCATAATTCCAAAACAAGTGTATCACAATTATTGTAAAATTTCAACCAGATTCCCGTAACTTTTATACTTTGTTCATAATTAAACTGCCCCAAAACCCCTTGACAAACCCATTCTTATAGTATAAAATATATAAATACATTATTTGTAAGAAAAGCAAGAATTTATTCTTGCAATATATGAGGTGGATAAAATGAAAAACAGCGAGAAAACAATGGAGAAAATTGTTGCCCTTTGTAAAGGCAGAGGCTTCATTTTCGCAGGTAGCGAAATTTACGGCGGTCTTGCAAACACATGGGACTACGGCCCCTTGGGTGTTGAGCTTAAAAACAACGTAAAAAAAGCTTGGAGCAAGAAGTTCATTCAGGAATCACCCTATAACGTAGGCGTTGACTGTGCTATATTAATGAACCCTGAGACTTGGGTTGCATCAGGCCATGTAGGAGGTTTCTCAGATCCTCTTATGGACTGTAAAGAATGTAAGGCTCGTTACCGTGCAGATAAGCTTATTGAGGACTACGCGGCAGAAAATAATTTTGATATTTGTTGCGACGGTTGGTCAAATGAGCAGTTAAAGGAATACATTGACGAGCACGAAATCGTATGTCCTAAGTGTGGCAAGCGTAACTTTACAGACATTCGTCAGTTTAACCTTATGTTCAAGACTTTCCAGGGCGTTACAGAGGACAGCGAGAACACAATTTATCTTCGTCCAGAGACTGCTCAGGGTATTTTCGTAAACTTCAAGAACGTTCAGCGTTCATCAAGAAAGAAAGTTCCTTTCGGTATTGCGCAGATTGGTAAGTCATTCAGAAACGAAATCACTCCTGGTAACTTTACATTCCGTACCCGCGAGTTTGAGCAGATGGAGCTTGAATTCTTCTGTAAGCCTGACACAGACCTTGAATGGTTTGCATACTGGAAACAGTTCTGTATTGATTTCTTGAAATCACTTAATATGAATGAGGAAAACCTTCGTTTCCGCGACCATGCTCCCGAGGAACTTGCATTCTACTCAAAGGCTACATCAGACATTGAGTTTATGTTCCCGTTCGGTTGGGGCGAACTTTGGGGTATTGCTGACCGTACAGACTATGACTTAAAACAGCACATGGACCATTCAGGTGTTAACCTTGAATATATGGACCCTGTAACAAACGAGAAGTATATCCCCTATGTAGTTGAGCCATCACTAGGTTGCGACCGAGTTGTTCTTGCATTCTTATGCGAGGCATATGACGAAGAGGAATTAGAGGGCGGAGATTCAAGAGTTGTTCTTCACTTCCACCCCGCACTTGCACCCGTTAAGGCAGCAATTCTTCCCCTTTCAAAGAAGCTTGACGAGGGCGCAACTGCAATATTTGAAAAGCTAACAAAGAAGTATAACTGCGAATATGATAACGCTGGTTCAATCGGTAAGCGTTACCGCAGACAGGACGAGATAGGAACTCCCTTCTGTATCACTTATGACTTTGAGTCAGAGGAAGACGGTGCAGTAACTATCCGCGAAAGAGATACAATGGAACAGACAAGAGTTAAAATCGAGGATCTTGAAGCATACCTTGACGAGAAACTTTCATTCTAAGTAATTAAAGTACCGAGCAAATGCTCGGTACTTTTTTTGCAATAAAAAAAGCCGACTGAAAAATTCGGCTTTTTTATTATCTCATTACAGAATATCTTAGTTTGAATACTATTTCTTCTCCTGCACTGTAAATAAGCTGGTAGTCATATTCTATGCCCTTTGCATCAAATTTGTCTAACATCTGGTAGAAATTTGTTCGGGTGGTCATATAATAACCATCATAAGATGCTACTCCCATCTCACTCATTATGCCAAAAACAGCTGCCATATCTTTATCGGCTATAAGAATATAGTCTGTAATAGCACCCTTTGATGAACTGTTCGGACTGCCTACACTATAATAAGCAACCGCTCTGCCCTCTCCAACTACTGCATAATCGTTTACGCTGGGCGTTGTTTCAGGCTCTGTCTGTGTTACGGGCTCTGTCGTTGCAACCTGTGTTGCAGGTGTGTTCTGGGGCTTATTTGCCTCAGGTGTTACGGCAGGTCTTGTTGTAACAGTCTCTGTTACAACAGGCGCTATATTCTTTTTATCACTGTTTGTTTCAGGTACCTGTTCTTTTGAAGATGTTGCAGGTGTGTTATCTTCTACTTTAACATCGGCAGTCTCTTCATTTTGAGGCATATTCTCAACCGCAGATATTGTTTCACTTATTACTCCGTCATCTGCATTGTCAGTTAACCTGTCTTTAATGTAACTGCCGTTTATACCAACTGCAATACCCACTGCAAGACATGCTGCAAGGGTCGCATATTGCTTGATGCTCCATGACTTTGCTTTGCCCACAACAGGCGCAACAGCCATTTTATCAAGCTTGGCATTAACCTCAGCTATAAGTGTTTTTGGTGGGGCAGGACACGGAATAGATGCAGAAATGTTAGTTATTGACTTAAAGAATTCCATCTCGCTTCTGCACTCATCACAAAAATCACAATGAGCGTCCATACACTCGCGGTCCAACTCATCAATAGATTCATAGCGGTCAAGCAATTCTCTGAATTCTGAACAAATCATTTCTTATTCCTCCTTTCCCCTTATAGCTTATTTCAATATATTAGACGGGTTTTTATAGAAAAAGTTCCCGTTTTTCTGCTAAAATTTTACGAAGTGCAGTCCTCGCACGGTTAAGCCGTGACCTTACAGTGCCTACGGGACATTTTAGAATTGTTGCAATCTCCTCGTATGATAGCTGTTGCATATCCGAATACACAATAATCTCACGATACTCAGGTTTAAGACTTGCTATGGCATCCCTCACAAGTTTTTGCCTTTCGTCCGCCTCAACTGTCTCTTCTGGTGTGGGCGTGTCAGATTTCATATTCCTGATAGGTGCGCCCTCATCTTCATCATCTCCGTAAAGGCTGATATTCATACTATGTTTTTTCCGTTTTCTTAAAATATCGTTACACACATTCCTGCATATAGCATATACCCAGGTGGTAAAGGCCGATTGACCCTTAAATGAGGCAATGGACTTGTAAATCTTTATAAAAACTTCCTGAGTTGCATCGGACGCGTCCTCATAGTCTGACAACATACCATAAGCAATGTTGAACACCTGTGTCTGATATCTTTCCATAAGCTCTGTAAATGCATCACGATTACCATGTTTTATTCTTTCAATCAGTTCATTCTCTGTCAATCACCTCACCACCTTTCCTTAGAATTTTATCTTTATCAGTAGTTATTTATTCTCTCCATATAGGCGTTATACGATGCTTTAATGTCTTCCATACAATCTCCGCCAAACTTCTCCAAAAATGCATTTGCTATTTCAAATGCCGTTACCGCCTCAATCACTACTGCACAAGCGGGTACTGCACACGCATCAGAGCGTTCAACTGACGCCTTATGCTCAGTCTTATCTATTACACTGGCAGTTTTAAGGGGGTTATATAATGTGGGAATTGGCTTCATTGCACCGCGTACAACAATAGGCTCACCGTTAGACATTCCGCCCTCTATTCCACCTGCATTATTTGTAAGACGGGCAAAGCTGTTTTTATATTCAATCTCGTCGTGTACCTTTGAGCCACAAGTTCTTGCCGCCTCAAAGCCCATACCGATTTCGACACCCTTAATAGCCTGAACACTCATAACTGAAAAAGCAATTCTCGCATCAAGCTTTTTGTCATAATGAACATAGCTTCCAAGTCCAACGGGCACACCCGTTACAACTGTTTCAACTATACCACCGCAGGACTCTCCTGACGCCTTAATGTTGTCTATGTATTCCATTGCTTTTTTCTCGGCTTCACTATCGCCAAAACCAACGGGCGAGTTATTAACTCTCTCATAGAAACCATCCATTGTAGTATCGGCAGTATCACATACCTCGCCGATTGATACAACACGGCTATTAAGTTCAACGCCGAAGGGTTCAATAATCTGGCGTACTAATGCACCGACTGCAACACGTGCCGCAGTCTCACGGGCAGAGGCACGTTCCAAAACATTTCTTAAATCATGGTGGTTATATTTCATACCACCTGAAAGGTCTGCATGTCCTGGTCGGGGAAATTCTACGGCCTTTTCACCGTTTGAATTTTCTGTTCCCATAATCTCCTGCCAGTTCTCCCAGTCGCGATTTTTAATCTGGATAGCAATGGGGCTTCCCAAAGACACACCACCGCGAACACCTGAAAGAATTTCAGCTGTGTCTTTTTCTATTAACATTCTGCCACCACGACCATGGCCTTTCTGTCGCTTGGCAAGATAATTATTTATTTTATCAAGACTTATATTAACTCCCGCGGGAACGCCCTCAACAATAACTGTCAAACACTTTCCATGAGTTTCACCTGCCGTAAAATATCTTAACATATTCCTAAGTCCTTTCCGTACATAGTTATACATAATATATTTTATCACTTTTTGTATGTTTTTTCAAGACCTTATGGAATTTATTCAAAAAAATATAAAAAAGTCTTGACAAGGAGGGAATTATTAGTTATAATAGGTGGGTAGCTGATTTAGGGGTATGATGTAATGGTAACATGCCGGTCTCCAAAACCGTTCTTGAGGGTTCGAGTCCTTCTACCCCTGCCATAAAAAATGATAAAGCACTTGCAAATGCAAGTGCTTTTTTCAATTACTGAAAATATTTAGTTAATAACGAGCTAAATGGTCTTTCTTCACCATTCTTATCTACTGTTCCGTCTGCAAATTCAGTTATAGGCACCATTACTCCATCTCTCACCTCATAACCTATCGTTCTGCAAATCGGTAAATTTATCGTTATAGAAACTAATTCTGCAACCTCAGCCCTTGTTGCTTTGCCATTGGGGTCTTTATCTTTATTGTCTATAAGGTTATATTCGTATGCCAAATCAACCCATTTCTCATACCAATTTTCACTCTTCTCAATATTTAGGTTATTATAACCTGCTACTGTCAAGCATACCTTTAACACTTCTGCAAAAGAAACATTTTCATTTGGTTTATATGTGCCGTCCTCATATCCGTCAAAATAATTGCTTGTTTCGCAATATAATATGTAATTGTAAGCCCAATGATTACTGTCAACATCAGAAAACCCACATTCCTGTAAATCAGATTCGTCTAAATCTGCACCGCCGCTAATAACTGAAATTATTTTCGCAAATTCTGCTCGTGATATTAATGCATCAGGCTTAAATGTGCCATCGTCATATCCTGATAGAACTTCCAGCTTTGTCAATGTTTCTACCGCTTCATTATCGCAGTCAGAATATGCAAACACAGACATACTCATCGAGGAAATAACCATAATGGCAGCACAACTTAAAGCTAAAATCTTTTTGAATTTTTTCATATGAATCTTCCTTTCTTTTTTAATGCATTCTGCATTGTCCATGGTGTATCAGGTAGCATCAAAAGCTATGTTTTTGTAATCATTTTCTATTGTTGCTTATCCCTGTAAGCATATTATATCATAAATTAATGATAATATCAATATAAAACTTATACATATAAGCAAAAACATAGGAGGTATTTTATGGATAAAATGCTGACAGACAATAAATTTTGCGACAATCTAAAAAAAATACGAAAAGCCAAGGGATATACACAGGAGCAAACAGTTGCAAAACTGCAACTCTTAGGCTCACCCATCAGTCGAAGCACATACTCATTGATAGAAATGGGCAGAGGAAATATTTTTATCAACGACCTTGTAGGACTACAACAGATATTCAATGTGGACTATTCTGAATTTTTTGAAAATATAGCCGTGTCCCGCGACGGCAGAGAATAGAAAAAGCACTTGCAAATGCAAGTGCTTTTTTCAATTTAACACATAATATTTCCTTCGTCTGAGATATTCTCAGGCTTAAATCTCTGTATCTTGTGAGTCGTTGTTTTCTCAAAAGGTCTTACTCTGATACTGAACTTTGTTACACGCTTATAACCCTGTGTAAGCTCATTTGCAGCCTCAACCTCTGCTCTCATAAGTGCAATTAACTGCTCCTCTGTATAATCTGTGCCAAGCTCCGCTTCAACTTCTGCATAGTTAGGCATAATCTGTGCATAAATTAAAATATCGTCGCCCTTTTCCTTACTCTGAACAAGGCTGTCCTCAACAAATCTGCTTCTGCCAAGATATGTTTCTATTTCCTCGGGGAATACGTTTTTACCATTCTTTGTGATAATAACGTTCTTCATTCTTCCTGTCAAATGCAAGAAACTATCTTTGTCAAGGTAACCCAAATCGCCTGTATGATACCAGCCATCAACGATTGCCTCAGCAGTTAATTCAGGTGCTTCGTAGTAACCCATCATTACGTTACCACCCTTAATAAGCACCTCACCGATACCCTCCTCATTGGGATTATCAATCTTAATCTCAACTCCTGGCAAAGGTAAACCCGCTGCTGCATCCTTAGAATAAACATCACGGTTAAGTGCACCAATAGGAGCACATTCTGTCAAACCGTAACCTTGAAGAAGCTGAATACCAATTGAACGGAAGCCTTCTGCTACCTTTGGATCAATAGCTGCTGCACCACTTATAAATGTACGGATATTGCCGCCAAAGTTATCATGAATCTGCTTGAACAACTTTCTTCTCACATCAATTCCAACAGCACCTGCAACTTTTGCAATCTTCATTCCAAGATTAACTTTCTTACGCATACCGTTCTTATCAATGGTCTTATTGATTGTTCTCCACATCTTCTCAAACATCAAAGGAACACCAAGAACCATTGTCGCCTTTGTTTCCTTTAAGTTCTGGACAATATATTTTAGTCCCTCACAATGAGCAATTGTACATCCCTTATATATAGGACAAAGAAAACCGCAAGTGCACTCATAAGTATGATGAATGGGAAGTACTGATAAGAAAATATCCTCAGGGTATAGCTTAAACATTGTAACCATTGACATAAGGTTAGTACAAATAGTTCTGTGATTATGCATAACGCCCTTTGCCATACCTGTTGTACCTGATGTAAATAACAATATCTGCATTTCCTCAGGGTCTATTACGGCATCAAGGAAATCACGGTTGCCCTCTTTAAGCAATCTTTTACCATCCTCAATAAGAGCATCAAGCTCCTCGCCCATACAAACTTTATAATCTACCTTAGTATCCTTATCAATGGTCTTAACCTTAGGTGAATGGATAATCATTTTAACATTTGCTATATTTATAAGATTGTCAATTTCCTCCTTGGGAAGTTCTTTATCAAGGGGCACAATCACACCAACACCGCATACTACTGCAAGATATGTTACCGCCCAGGCATATGACGCCTCACCAATAACTGCAATCTTTTCGCCTTTAAGACCCATATTAACAAGCTTTGTACCAAGCGCGTTTATGTCTGCCATATACTGCATATATGTTATAGGCTCGTACTTTCCGTTTTTCTTTACCAAAAAAGCACTTCTCTCTGCATACATCTCGCTGCTCTTGCGAATCATATCGCGCAAGTCAGTAATCTCGTGTGTCTCATATAGGGGTTTCTTATAAATTCCATATCCCATATCTTTTGGTTTCCTTTCCATTATAGTACTACATATAGTATATATTATTTTTCGTTTCTTGTCAATTTATTTTAGCAAAACACACACCAATAAATAAATTTTTATTATATTTTCACAATATTTGAAAAAAGAGCCGTTCTAACGGCTCTTTTTCTTAATCATTTTTCTCTACTGATATTATCTTACCTGAGGTATGAACATGCTTTGAGAAAATCTCTGTTGTTCTGCCAACAGATAGTTCATTTGAGTCGGCAGCAATGTAGCTGTTATCAGCCTCTTTACCAAAAGTCTTAATAGTAACATACGCCGTAAATCTGTCAGGTACTTCGCTATCTACAATAATACCGTCTGCTCGTTCTTCTGTTTTTGTGGCTGGTTCCACCTTAACATCAACAATTTCACCAAGGTCCATTGTGGAGTTCTTGTCGGTTATCTTGCCACCTTTTTCCAAAGCCTTTATAGTGTAATCTCTCACAGCTTCAACGCGGACTGTATAAGTAAACTCGCTGTCGGACTTTACGGCAGTTGTAACAGAGCTTCCAAATCTCCACACAATTCCCGCTATAACTACTACAACAAGAACTATGGCAAGGATATCAATAATGTTAAATTTACCTTTGATTTTTCCGTCTTTATTCACCATCGCTCACCTCGTTTATCTCAATTACATAACCCTCTAACGCAAAGCCCTTGCCTCTGAACGGCATTTTCTCGCCTACTTTTACAAACGTACTGCCTGTTGAATATGCAAGGTCTGACTCTGTTACATCAAGCTCGACAGTTGCATAAATATCAACCTTGCCTGTAACCGCCGTCTCATAATGAACTCCCTCCACAGAGTTAAACACCATTTTCTTAGCGTTTTCTACTTTTATATCCCTTAAAACACCTGCGTCTTTTTCTGTAAGGCTCACTGTTATCTTATCGCCTACCTCTATTGCATCAGCTATGTGTGGCTCTTGTTCACTTAGCATAACAACAGCCTCAATCGTAGTCTTTGCACCCGCGTCAACACTTCCGCCGAATACCTTAAATAACACAACTCCCACAACAATTACTGCAAGTACAATAAGAGTATCAATTACGGTCCATTTGTTCTTCATTATCTCACGTTCCTTTCAATAATTTCCATATACATATCCTGAGTTGTCTTTGTCATTGCAAGGGATGTAAATGTAGAATTGAATATTTCAATACTGCCCTTTGACATCTCATTATACAAATCGTCGTCTGTAAGAAGATTATATATGCCTTTTTTAAGTGCCGCACTATTCTGCTTTGCGACAACATATCCGTTTTTGCCGTTCTTTATAACGCCTGGGTTACCGCCAAAGTCTGACACAACCGCAGGTACGCCGATACTCATTCCCTCTAAAAGTGCAAGGCTTGTAGCCTCTGTTCCATAGGAAGCATTCACCTGAATATCGGTTATAGACATAAGCTCATTTACATTAGTAATAAACCCTGTAAATATAACCTTATCAGTCAAGCCCATATCGGATACTTTCTTTTTTAGTGTATCCTCATAAGAGCCAGTACCTGCAATAAAGAACTTTGCATCTATTCCGTCATCAAGAAGCATTTTTGCAGCTTCTATAAAATACTCGTGGCCTTTAATATCTTCAAGACGCGCCACAATGGAAATTACTTTTTCACTATCCTCAACACCAAATTTTGCACGATATTCTGCTTTTTCTTCATCACTTACCTGAGGCAGACCATCAACGCCGTTGAGAATAACCTTTACCTTGTTCCCATCAACACCCGTGTCTGTAAGATTTTCCTTTGCCGCCTCTGCAACGGCTATTATTCCGTCGCTGTAACGGTTATTTATAAACCCGTTTATCTGCTTTCCAGGGAAAGATGTAAGATACTTTGGCTGTGGGAACACGCTATGGCGGGTGTATATAACCTTAACCCCTGCGCTGTGTGCCGCAATTCTTGCTGACATACTCGCATGAGTATGTACCAGATCGGGAGCCTCCGCCTTAAATATCTTTCTTAGCTTCAATATTGATTTCAAATCAAGAGATTTCTCAGCTATACCATCAACCTCTATAACCTCTATTCCAAGTTGGTCAATTTCAGGTTTCAAAAGACTGTCAGGAGGTAAAATAACTTTAACATCCACCTCATTGTAGTCGAAATTTTTAAGCAAGGTTATTAAAACCTTTCCCGCACCGCCGATGTTGGAGTCAGATGAAACTTCTATTATCTTCTTTTTCATTAGTCGCAATTAACCTCCTTTGTAACAGGAATATATCTAAAACATACCACAATGGCAAGTACCATAAAGAATATTGCCATAACACGATAATTATAGAATGTATAGTCAAACATACTCTGCACCAAGAAACCTATAATTCCCGCGCATATTCCTAAAATCATAAGTGAATCTGATGATTTCTTTTTATCTCTCTTATATGCCTTATGTCCGCTCTTTAATACAAGCACCAACACCGCAATAAAAGTTGCAAGTGCAGGAATTCCACCCTCTACCAACAATTGCAAAAATGTGTTATGAGAATGGGGTGCAACAATGGCGTTATATGAAAACAACGGATAAACCTGAGCAAAGGCACCCTCGCCCATTCCTATACCGCCTATCAGGTAATTTCGGAGAATTCCCATGGCACCCATCCATATAAATACACGGTATGATGTTGATGAATCTCCCATATCACCAATACTTAAAAGTCTGTCAATTATAGTCTGTGGCAAAATAAAGGGTAGTGCACATAATGCCAGAGGAACTAAGCCCCATAGTCTGCCTTCCCAGAAGGTTATAAATATCGCCGCTGTTGCCATAAAACCAAGCCAACAACCACGGGACTGTGTTAATACAAGGCACAGAAGCATTACACCGCTTATGCCAAGATATACCCACTTAGACCAGCTCTTTGCCCTATCCTTTAAGAAGAACACCAATGCGGGTGGTAATACTAACAAAAGATATTCACCCAACACATTTGGATTTGCAAGGGTGGAATAAACTCGCATTGTTTCCTCTTCAAACATCTCCTCGTCTATCCATGCATTTGTTGTTGTCCAGCCAAACACATACTGCATTACGCCGTAAAGGGCAACCAGTGCACCGCTTATTACAAACAGTCTCAAAAGCCCGTACAATGCTTCGCGGGTTTTTATAGTATTTATAACTGTAAAATAGAATGTTACAAATACAAAGTACATTGCCCATACCACAAGGCTTGACTTTCTCGCAAATGAGAATAAGCAAGATATAAATAATACTCCAAGGAACAGTACTAATGCTACTCCTGCGCCCTCACGACGCCACTTGAAGTCCTTGTCATAAATTGATTTTAATACAAGGGACAAGGTTGTCCATATACATACACCTGCAAGGGGCATTGATGAGAAAGGAATCAATGGGGCAATAAATATTGCCGCATAAACGCCCGTTACGGGATATTCCAACACCAATAACATTCCAAACAATGCAAAGGGTATCAAAAGCCCGATTATGGGAGATATGAACATTCCCACACCTGTTATAATTCCCATTAAAATTGCAGAAATTATTGCAAGTTTACTCTCTGCTCTTTTCTCGCAATAGAAATCAAATGTAATATTCTTAACACCTGCACAGGCTTTAACAAAATCTACAAGCTTTGACCCGTTCAGGAAACCCATTACATTCATACTCTTAATGAGAGCTATTGCACCAAGGATACCCACGGCTAATACAATCTTATTTGTACCACCCTCGGTTAAAGCCTTTATGGCTGTATATACAACTGATGCACAAACCAGCATTACACCAAAAAAACGAGTGTTGATTGCCATAAAACCGTGAACATAGGAACGACCCAGCTCACATATTATACTTTTTTCAATCTTAACCGATAATTTTTCACCGAATTTTCTTTGTAAAAATTCAAGGAATGTAAAGGGTGAGTGTGTTATCCTTTTAAGGATATTACTATCCTTACCCTCACCTTTTAAGAATTTCATTATGACACTTCCGTGCCATGATTTGCTAACTGCATTGTTGATATTCTCAACCAATGCACCCAATTTTGAGTCTTTGCATTTTTGCCAACACTTTTTTGAAGTGCTTACTACGGCAGAAATTATTAAGCTTTTCATAGTCGGGAAGTCATCTCCTTTGTTATTTATTTTTACCGATTAGTCCCGTGAATTCACGGACTTTAAGAACTACAAGCATAATTGCATATATGATTACGCCTGATACTGCACAAACCGCTACTGTAAGAACATTTCCGCCAACACCTCTGAACGTGCCGAAGAAACCATAAATTACATTAACCACAAACGCCATAACGGCAGATGCTATAAGTATTTTTATTATTGCTACTACATCATTACGCTTAATTATTTCGGGGAACTTCTTGATAAGTACTCCGCCGTTTAATATAGCGTTTACAACGCTGCCTCCTGCCGCCGCAAGAGCAAGACCGCCTGTAAGTTTCGTTACATCACCCTTGATTATATCATAAATACTTATCACCAGTACAATATTAAACGCCATACTAATGAGCGATGTAATCATAGGTGCAAGTGATTTTTTCATGGAGAAAAATGTTTTTGAAAGCACCTCATTTATTGCAAGAAATACCATTCCCGCCGCATAACATGCCAGAGTTGTTGCAATAAGCGTTGTATCCTCGGCCAATGCGCCGTAATTATAAATAATGTTTGTTATGGGCTTTGCCAGAACAATAACACCTGCCATAAGGGGAGTTATTACCATTATAACCGCTTTTAGAGACATTGTAACAAGCTCATTTGCACGGGTCTGGTCGTTATCAGCATTTGCCTTTGCAAGTTTAGGGAATATCAAATTTGTTACCACAAAAGAGAATACGCCCGTCATTATAAGGTATAATCTGTTAGCATATTCCAAAGACGAATATGCACCCTCAATATGCGATGCAAATCTCGCATTTACAAGGGTATACAATGGTTGTACCCATGTGCTTATAAGCATAGGAATTGCAAGAACTACCGTGTCTTTTATGTTTCTGTCGCCTAATCTGAAATTAGGTTTATACCTGAACTTTATCTTGATCAGAGACGGTATCTGCACAATAACCTGTAAAGACCATGCAATAATCATTGTAATTGATAGTCCATATACGCCAAATCTCTTGCCAAAGATAACAAAGTACAATATAATAGCCACATTTGATACAAGGCTTATAATTGACGGAATGTTATATTCACCATAGGACTGCAAAATGCCCACAAAGGAAAATGCAATACCTGTAAATATAATCATAGGGAACATTATTGATGTAAGCTCAACTGCCAAAGTATGTGTGGCAATACCAAAATTAGGCGCCATAAACTTTACAAGGGGCTCTGCAAATATAATTCCCAGGGTTGAAATTATAAGGGTTACAAGAATTATCATTGTGATAAATTTATCTGTATATACCCTTGCCTTCTTTTCGCCGTCCCGCGTTAGTATTCCGTTAAATATGGGAATAAAACTGGCAGAAATCACGCCACCTATCACCATATCAAACAATGTTGTAGGGAGCTTTGATGCCGCCATAAAAGCGTCCGCCTCAATGCCGATACCAAAGTATGCACCCATCATTGAGTCGCGCACAAGCCCTAACGCTTTTGAAAGAAATGTGGCAAATGCCATAAAACCCGCAGTAAGAAGCATTGTTTTACCTGAGTCTTTACTTTTCAAGGTCAACACTCCCCTTTTCGTATAGCGTAACCGCTATCTCGCCGTTTTTCCGTGCTTTTTCTTTAAGTATTTCATATTGGGCGTTCAGATGCTTCTTTAATTCTTCCTTATTTATAAGCATTTCATCTGCCATCTTACAACCCTTTTTCACATCAAGGTCATCTATATTACTATAAATAGTCTGGTTCGTATAATCAAGGAATCCCTTGATTTTCGGGTCATAGGAAATTCCCATAAGAGGAACATTTGCAATAGCTGCATAAATAAGTGAATGAAGTCTCATTCCTATACATCCCTCTGTTGCAGAGATTACGCTTATTGTATCTTCAACGCTAAGGCGTTTGTCAATAATATAAGCCCTGTTCTTCATACGGGCCATAATGCTTCTTGAAACTCCCTCGTCCTTATTTGTCTGCATAGGAATAAACACAATATTATGACTATATTTTTCAATTATATAATCACATATATTTGCCAATGTTTCTTCAAAATCATTTCCTGTATCCTTTGTCTTTCTTACGGATACACCGATAATACCCTTATCTGTATCTGTAATACCAAAGGCATTAAGTATTTTTCTTCCCTTTTCACGATTAAAGTTTTCAATACTAAATACAGGGTCTGCTGTTACAACAGCATCAGTGGTAACCCCTATCTTTTTAAGTACTCTTAAAGACTCAGGGTCTCTTAATGTTATTGCATCAACCTTATTGAGCACCTTAACGGCTCTTTTTATGTTTGTGTTGTTTTTAAGAGGCCCTATGCCGTTTGAATAAAGCATTGTCTTGGCACCCTTAGAAATTGCATATCTTAAAACTGCAAGATAATAAATCAATGACTTTGTCGACGTTGCATCCTGAATAAGAGTACCTCCACCTGAAATCAGTAACCCCGCCCTCTTCATATGCTTCATAAGAGCAAAGGGGTTTAATCTGTTTATGGCACGAACTCTGTAACGCTGCATCGTTTCTCTTGGGTTAGCAGATAAAACTGTAATATTCGGGCTTTCCTTATGTGCCTTTATATCCTTTATAACTGCCTCTAAAAGCGCATCATCACCGCTATTCTTAAAACCGTAGTAGCCTGAGATTAGAATTTCTTCCTTCTTTTCTAACACCCATTCATATACCTTAATGGTATCATCTGCCATTCGAGTAACAGAATAATCACTCTTTATGAGCTCTCTGCCATAAACGGCAAGAGCCTTTTGTCCGTCGCTATCCATCTGGAAGAACTTTTTAATGTCCTCATATAAAAGCTCTCCCGAACTTTCCTCACAACCACGACAACAGAAATTAGTGTCAATTCCAACTTGTAGCTTTGAAGGCTCAAAAAGACCGATATATCCCTCATTACCAGCAATAATAACAGGTTTCTCTGCTGCCATTGCCTCTAATGCGGCACGGCTTACGCCTATAAATAAATGTGCAGGTGCTACAAGACGGTTTATGTCTGTTCTTGCACCTGTAAGAACAACACATTCTCGGCCAAGCGTTCTATTGACTTTGTCCGCACGGCTCTTTACGTTCTGGAAATCGTCGCCATCGCCTACCACGACAACTTTAAGGTTGTCTACGAACTTATCCACCTCTGGAATAATATCTATTAACTGCTTTGCCACTAATGAACGGGACTCGTCAAGACGGCTTACGTAAACAATAACTGTATCTGTATCCTTTATGCCCAGCTCTGACATAATCTCAGTTTTATCTGTCTTTGGTGAGAACTTGTCCGTATCAATACCGTTTATTGTAACACGAATATCACCCGCGGGAACTCGGTAGTTGTCCATAAGATATGTCTTTATATCTTCCGATACGGCAACTGTTTTTTCGCCCCAGTCAGTTATATATTTAAGGCCCCACTTTGTATTAAATACCCAATGAGCAGTTGTAACAAACGGAAACTTCATTCTCTTGTGAAGTCCGCCTAAAATAAAGGACGGTATTCTTGCATGAGAATGAACAATATCTATATTCTCACGACGAATAATATGCTTTAATCTGTAAACTGATTTAAGCATATTTATGGGGTTTTTATTTTGCAGGGGAACACAATAATGCTTTATTCCCGCTTCTTTTAACTCTTTCTCGTACGCACCGCCGTTTGATGTAACAATAGGGTTAATTCCCTTTCTTTTAAGCTCCTTGGCAAGTTCAACCACGTGGGTTTCTGCTCCGCCTATTTCCAACTGCATCAGCGATAAAAGTACGTTCAAATCGGTTTTCAAATAATCACCTACTATATCTAAATCTCGCATGGGTATACTTACCTATTATCATTATAAACTTTTTTCATATATTTATCAAGTCCTGGGACTTCTTTGTGATATAAATGTAAAATTAGCGAAATATTTTTCAAACGAAAAAACAGGACTCTTTCGAGTCCCGTTTTTTCTTACTTCAGTTGGAATGAAGTACAGTCTGTGCACTCAACCATTGTGGGGTTTGCTTCATGTGTGCCTACCACAATGCTTGACAAAGCGCAATAATCTTCATCCTTACAATGATTCTTGCACTGTGTCACCGTACACTTGATGCTCTTATTAGGGTTACAACCACAACTCATGTGCGTGTCCTCCCAGATAATAGAAATGGTATTTGTACGACAGACACGCTTTCTCTATCCGTTCCGCACCCGCCGTACAATAGTATTATGTGCAGATACATTGCAATTATTTATGGTATTTTTTTCATTTTGACATAAGCCTTAGCGCTACCACGCTCATATCATCACGGGCACGGTCATTATTTTTTATAAGTGCCGTGTCCATAACTTCACGAGCAAGGTCGTCCATTCTCTCCCATGGTTTTATCAGTATCTTTTTTATCCAGTCTGTTCTTGAAATACTGCATCCCGACTCCGTTATACCATCGGTCATCATCAAAATTATATCTCCCTCTTTAAGAGTGGTCGTTTTCTTATCAAGTCTTATATCCGATAAAATTCCGATAGGTGCGGACTGGGAGGAAATTGTTTTAACTTGTCCATCCCGTAGCATTATTGTCTGTGCACTTCCGATTTTATACATATGCGCCTCGGCGGTATATAAATCAACGCACAACAGGTCAATGGTAGAAAACATTTCATTTTCCATATTAAGACACATGGCAGAGTTTAAGACTCCCAAAGCAGTTTTAACATTAAACCCTGATTTAAGAAAATCAGATAAAAGCTTACAGGCAGAGGCACTCTCATATTTTGCCTCACTTCCGCTTCCCATTCCGTCTGCAATTATACAGTAAAATTTACTGTTATTCACCGTAAACATCATAACGCTGTCGCCGTTTACACCAAAGCCATCACGGGCAAGTTGGAGCATAGCAGAATCGACCTCATAAACTGCACCTGATGAGAATTTGCTAAGTCCGTTTTCTGTATGGTCGTAAGTGATTGTCCTCTTCAAAACATGAGAAAGTATTCCCTCGCAAATTTCATTCGAAGCAGAATGTGGCAATCGCAGATATACCTCACATAACCCGCTGTTACTTTCAATGGCACTAATTTCATAAGGAACTATCCCAACCTTATCAAGAGCATTTACGATTTCTTCCTCTTCTTTTTCCAAAAACTCAAAGCCTTCTGTTATATCTCCCGACATATCGTCAAAAATTCGGCTTAATTCATTGTACTGGGCAGAAATAAGATTACGGGTTGTGATTGCATCGCTACGGCGTAATATATCGCGTTTATACAACTCATAAACGTGATTTATTTCCTTTATAAACTCCCCTGTTCTCTCGCAACGGTTAAGAAAGCTTTCGGGGATGTTGTCATAAGATAGCTCTCCCTCATTTTCTATTGTGCTTATAAGGGTAAGCATATTCTTATATGTTCTGCGAAAATCTGTCTGCCAACATTTCCCGCACATTTTACAACCCTTGCATACTCTCTCTGCCGTCTCATCGAGTATAACCCCGATATCGTCAGAGTACTTTTTAAGTCTTACCTCGCTCATAGCAAAAAAGCAGTTATATAGATTTGAAAAAGCCTCTGCCGTACGGTTAAGACGCATAGAAAGATATTCTTTCATTCTCTGTGTGGGGCTGACACTTTCTACCTGAATTGACTTTGTGAAAAAGCTCCTGAAATGCTCGTCCACTCTCCGCGGAGTTACAAGAAATAACACACCGCCGATTACGGCGTTTAGAACTCCCATTGGTACATCGTAAATGTTCTGGGCATATATAAGCATTACGGACACGGCAGAAATATATCCCACAAATGCACCTGGTTTCCTGAAATTATTCATAAACCCTGCAAACATAGCACCAAACCCATAAACTCCCATCAGAATTACAGTTCCCGTATCTGTCATTGACGCCATAAACCCTACACATAAGCCCGTACAGGCGCTTACGGCAACGGATGTATTAACCGCCGCCGTAAGCAATATATAAGATGTGAGGATATGAGTAAGGGTAACACCGCCAAAGCCTATCACATTAAGCCCTGATAGCATTACGCCTGTGGTTATGGCAATACTGATATAGTCCTCATGGCTCATACCACGGCGTTTATGAAAGTCCTCCGTTATAACAAGAGCTTTGGAAAAAATTATGTACATAAGAATTGTTGTCAAGCTCTCTGTGAGAAGCAAAAACAAATCAAAAAGTCCGTTATAATCAATAAAGAGCACCATGGCACCGCCTAGCATAACCGATACGCCCGATGCAACTGACTTAACCGTAATATTGTTTCGTCTGTATAACTTATCAAAAAGCCAGTACATAATAAGTGCAAGAAAATACTTTGGTACTGCTGAAATTCCCGCTGATGATGCAATTCCTATAACGGATGCAAGAATTCCCATATATGCAATATTTTTATCATAAACCGCCGCAAAAAACGCAATGGCAAAGGGGTACATTCCCAAAGCATTTGACCGCGATGCCAATAAAACCAAAACCGTTGGCAGAATATCAGAAAGCCTTGGAAATCGAAGGGGCAATTTCAACGGCTCTTTATGTATCTGTTTCATGATATAATTCCTTTCAAGAATAAATTTCCTGACAATTATAACAGATTGACCACTAAAATTTTGTCGTAAATGGTTGTCGAAACATAAAAATCGTACGACAAAATCTGCAATTCTGCATATTTTCCCAACCCTATTTTATGTTGACAGATATAGTCAATGGTGGTATAATAATATAGATTAAATATGCAAAGGAAAAGGCTTATGATTATACCAAACAGCGCCGTTAGGCTATTAGATAAAGCAGTAACAGAATATGGTGATAAAACCGCAGTTTCTGACGAGTGGGAAAGTTTCTCTTTTGTCCGTCTTAAAGCTGTGGGTCAAAGCATTGCAACTGCACTTTTGAACGAGAATGACGGCGGATATATGCCCTCACCAGTTATGGTGTATTTGCCCAAGAGCGGTAAGTGTATCGCATCATTTATGGGTGCAATGTATTCAGGTAACCCTTATGTTCCCATTGCATACGATATGCCACAATCAAGAATTCAGAGAATTGTTGACCTGCTTGACGGCAGAGGCTCAATTATAACAGACGAGGCGGGTTTATTAAACATCAGGGAAATGAACATCCCTGACACAATGTCAGTTTTTGTTTATGATGAGATTTCAAAGACACCTGTAAATGAGGCAGAAATAGACAAGGCACTTTCAAAAGTTTGCGACACAGACCCAATATATATAATGTTTACAAGCGGGTCAACTGGTGAGCCTAAGGGCGTTACAGTTCCCCACCGCGGAGTTGTTGACTATGCTATCTGGGTACATAATACATTTGGTATTGACCACACAACAAAGCTTGGCAATCAGGCACCTTTTTACTTTGATAATTCTATATTTGATATATACTCAATGCTACTTACGGGAGCTGAAATGAACATAATTCCTGAAACATTGTTTATGTTTCCCTCAAAGCTTCCAGAATATATCCGTGATAATAATATTACCACAATATTCTGGGTGCCCACGGTTATGATTAATGTAGCAAACTCAGGAGCATTGGAAAACATCCAGATGCCTCAGCTTAAAACCGTGGCTTTCTGCGGCGAGGTTATGCCAAACACTCAGCTTAATATCTGGCGTAAATATCACACCGATGCAGTATATGCAAATCTATATGGTCCCACGGAAATCAGCGATGTTTGTACATACTACATTGTTGACCGTGAGTTTAATGATCACGATCCCTTGCCTGTCGGCAGAGCGTGTGAAAATATGCGAATTATCATTCTTAACAGCGAAAACAAAATTGCAAAACCAAACGAGCAGGGAGAACTTTGTGTAATCGGCTCAGGTGTTGCATTGGGATATTGGTCGAGACCTGATATATCCGACAAGGTATTCATTCAAAACCCCGTAAACCCCTTATATCAGGAACGAATTTACCGTACAGGTGATTTAGCTTATGTAACTGATGATGGACTTATTATGTACGACGGCAGAATGGATAATCAGGTTAAGGTTAAGGGCAACAGAATAGAGCTTGGTGAAATTGAGTGTGCGGCAATGTGTGTAAACGGAGTTAAGGGTGCTTGTGCAGTATTTGACGCTCCAAACGAGCAAATTGTATTGTTTGTTGAGAGTTGTGAGACACTTGTTCTTAGAAAGTTCAATAATGAATTAAAGCAGTATATACCAAAGTACATGCTACCCTCAAAACTCATTGTGATGGACAAGTTCCCCCACACAGCAAATGATAAAATTGACAGAGTAACATTGAAGAAATCACTTAGTGAATAAGAGAGGATGCATTTAATATGCACAACTATAAATCAGCCGTTGAACTTGTAGAAAGTGCTGCGGCCAAATTTGGCGATAAAACTGCATTTAAGGATGCATATAAGGCTATATCCTTTATTGAGCTTGATAATCTTAGTAAAAGAATTGCAACAGGCCTTATAAATACTGTTACCACAGGCTCACATTTGCCTGTTATGGTATATCTTCCCAAAAGCGTTGAATCTATTATATCCTTTATGGGCTCAATGTATGCAGGAAGTCCCTATGTCCCCATGGACTATAACGTACCAATGGAAAGATTTAAGGTAACGGTTAATAACCTTTGCCCCACAGCAGTTATAACTGACTTAAAAGGCAAGGAAAAACTATTGGATGCAAGGGTAAATATCCCCGTTCTTGTCTATGAAGAGCTTTTATCAGACACAATAGACAGCAACAAAATAAACTGTATTATCCGTAATACAACGGACCTTGACCCATCATATATAATGTATACAAGCGGGTCAACCGGAACCCCCAAGGGCGTTACCATAAATCATCGTGCAGTTCTTGATTATACCCGTTGGCTTACAGATACATTTGAAGTAACTGACAAAAGCATTATCGGTATGCAGAGTGCTTTTCATTTTGATAACTCAGTTTTTGATATGTTCTATGCCCTTTATACAGGTGCAACTACCATTATTATTCCAGAGGTGCTCTTTATGTACCCCGAAAAGCTTATGGACTTTATGGCAGAAGAGAAAATATCTGTTATTTTCTGGGTTCCCACAGTTATGATAAGCATTGCAAATTCAGGCGTTCTTTCACAGAAAAAATTAAATGACCTTCGCCTTATTCTTTTTGCAGGTGAGGTTATGCCCATAAAACAGTTAAACGAATGGGTATCTCAATATCCCAACTGTAAGTTTGTCAATATGTACGGGCCAACAGAGGCTACGGATATTGTTCTTTATTATGTCTTAGACCGCAAGTTCAATGCAGGTGAAACATTGCCTATCGGCATCCCCTGTGCTAACATGAAAGCTCTTATTCTTGATAAAGATAACACTCCCGTAAAAAAGGGTGAAGTTGGTGAACTTCTCATTGGCGGCACAGGAATTTCATCAGGGTACTGGAATGCCCCCGAAATAACCCAAAAAGCATTTATCCAGAACCCCTTAAATAACAAATACCACGACAGGCTTTACCGCACAGGTGATTTGGTTTACGAGGCAGAGGATGGTAACATTATGTTCGTTGGCCGTGCCGATTCACAGATAAAGCTTCGCGGTAACAGAATTGAATTGGGTGATATTGAAGCTACGGCAGCTTCAATGGATAATATAAAGAACTGTTGTTCTATGTTCTCCCACGAAACAGAGGAGATTTATCTGTTCCTTGAAACAGACACGGAGATTGTTCCCCGTAAATTTAATATGGAACTAAAAAAACATCTGCCGTCATATATGATTCCCCAGAGAATTATATCAATGCCGTCTTTCCCACATACACCAAGCGGAAAGATTGACAGACAACGGCTAAAAAAAGAATATATGCAATAAGAAAGGAAGCTACCAATGACAGTAATTGAAACAATCAGCGAGTTTATAAGAGAAAAGTTTGAGATTTACGATGACCCCGACTTTACAAATGATGTGCATTTGTTTAACGAAGGTTTTGTTGACAGTTTTGGTGCAGTTGAGATAATTCATTTTGTTGAGGAGACTTATAACATCGAAATTACTCAGCGGGATATTACATTGTTCCCTATGAACACAGTAGAAGAAATTGCAGAAGTTGTGGAGAGTAAAATCTCATAATTAAGAGAGGATAAAAATATATGTGGTATCTTGAAGCGGACACTTTGTTTCTGCTCCTTATAACCTCCCTTGCGATGATATTGATATCAGGGCTCACACGGCTCATTTTCCGCCGCGATTTAGGGCCTAAGGTATTACTTTTAGCAAATATTGCAGTAATAGGCACAATATCATGGCAGCTTCTTTTATGGAGTCTGGGATATATTATAATTACATATATACTGATAAGACACTTAAAAAGCGTAAAACGCGGTAAAAAGGGTTTATTCTTTGTTTACTGTCTGTTGTGCACAGTACCATTTTTCTATGGAAGATTTAATGAGTTCTTCCCGCAGTTACCCGTTTTTATTGCCTTTATCGGTATAGCGTATCATATGCTTAAAGCTATTGATGCATTGTACTTTGTGTACTACACAGATATGAAAATTCCCTTTTTCACATATGTGAACTATATTTTGTTCTTCCCTACCTTTACGGCAGGACCAATATTTCGTTACCGCGACTGGTTAAAGGTTTATAAAAACCCACGACCACTCTCATTTAATGATTTTATAGGCTATGTGAAAAGGTTTATAAAAGGAATGTTCAAGAAAATGGTGGTGCTGTGGTTTGTGTCCACCGTATTTGCAAGAATTCTCCAATTAGACCTTACATGGTATTGGAGCCTTGCCCTTATTGCACTGAGCTATCTTACAGTTTACCTTGACTTATCAGGATACAGCGATATCGCAATAGCAACAGGCTCGGCAATGGGCTACACCGTTCCTGAAAATTTCAGAAAGCCTTTGAGTGCGGCATCATTTACCGTGTTCTGGCGTAACTGGCACATAACCTTATCCGACTGGGTACGGGAGCATATATTTGTGGTCCTGAATGGTAAACGCTTAGGAAGAATTGCCTCTGCCTTTGTTGGTTTTGGTACAATGTTTGTAATGGAAATGTGGCACGGCTTTACTTTGCCATATATAATAGGCGGTGTATATAACGGACTTTGTCTTGGGTTAGAGAACCTTTTCGGTCTTACTAAGGCAGACAAGCGAAAGATGAATAAGTTTCTTTTCGTGTTCCGTTGTTTTTTGGTTAACTTCGCATTTGCCGTTAACACCCTTATATTCACAGTAACACCCGAGCAGTTTATGGATATATTCCATAGCTTTATAAGATAAGGGGGTGGCATTATGAAAAAAATCGGAAAAGTAATTATTGCCATCTGTCTTTTAGGCGCTCTGCTTTTTGGAGACCGTTGGTTAGCTCATAGCCGTTTGATAGTTGACAGTAATATCTTTGTTAAAAATGATTTTGAAATTACACAGTTTGACCATCCTGAAAAACTATGGGACAAGGTTTTCTTTGGAAACTCCGTTGTAATCTCCGCTTTTATGGAAGAAGAGAGCACATCAGGCTATATTAACCTTGGTCTTGACTACGGCGTTGTAACTGACTTGTGGGAAATGATAGACGAGGGCTAT